>JAHJUV010000035.1 GCA_018828825.1 Planctomycetota bacterium | reverse complement strand
GAAGTTTTCGATGCGATGTTGCCTTTTTTAAAGGACCTTTACGGCAATCCATCGAGTATGCACACCTTTGGCGGCCAGGTCGAAAAGCATATCACTCGCAGCAGGGAATCAATTGCGAATCTGCTCGACTGCGCCAGTTCGGAAATCGTCTTTACAGGCTGTGGTACCGAAAGCGATAACGCCGCTATAAAAGGCGTTCTTGCCGCTATGCCGGAAAAGAGAAAAATCATCACAACCCGCGTCGAACATCCCGCAGTCCTTACAACCTGCAGAGATCTCGAAGATCAGGGTTACAGGCTTGTTGAGCTTGGCGTTAATAAAGATGGCCAAATCGACCTCGACGAACTCAAGGCAGAAGTTGATGAAGATACTGCGATAGTCTCCATTATGTACGCCAACAACGAAACAGGCGTCATTTTCCCGATAGATAAAATCGCCGAAATCGTCAAGGCAAAGGACGTTGTTTTTCATACCGATGCCATCCAGGCAGTTGGAAAGATTCCCTTGAATCTCAATAAGAGCAATATCGATTTATTCAGTCTCTCCGGCCACAAGCTCCACGCTCCAAAAGGTGTTGGCGTTCTGTATATTAAAAAGGGCACAAGAATTTCTCCCTTTATCGTCGGCGGCCATCAGGAAAAAAGCAGGCGTGCAGGCACTGAAAATGTCGCCGGCATCGTCGCACTCGGCAAGGCAGCCGAACTTGCCGCTAAATCAATACGAGAGGAAAACACAAAAGTTAAAAAACTTCGCGACAAGCTCGAAAATGCTATCCTCAAAACCTGTACCGGCGCAATGCTCAACGGCGACAAAATAAATCGTCTCCCGAATACCACAAATATCAGTTTTGAGTTTATCGAAGGCGAAGCAATTCTGCTTTTGCTCGACCAGTTCGGAATTTGTGCCAGCAGCGGCTCTGCCTGTACCAGCGGTTCTCTTGAACCCAGCCACGTTATGCGGGCGATGGGTGTGCCGTTCACCGCCGCCCACGGCTCCATAAGATTCAGCCTGAGCGTATATAATACCGAAGAAGAAATAGATTTTGTGATTGAAAAAATGCCGCAGATTGTCAACCGCCTGCGGGAACTGAGCCCGTTTGTAGACTCATAATATAGCAAAAAACAATACTGTCTCTTTTTTCTTTGTAATTAACTGTTTCGTGGTTGATAAGCAGGAAAGGCAAGGATGACTTGTAGGAGAAATAGAGATGTTTCAGAAAACTGCAAAACGTTGTTATATGGGTGTGTTATTGAGCATTGCTTTTTTCGGTACGGTGTGGAATTACCAGGAAAGCGCTAAAGCGGTGAATAGTAAAATGCAGAAAAGTTCTGATACAGAAACAATGTACGGTAAGGTTACTGCCTATGTTACTGTTAGGGATACGAGCGATCGGTTAGCAAAAAAACAGACCATCGCGTTTGAAAAGCAGGATGGGGTAGCGGCGACAATTTTGATCAATCCGGCGGTCAAATTTCACAAATATATTTAAAAACGGAGAGAATAGGTTGAGTTTGAAAAGAAAAGAAGATAGAATTTTGGCAGACATCAAGGAAGCAACAACTCGAGAAAAAAGAGGTCTGGCTTTCCACACTGACCAATGCGGAAGTGGCATGCCTAAAAAAAGGGACTAAATAAATGAATACCAAACGCAGCATAAGCAATAAAAAATTGCCATCACATACTAAAGGAGACGTCCAACGGCGTAAGGCCGGGGGAGACTCGCCGGCAGGCAGGCCGATAACCGGCTGGCGTCTCTGGCTGTTCCGCATTATTGCGATTACTGTTGTTCCTGCTCTACTGTTTTTGCTGCTGGAGATTACCCTTCGTATAGTCGGCTACGGCTTCCCTACCACCGCTACTATCAAGTGTGAAGTGAACGGCAGGGTATCTTATTGTGACAATGTTAAATTTGGCTGGCGGTTCTTTCCGCGAAACATCGCCAGGTCAGCTGACCCGTTCATTTTCCCTGCGGATAAGCCGGACGATACTTATCGAATTTTTGTACTGGGCGCTTCTGCTGCTCAGGGTGTTCCGGACGCTGCATTTGGTTTTGGACGAATTCTTCGGGTAATGTTACAGCAGGAGTATCCGGGAGTGAACTTTGAACTTATTACCATCGCGATGCCGGCTATAAATTCCCATGTGATTCTGGATGCAGCCAAGGACTGCGCCAGGCACGAGCCGGACCTGTTTGTCGTATATCTCGGCAACAATGAAGTTGTCGGTCCGTATGGAGCAGGGACTGTCTTTGCACCGCTTTCCTCGAATTTGTCTCTCATTCGTTTCGGAATTGCCCTTAAAACCACCAGAGTGGGACAACTGATAACGAGTTTCGCATTAGCGGCCACTCGGAAGGATACCCCACAAGTTTGGCATGGAATGGAGATGTTTCTGGGAAAGCAGGTGCGAGCCGATGACCCTCGTCTGAAAACGGTTTACCAGCATTTTGAAAGAAACCTTAAAGATATTAGCCAGATAGCTCGCAGAAGTAGAGCAAAGATAATTTTCTGTACCGTAGGCAGTAACTTGAAAGATAATCCGCCGTTTGCCTCCCTGCATCGGCAGAGTTTGACTGAAACAGAAAAGAAAAAATGGGATGATATTTACCGGCAGGGGATAGACAGGGAAGAGGCCGGCGATTATGCCGAGGCGGCGGAACTCTATCTGGCCGCTGCCGAAATTGATGATTGTTACGCTGACCTTCAATTTCGTCTGGGCCGATGTTATTGGGCTATGGCCGAATATGACAAGGCCAAGGACAGGTATATTAAAGCACGCCAGCTGGATACACTTCGCTTCCGTGCTGATAGTCGCATCAACGAGATTATTCGCACTGTAGCTGATGGCAGGGTTGCGGAAGATGTTTATCTGATCGATGCGGCCAAGGCGTTTGAAGAGAACAGTCCTTATGGGATTGCCGGTGAGGAGCTGTTTTATGAGCATGTACATTTGAATTTCAAGGGCAACTATCTTTTGGCCAAGACAGTTTTCGAGCAGGCCGAAAAGATACTTCCGGAGCCCCCACGTCTTCTTGTCGAAGAAAAGAGTGGGGGTCATAAAGCAGATGAACGACCATTGTCCACCGAGGCAGAATGTGCGCGACATTTAGCATACACCGATTGGGACCGATACAACGTTACCTATAATGTTCTTAATGCCTATATAAAGAGAGCGCCGTTCACCAACCGGCTTTACAATAAGCAGCAGGTTAGTCGAATGGAGCAAAAGCTCAAGGCCCTTGAGATTTACCTTTCTCCTGAGTCCCTTAAAAACTCGGCTGCCGAGTATAGCGGAGCGATTCAAATTGACGGTTCAGACTGGTGGTTGCGTTGGAAATATGGCAAATTACTATCTGAAGATTTGAAAAATCCTTGGGCGGCAGTTGAGCAGTATCGCTTTTTGGCTGCTCATTTCCCACATTCTCATTTGGCATACGCCGAATTAGGTCTTTTATCAGGCGAGCAGGGCCGTCTTGATGAATCTATCGCCTATAATCTGGAGGCGCTACGAATTATGCCTACCTATGCCGATGCACATTATCATTTAGGATTGGCATATCAAATGCAGGGCAGGTTAGATAAGTCCATAGAACATTACTTTAAAGCGATACAATTGCAGCCGGAACACAAACAAGCGTACAGCAATCTGGGAGCATTGCTGTACAAGCAGGGCAAGCTTGACCAAGCAGTGAAGACATGTCGCAAGGGATTACTTTTCTTGCCGGATGATCCGGTTCTACACCTCAACCTGGGTATTCTTTTGAAGACACAGGGACACAGGGATGAGGCGATAAAAGAGCTTCGTGCCGCTTTACGGATAGACCCTAATTCCGTCAAGATACGTAAAGTACTGGAAGCTATACAGTATTAGAAAAGTGGATAAATAAACGGCGCTATTGCTGTACCACCGAGCAGTATAAGCAACCCCAAAAGCAGCAGTATAATCAGTATCGGCAACAGCCACCATTTCTTGTTGTGTTTGATAAAAAACCAGAATTCAGCCACCAGTGAGGGACGCTGCTGCTGTGCAAGTTTATTAAATTCGTTGTTTCTGTTTTGTTGAGTGTCATTGGACATTTATTTTCTCCAATCCTGTCAAAATTGATGGAAATAGCGGTCGAGGCGGTCGGGCGGATGACGCTTAATCCAGTAAGTATCCGTATCCTGTTCGAACCGGCGATTAAGCGGGTCGCGGCCTGCCAGTCGGAACGCAAGTGCCATCGGTGTGATGAGCAGAAAATAAAACAAAGCCAGTACAATAAAGCTGACCGCATAGCCGATAGGCGCAGCAGCCAGCGTCATGCCCAGATAAATAAGACGGGTTACTTTTGGCGAAATTAGACTTATAATAAAAATAACCGCACCGGCAGCAAAAATAATCAAAGCCCATTTAACAGCAATCCCTTTAATTATATAAAGCAGCAAAGATACGATGGCCAGTGCCGCCACAGCGATTTTTCCAAAATCGCCGAGCTCTTTTCGATTTGGGTCCCAGTTTATTTTCACAAGTGACATTAGCTTTCCCTTTTGAATTAATCCAGCTGGAATTTTGCCTTGTACCGGTCTATCTCGCTTTGTGCCGTCTGTGGTTGTTCTTCCTTGTAGAGCACCTGGTTTTCCATAACAAGAACATCCATATTCGTTGCCATAAAGCATCGGTATGCATGTTCGGGTGTGCAGACAATAGGCTCGCCGCGTATGTTGAAACTTGTATTGATGATGACCGGGCAGCCGGTCTTTTCCTTGAATTTTGTCAGCAATTGATGCATCTTCGGATGTCGCCGTTTGTCTATAGTCTGAATCCTCGCGGAATAATCCACATGTGTTATGGCAGGTACGACACTTCGCCTGACCTTTAATTTATCCAGGCCTTTTAATGCCGCAGGCGGCGTATTTACAGCCAGACGCTTGTCATCACAAACAGCAGCGACCAGCAGCATATACGGGCTGTCCTCTTCGGGACGCATCTGGAAATATTTATCAACATCCTCCCGCAGCACACAGGGTGCAAATGGACGGAACGACTCGCGGAACTTGATTTTGAGGTTCATTACCGTCTGCATTTTTTCGCTGCGGGCATCGCCGATGATGCTGCGATTGCCCAGCGCCCGCGGGCCGAATTCCGTGCGTCCCTGGAACCAGCCGATAACCTTTTCCTGGCTGATTAAGTCCGCCACATTGTCGAACAACCGGCTGTCTTCAAGCGTGTGATATTTAGCGCCGATGGAATCAAGGTAAGTGCATATCTGCTGGTTATCGTAGGAAGGACCCAGCAGCGATGCGTGCTGTTTGTCGATGCCGTCTGTCTTGCGTTCATTGCCGAGCAGTTGATACCACACAAATAATGCTGCACCCAGTGCACCGCCTGCATCGCCTGCCGCCGGCTGAATCCAGATATTATCGAAAGGTCCTTCACGCAATATTTTGCCGTTGCCGACGCAGTTAAGTGCAACACCGCCTGCCAGTACAAGATTTTTCATTCCGGTCTGACGATGCACATACTTTGCGGCGTTGAGCATCGCCTCTTCGGCAACCATCTGAATGGATGCGGCAATATCCATTTCTCGCTGCGTAAGGGGTGCTTCCGGCCTGCGGGCAGGGCCCCCAAAAAGCTGTTCAAACTTTTTATTGACCATCAGCGTCTTATGGCAATATGGAAAGTAGGACATATCCAGGCGAAACGAGCCGTCGTCCTTGAGGTCGATTAGTTTTTCCCTTATCAGGTCATAATATCTCGGCTCACCGTACGGCGCAAGACCCATCAGCTTGTACTCGCCGGAATTTACCTTGAATCCGGCAAAATAAGTAAAGGCCGAGTAAAGCAGACCAAGCGAATGGGGGAAATGTATCACGTGGGTAAGTTCAATTTTATTGCCTTTGCCGGTACCGAAGCTGGCAGTATCCCATTCGCCTACGCCGTCAAGAGTTAATATCGCTGCCTGTTCGAACGGCGAGGGGAAAAATGCGCTTGCGGCGTGCGATTCGTGGTGTTCGGTAAAAACATAGCGGCCTTTATATTTATGCTCGAGTGCCTTATCCATTTCACGCGGCAAATGCAGTTTCTGCCTTAGCCACAGGGGGATGCTAATCAGAAATTGGCCAAAACCAAGCGGCGCAAAACCCAGGTAGGTTTCGAGAAGCCGTTCGAATTTAAGCAGCGGCTTCTCATAAAAGACCACATAATCAAGCTGTTCGGCGGTGATGCCGCCTTCCTGTAGACAATAAGTTACTGCGTTTTGGGGAAAATCATAGTCGTGCTTCTTGCGAGTAAAACGCTCCTCCTGGGCGGCGGCGATAATTTCACCGTCACAAACAAGGGCGGCGGCACTGTCATGATAGAAAGCTGAAATTCCTAAAATATTCATAGTATTTTCCCAAGAAACTACAGATGGGGCAAACAAATGAATCAAAGTAGGAATTATACGCTAAAATTGAGGGTCAGCACAAATTGAAACTTGAAGTTTTCAAATTTACCTTGCACTTTTATGCTGCTGCGCTATATGTCGTATACTGCTTTCGATTGAAAAATCCCGTAATTTTCAATCAAAAAGCACCTTATGTCCGATAAATAGCGTATATGAAGGATTATACGTTGTCAAAAGAAAAAATAGCTAAACTGGGAAAATTTGATGACCCTGGAAGTAAGTATTTTATCTCTGCTGGTATTCTTAGAGTACAGGCTGATTTAGGGGGGAGCAGATGGTTTATAGGGCGAAATGACTTTTATAAATGCAAAAAGCGATCTTGGATATGGTCTTGAAAGAATGTGTAATACGGATATTACTTCGAAGGACTTTGATAGGGAATTAAATAATTTAACTACCTTCTGGAATGCAGACTAGCTGGGATGTAAAGGATAGAAGGGTATTTTAAATGGACGTACCTTATAGTAAAAGAACAAGTTTTCTCGCCATAGCTTCATTTGTTTGTGTGATTGCGGCGACAATACTGAATCGGCAGCCTATGCACTCTCGAAAGTAAGCTCTGACAAGCGGGCTGAAGTAATAAAGGCTTATTTCGATCCCGTAAACGGTTTGGGTTATTCGCTTTGCCGCACGCATATCAATAGCTGCGATTTTTCGCTGAACAATTATGCCCATGATGAGGTTGTCGGCGATACCGAACTCAAGCATTTCAACATCGAGCGCGACAGGAAGTTGCTTATCCCTTTCATTAAGGACGCAATGGCCGTGCCGGGCGCCAAGTTCAAAATTTTTGCCTCGCCATGGAGTCCTCCTGGTTGGATGAAGACCAACGATGCGATAGAATTTGTTCTCGGCCAAAGTAAAGGCGTTGCTAAGATAAGCAGTCCTGCACACTCGATTATAACGCTGGTTTTCTACGAGCCATTTCACAATCTAAAATCTTATCCATTTTAAACTTGCGCCCTGCAAAAAGGCAAATGCATCGGAAAGACCAAGGGGGGGGTGAAGGAACGAAAGAATGCCGTTCGAAAAAACAGCCATATCTGCCAAATTGTTGATGTGGTAGATTAATGAGATATTGTCCGTAACCTCAGTGTCATAACCCTTTCTGCTTCAAATAGTTGCAACGGAATCTACACTATATTCATACATAGCTGTCAGTAAATATACATATTATCGGGTTAATGTTAATAATAATTAGAAAAAGGCCGATAATTTTCTGTTAAATAAAAATTTGTGCCATTTTTCTTCATTAAAGCACTATTTAGGTTAATGACCGGCCTATTTATACCGAATTTATGCCTACCGGCAGTAACCGAAATGGAAAGACCGTGTTTATATGAAAGCAGATTAACTAACTGCGGATGAAGATTAAAATTTATATACTTATGTTTTTGATTTTGGCCTTGTTTGCGGTACCAAAGGCTCAGGCTGGATCCGCAACCGCCCGTGAGTATCAAGTCAAAGCTGCATTTCTATATAATTTCATTATGTTTATAGACTGGCCCGATGGGAAAATGCCCGCCGCCAATGAGCCTATAATTATAGGCATCATCGGGAAAGACCCATTTGAAGATGCTTTCGACCCCGTTAAAGACAAACAAGCCAAAGGCAGGAAAGTTGTTGTAAAGAAATTCAAGGGGTTCGAAGAATTGAAGAAATCCGATGAAACCGAGTTTAATCAGCAAATCGAGGCCGTCAAAAAATGTCATTTATTATTTATCTGCCTTTCTGAGAAAAAAAATGTCAAGGAAATAACAGATTTAGTTAAGGGCAGTAACATTTTAATAATTGGGGATATGCCCAAATTTCTTGAAGCGGGCGGAGGTATGATCAACTTCGTATTGGAAGAACAAAAAATCCGGTTCGAGGTTGACGCTGCTGCCGCTAAACAGGCAGGACTTAAAATCAGATCCCAGCTTTTAAGATTGGCAACAAGAGTAATTGGAATGGAGCGAGAGGCAAAAGATTAAGTTATGGTTATTTTGCGAAACATGGCGATAAAGTATAAGCTAATGACGATTGTCATGATTGCCTGCACCATTGGGCTTCTCCTGGCGGGAATAACGTTCATTGGCTGGGAACAGCGCGTACTTCGCAATAATATGGTGCAGAATCTGTCAATACAGGCAGCGATGATAGCAGACAACAGTAAGGCGGCTCTGGCATTTAGAGACCCTACTGATGCTGAGAAAACCCTGGATGGTCTTCATGTAGATCCATCTATTGTTTTTGGAGGCATTTATACCCAGGACGGCAAGCTCTTTGCGGCTTATTATCGTGGCGATTCCAAGATTGAAATTGTTCCATCCGAATATCAGGAAACTGGTTTTGCTTTCAAGGATGGTTTTCTAACCGTTACAAGTCCTATTGTTCTCGATAAGGAAGTGACCGGCACTGTTTGCCTGCGGATGGATTTAGCGCCTATGTATGCGATGCTCAAGCGAAATATTCAAATAATGATTATAGTTCTGATACTATCTTCTCTGGCAGCATTTTTGGTTTCGTCACGGCTTCAAACAGTTATTTCCAAGCCGATTTTGAGCCTGGCCGAGCTGGCAAAAGCTGTTTCGGAAAAGAAGGACTATTCTTCGCGGGCTATGAAGCAGAGTAATGACGAGGTAGGCCTGCTTATCGATGCGTTCAATGAAATGTTGGAGCAAATCCA
The DNA here is from genome assembly GCA_018828825.1 of Planctomycetota bacterium. GTDB lineage: Bacteria > Planctomycetota > Phycisphaerae > Sedimentisphaerales > UBA12454 > UBA12454. The sequence continues at coordinate 31,551 of JAHJUV010000035.1, read as the reverse complement.
GAAACGCGATTCCGAATTGCTCGATGCCAAGGAGGGATTGGAAATAAAGGTCGAGGAGCGTACATTAGAAATCACCAAAGCGAACGAGCAGATGATTCGGGAGATTGACGAGCGTAAAAAGGCACAGGATGAATTGTCGAGCCTGCTGTCTCTGCACTCAGCGACATTGGAATCAACTGCAGATGGCATTCTTGTTGTTGACTTAAACGGGAAAGTCGTCAGTCATAACCAGAAGTTTCTGCATTTGTGGCAAATTCCTGCAAGTGTTGCTGAAACCAAAATTGACAATAAATTACTTGAGTTTGTGTTTGACCAATTATCAGAGCCTGAAAAGTTTATAGCTAAGGTCAAGAGACTATATGCCAATCCTTTCGCACAGTCGCAGGATATTCTGTATTTCAAGGACAACAGGGTATATGAGAGATGCTCCCAGCCTCAGAGAATTGGCAACAGAGTGGTAGGCAGAGTATGGACTTTCCGCGATATCACAGAACGTAAGCTGGCCGAACAGGCACTGAAACAGTCACAACAGATGCTGCAGCTTGTTATGGACAATGTGCCTCAGTCTATATTCTGGAAGGATAGAAATTTGAATTATCTTGGCTGTAATGTCAATTTTGCAAAGGATGCGGGACTTGCCAAGCCCGGCGATATTGTAGGGAAATCGGATTATGACCTGGCGTGGAAAAAGGAAGAGGCAAATGCCTACTGTGAAGATGACAAGAAAGTTATGGATTCCAATACGCCTAAATACCATATTATTGAACAACAACAGCAGGCTAGCGGAAAAACGGCATGGCTTGACACAAATAAAGTGCCTCTACACGACATCAATGGCAATGTAGTCGGAATCCTCGGCTCATACTCAGATATTACCGAACGCAAGGAAGCGGAAGAAGAGAAGGATAAACTCACTCGTAACCTTGAAGATGCTAATCAGCAAATGAAAAACTTTGTCTATATAGCATCTCACGACTTGCGTGAGCCTTTGAGAAAGATTTCCGCTTTCGGAGATATGCTGCAAACGTCTCTGAAGGGCAAACTTGAAAAAGATGACACTGAAAACCTGCAATTTATGATAGACGGTGCACAGCGGATGAACAAGATGATAGAAAGATTGCTGGTTTATTCAAAAGTCAGCACGAAATCACAACCTCCGGAAACTGTTGACCTTAACGAAATAGTCAAGCAGCTCCAGCAGCTTGAGCTTTCGATGGTTCTGCAGGAAAAACAGGTTACAGTTGAAGTACCGCAGCCGCTGCCGGCTGTTGAAGTGGACCCTGTCCAGATACGCCAGCTTATACAGAATCTTATCGCCAACGGCATAAAATATCAGGAAAAGGGTACAATTCCTCATATAACAATAACCAGTAAGTCTGCCTCTGACGGCATGGTAAGAGTGGATGTAAAGGATAATGGCATAGGTATTAAGCCCGAATATCAGCAGGCGGTATTTACTATGTTCAAACGTCTGCACGCAAGAAACGAATATGAAGGTACAGGTATTGGTCTTGCTGTCTGCAAGAAGATAGTGGAACGTCACGGCGGCCAAATTGGTGTTGAATCCGAATTTGGCAAAGGTTGTACATTCTGGTTTACGGTGCCGGCTGCGGGAAAACCGGTAACTGCTGATAAAGCAATTAATACTTAGGGGTATCTCTAAAAATGTCATTGCGAGGACACCTAAGGTGGACGAAGCAATCCCGATGAATCGGGATTATTGCTTCGGCGTAAGCCGTCCCTTGGCGACAAAAAGATTCGCTCTGCCGCCAAAATGAATTTTTAGAGGTATCCTTAATATTGTTTTTCAGCGAAGATGAATTTTTACGATATATACCGTATAAAAACACAAAGTGTTCAAAGGGAAATGGATTTCAGAATTCCTGCTACGGTATCAGTTAATACTAAGCTGATAACGGAGGACTGAATTCGCAGCTTTATAAACAGGCTGAATTGAAAGGGTTTAAAATGGAAAATGGACAGAAAAAAGCAACTGTTCTTCTCGTAGAGGATGAGCCGGGAGATCAAAAGCTGATTGAGACAGCTATTTTAGGCAACAATAGCGAAGTATGTCTTAAAATTGTCTCCAGCGGCGAAGAAGCGCTTGATTATTTGCGGTCGAGTATGGAAAATCCCGAGCAATATCCGAAACCCGGTTTGATATTACTCGACCTGAATATGCCAGGAATGGGCGGAAGAGAATTTTTGAAAATAGTCAAAGACGATAACGAATTGTGTTCGATACCGGTTGTTATTGTTACAACTTCTGATTCCGAAGGCGATATAGAAGAATGTTATGCCCGGCATGCTGCCGGTTATATTCAAAAATCGGCTTCGCCTCAGGAGTTTAACGATACTTTCAGGAAACTGACTCGTTACTGGTTTTCAACTTCAGTTATGCTGAATAGATGATTTTAAAAATTACAGGATTGTCACTAAAAGTTTTCAGGAGACCAAGATGAATTTGTATAAAGCAGCAACTATAATGTTAGTGGACGATGACCCCGGCGACCAGAAGCTTATAAAAATGTCGCTTGAAAGCCAGCATATAACGAATACGCCGATTGTTGTGAGCAGTGCTGAAGAGGCTCTTGAATATCTTGAGAAAAGCAAAACGGATACAAGCATCGTACAGCCGGATTTAATTCTGCTTGATTTAAATATGCCGGGCATTGGCGGCAGAGAATTCCTGAGGCTAATAAAGTCAGACCCCAAACTTGAAATTATACCTATTGTCGTTCTTACAGCCAGTGACGCCGACAAGGATATACTTACAAGTTTCAAATTACAAGCTGCCGGTTATGTCAAAAAGCCGGTTACTCTTGTCGATTTTCAGGAAGCTATACAAACATTAAGTGACTATTGGTTCACTATATGCAAACGAATACCCCATGACTCAAACAAACAAGACAATAAATGTTTTACTTGTTGATGATGATGCGCTTGACCGCAGGCTTGTCGAGCTTGTTCTTGTCAAAGCTGCCAGTCTGATACGTTTCAACATTGACTGCGCCCAGACACTTGCAGAAGCGCTCGAAAAGCTGACCAAACCCGGTTTCGATATTGTTCTGCTCGACCTTAATCTGCCCGACAGCAGGGGAAATGAGAATGTTCAGAAAGTATCCAATATCGTGCCGAACATTCCGATTGTTGTCCTTACCGGACTTGACGACGAGGATGTGGGTTTGGAAGCGATAAACAGCGGTGCCGAAGACTATCTTGTCAAGGGCAGCGACCTTGAATACACGCTTATAAAAACGATACGGTACGCTATCGCAAGAAAAAAGTCCGAATCTAACCTTCGTGAAACAAAGCAGGAACTGGAGCAGATAAACGTAAGGCTGATAAAAGCAACTGATACTGCCAATAAAATGGCCGCTGAAGCCGACAAGGCAAACGTTGCCAAAAGTCAGTTTTTAGCGAATATGAGCCATGAAATCAGAACGCCTATGAATGCCATTATCGGTTTCGGAGAGGTGCTTGCCGAAGAACAGATGACGGATGAGCAGAAAAAGTATGTTAAGCTTGTCCTTGAAAGCGCCAAACATTTGCTGCAGATGATAAATGGTATTCTCGACTTCTCAAAGATTGAAACAGGCCGGATAAAGGCCGAAACCGTTGAATGTAACATTCCTGAGTTGCTCGCAAATGTGGAGTCTTTGATGCTTCCATCTGCGAAACAGAAAAACCTCGAATTTATGATAATATCTATGCCGGATATTCCTCAGACTATGGTAACGGACCCTGTAAGACTTCGTCAGTGTATTGTTAATCTTGTCAATAATGCAGTTAAATTTACCGAAAATGGGTCTGTAAAACTTACTGTTCAGTCTGTTGTAAAAGAACAGAAACCTTTTATGGAATTCCAGGTAACCGATACGGGAATTGGGATACCTCCCGAAAAACTGGAGACGATTTTCGATGCATTTATACAGGCCGACGGCAGTACGACCCGAAAGTATGGAGGCACAGGGCTCGGCCTGACGATAACCAGACAAGTTGCCGGCTTAATGGGTGGCGATATAAGCGTTGTAAGTCAGGAGGGAAAAGGCTCAACCTTTACACTTTCTATACCTATTAATGCCGTATCCGACGAACTTCAAAAAGATCAATCTTTGTCTCATGCACAGGTGCTTGATAATAGAGGCCGTCAGGAAAATGGATTAAACGGTCAGTTTTCAGGCAGAGTACTTGTTGTTGAAGACAGTTTGACTAATCAGATGCTTATCAAGCTTTTGCTTGAAAAACTCGGTTTTGTGGTAACTATTGTCGAGGATGGGTTCCAGGCTGTTGACGCTGTGAATGGCCAGGTCTTTGACATGATTTTTATGGATATGCAGATGCCGAATATGAACGGTTTTGATGCGACCAAAAAACTTCGCAATCTTGGAGTCAAAACTCCTATAATTGCTATGACAGGAAGTGTTACCCACGAAGGCGAAAGGGAGTGTCTAAAGATTGGTTGTGATGATTATATCCCTAAGCCAATCGACCGTAGTGAACTGCTGAAAGTAATCGACAAGCATCTTGTTCCCGCGGCCGTAGCCGGAAATGCGTAAAGCATCGGCTCAACCGCCGTAGATAAGCCTCATTTTGCCGGCGTTTGGAATAAGTCCGAGCCGGGAGTTGCCTATCCGAAAACCGCTTGGCCAATAGACGAAAAACGCTTTTCCTACCAGATAGTCACGCGGCACGACACCTATTCTGTAACTTATACCGTTATTGCCGATTCCTTCTGCATCCCATAGACGGGAATCTGCGCTGTCGGGACTGTTATCACCCATAGCGAAGTATTCATTTTCTCCGAGTGTAAATGGATTTCCTTCGCCTGCCCGAAGTACGCTTTCGAGTCTCGAACTTATATAGCAAATATCTCTGTAAAGCCCTACATTGCTAATAGTCAATCCGCCGGAACCGAATATTATGGCCTTTGGCTCAATCTCATTAAGTCGTGGCCCGGCATCGTCTTTACCTGTGCCGAGGTCGTAAGTAAGTTCCTGTTTGTCAATCCTCAATACAAGCAAATGGTCCGCATCTGAAAATTGTATAAAGAAGTCTTTGTTCTGCTGAACGGGACTGATTTGCTTTCTGGCAAGTTCGACGGTTTTACCCGTTGAGTCAATTTTTTCTATGACCATCAGGCCGGCTGAATCGAACCAGGCCTTGTACAGCGTTTGATATTTTGTAAAACCAATCCCGATAATACCCTTTTCATCTGTTATTTTGCCATTGAATCTCATCATTAAATCGCTGCAAAATGGCAAATATTTGTAAAATCGCGGGTCGCCGTAAGCGTAGCTGGCTCTAAAATCGTTTCCCTTTTGGGTATCGTAAAACATTATATTAATCTTGTCCGGCCTGCCTTTCAGGGTAAATTCGACAGGTTTTAACGGATTGGACTGCCACTCGGAAGTACTATCGTTGGTGAATGGCTGGTGCCAGGAATGTTCGTTAAATCTGCCTTCCATCGGCTGTATGGGCTGAAAATTATTATTATAAATCGGCAGCCACATTTCTTCCTGAACCTTTTGAGGTTTTCTGACCAGTTTTTCGTCTATGTATATATCGCCATCGACTATTTCAACAGTCTCGCCCGGTTTGCCGATGAGTCTTTTTATATAATTCTCTTTTGGGTTTGTCGGATTTTTAAAGACGATTACATCCCACCTCTTTGGTTCAACAAATTGATAAAGACATTTGAATACGAGTATCCTGTCGCCGTTTGCTTTTGGAACAGCCATATTCGGCTTCTCATAATAGCCGCAGCTCGGACATCTCGGCGAAGGCACAAGTTTATAAAATCCGCTGCCGACCTCTGTTTTATATGTCTTCTGGATATAAGGATTAAAATTATATTCATAACTGTAGCCGCACTGTGTGCACCGAATGTTGAAATGATCGCCCATCAGTGTATCGGCCATACTGCCTGTCGGGATACGGAAGGCCTCAAGTACAAATGCCCTGAATACAAAGGCGAGAATAAAGGCTGTAATAATCCATTCGAATGTATTGGCTACCGACTCTGCCGTTGTGTGTCTTGAAGTTTTTGGTTCATCTGCCATTTGTATCCTTTGACAATAAAAACGTAAGTATAACCCTAAATCCGCTTGGCAGCAAGAGTTGTTAAGAGTAAAAAAAATAAGGCTTTTTGCCAATCCCTGAAAATTCTCACACAATCTTTGGACGATTACGCGAGTTTATTGTTCTTGACAGTTCCGCCGTTTTGCCGATATTATACTGTCGGTTTATCCGCCTCTGGCGAATTGTAAGTTGTTGTTTTGCGATAGCTTTTCTGGAAAAGAAATGATTATAGACTGTCATACGCACATAAGTTGTCCCGGTTGTGAAATCAAGCCTGAGGACCATTTCGCCGCTGCCGAGCCCGTCGATGCCTGCATCGTTTTGGCAAGCCCCGACCAGTCCAGCAAACAGTCCAATGAGCTTGTCAGCAAATACGTTACAAAACATTCGAAAAAAATGTTCGGCTTTGCCGTCGTTAATCCCGTTACCGACGACATTTCAAAAAGATATTGGCTTAGCGCAAAAGAGGATATGGGTTTAAAAGGCGCCGTGCTTTATTGCAGCGGCCAGGCCTTTCATCCCGCACACAGCAGGGCTCTGCAGTTTTACGAAGTCGCACAGTCTCTGAAAATCCCGGTCTTCTTTCATAACGCTCCGCCCTTTACCGCCGATGCCGTGCTCGAATATGCAAGACCCTCCCTCCTCGACGAAATCGCCCGCCAGTTTGCGGACCTTAAAATCATCATCGGCTCGATGGGCCTGCCCTTTGTCAACGAAACTCTTTGTATGCTCGCCAGGCACGAAAACGTCTTCGGCGATTTGACTGTCAATACTCAGAAAGTCTGGGAGATTTACAATACGATTCTCGCAGCCCACGAGGCAAAAGTTATGCACAAGCTCTTTTTCGGCTCCGGCCTGCCTTTCAACAAGCCTCAAACCTGCGTCGAGACTCTTTTGGGTTTTAATAAACTCCTTGCCGATACGAATCTTCCGACCGTCCCGCGAGAAAGCATCCGTGGAATTATCGAACGCGATACACTCCAAATTCTCGGAATCAGCCCTTGACGCAATAGAAATTTCTTTCACGGAGGATTGAAATGGAACTTCTCGAAGAGCAGCGGGAAAATTGGGGCTCGCGTGGGGGTTTTATTCTCGCAGCTATCGGTTCTGCGGTAGGCTTGGGTAATCTCTGGGGCTTTCCTTACAAATTGTATAATTACGGCGGCGGAGCTTTCTTAATCCCTTATATAATTGCAATTTGCCTCGTCGGAATACCAATGCTGACTCTTGAATTTAGCCTCGGCCACTTCACCCAGCGAGCCGCCCCGGATGCTTTTCGACGTTGCAATAGAAAGCTCGAAATGGTCGGATGGTGGGGAATCATTCTCGGCTTTGTTATAATTACATATTATCCCGTTATCCTTGCCTATTGTTTCAGCTTCCTGTGGTTCAGCATAAAAGGAATCTTCACCGGCGGCGCCCTCCCCTGGGCCGGCAAAGGTATCGAAGGTGTCAAAAACGCCGAAAGTTTTTTCTATAATTCTTACCTCGGCTATCACGAAAGTTTCTCCCTCGGCTCTATCCGCTGGCAGGTCTTTTGGCCTCTTGTTATTGCCTGGCTCGCGATGTACTTCTGCATATTCCGGGGCGTAAAACTCGTCAGCAAAATCGTCTGGCTCACCGTTCCTTTACCCTGGCTGATGCTGCTGATTTTGACCGTTCGCGGCCTGACGCTCGATGGTGCCATTCAGGGCCTTGCCTTTTATCTCAACCCAACATGGACCGAGCTGGCAAAGCCCACTACTTGGCGATTTGCCTTTGGTCAGGTCTTTTTCTCACTGAGCCTGGCCTTCGGAGTAATGCTCACTTATGCCAGTTTCCTGCACCGCAAAAGCGATATCAATAACAATGCTGTCATTATCGGATTGAGTGATTTCGCCACCAGTTTTATTGCAGGCATAGCCGTATTTGCCACGCTTGGCGGAATGGCCTTTGCAACTCAGCAGACCGGCAATCCTGTCGCTGTCGAAAATGTAGTCGCAGGCGGCCCGGGTCTCGCCTTTGTTGCCTTTCCTTATGCACTTGCCCAGCTCCCGTATTCCGCATGGTTCAGTTTCATCTTTTTCTTTGCCCTGATAACTCTCGGCATTGATTCGGCCTTTTCCATTACAGAATCCATTCTCGCTTCTATCGTTGACAAGACAGGCTTTAAAAGAAGCATTGTGCTGATTCTTATGAGTCTTGTCGGGCTTGCCTTCGGCCTGGTTTACGTGACAAATGGCGGCTTGAACTGGCTCGGCGTTATTGACAGCTTTGTCAACGGCACATGGGGCATTGCTTTTCTCGGCCTTCTCGAATGTGTAGTCCTTGGCTGGCTCTACCGCATCGACCGCTTACGGCTTCACGCTAACGAAAGAAGCGATTTTGCCCTTGGCAGGTGGTGGAATTACCTTATTCGAATAGTTATACCCATAATTTTAGGCACCTTATTTGTCTGGTCGCTTTTTGACGATTTCACCAGCGGCGGTTTCTTGTTTAAACAGGGCCGAATCAATTGGCCCAATTGCCTCGGCCTTCTCGTAATGGCGATTGCCCCGATTATCGCAATCGCTTTGTCTCTGCTCAAAAGCCCCTTTCCCCAATACAACGCCGCACCAAAACCGCTTGAACCAAAAGGCCGAAAAAGCAGTCTCGCTGGCCTGATTATATCGCTCATTTCATCCGCTCTTATAATTGTCCTGCTTACCGTTCCGTTGCCTGTCGCAATTTGTGAGATGTTTTTGGTGCTTATAATTCTCTCGGCGATTGGCGGAATATTATCAGCAAATTATATGCTTGACCGTTTCCAAACTCCCGACTCAAAAGTCTCCATCATTGCACCTGTTACGGGCATCCTGTCTATCTGCAATATCAGTGTCGCTCTGGCGACGGTTTTAATTTACGTTGCGAAAAATGTTTCCCCCTCCGCCGTCATTACCCATACTGACGAACTGTCCGGCGTCTCTTACATTATTTTGAGCGTTGTCTTTTTAATAATTGTCGCCGGCCTCGGCTGGTGTTTCTACAAAGCTATGACCGCCGCCTCCGTCTCTGCCGAATCCGCTCCCCAAACACCGGAAGACCAAATTGTTTAACCCCCGGTCACAGAGCCCCAAGCGTTAGCGCGGGGTATTTCAAAGTTTATTTAGCCCCCGCCGCTTGAGGTGGGGTTTTGTCATTCCCAAGAACTTGCTTCTTTGGTTTAGCTGCAGGAAATCTTTTTGCCCTTGTCCCGCACCTATTTAGTATTAATAATTTCTATTATCACTACGGAATAATGAATTGGTGCGGGGTTTCCCCCCGTCATTTAGCCCCTTTGCCTGCTAAGGGGTTCGCTTGCCCCGTTAGACACATCAATTAGGCTTCTTGCAGATACTTTAGCTGTCTAATCGGGGTCAATTCAAAACTAAAAACTTGTCCGCCTTGCGGCGGATTAAAAATTTAAAATTATCTGCTTTCCCCTCTACTGTCTACTGTATTCTGTATTCTACGCCCTATCCCCTATTACTTGAACCCTTCCGGCCTGTTTTTATGGTATTTTTCCAGGCATGCTTTTTCGATATCCACATCGTTTATATTGGCCAGGGTGCACAGCCACGCCAATATATCTGCAAATTCTTCTTCTTTTTCTTTTTGGGTAGCCTTTTCATCTGCCAATGCGGTTGCAAGTTCTCCGACCTCTTCGACGAACCACATAAAGGTTTTGGGTGTTCCTCTTGCGCTGTCTCTTTGCTTATACCTGTCGGCTATAAGTTGCTGAAATTCCTTTATTCGCATACTTATCCTGAGCAGTTGGGACTAATCCCTAAGGGTATCGCCCAGTTTTGCTGCGCCGAAGATTTCGCGCACTTTTTCTGTCGCTTGTCTGCAGACTGCTTCCATTTTAAGACTGAACGGCTCGCTATTGGTTTGTTCTGCCAGTTGTAGGTGGCTGAACATTGGGCCATCTACTGCTTCGATGATTTCCAGCAGGGTGATACTTTCTGCCGGCCTGGCCAGAAAGAATCCGCCTCGTGGTCCTCGTTTGCTTCGCAGCACATTGGCCCTTACCAACTGCTGCAGTATCTTCAGTAAATATTCCAGGGGTATATTATACTGTTTGGAAACCCGCGATGCCAACACCGCCCCGTCCTTATAAAATTGAGCAATGTAGCCGACAGCGACTAAAGCATAACCTGTTGACCTGCTAATTTTCATTTTTTTGTAACCTCCTAAAATAAAGAAGAATTGATATTACCGAAAATCCCTATACCTAAACGCCAACCAAATACACCCCAAAAACAAGGCATTATAAGACCCAAAAGGTATATTTAGATATCTTTACTATTGTACTACAGATTATACAAAAGTGTTCAAGAATTTGTAATTATTTTATATCTAAAAGAGCGTAAAAAACTACCTAAACTGCCAAAACAGAACAGACAATATCCAGAAACTCTGGAAATTATCAAGCTGCTACTTTTACCAAAACTTACCTAAGCTTTCAAGAGATTTTTATAAATAAATCAAAAATTGGGCAACCGGGGCTCTTTTCTTGACATTTAAAGGTATTTTACCTACTATCTCCACTATACTACCCTTTTTAGGAGTAAAACTATGGAAGACCTCAAACCAAGGATAGGTGTCTATTACGCACAAAACGCAACCGTTGTTACACTGACAGATGAAAAAATTCTCGAAGACGACGATATCAAGGCGCTGGAAGAATCCATAATGCCCCTGATAGACGGGGCAGTGAACCTCGTAATCGACTTTTCGAGCGTCCAATTTCTCTCCAGCGCAGTACTGGGCCTGTTAATCAGAATCAGCAAAAAAATAAACGAACATAAAGGCAAACTGAAACTGTGCGGCATCAGCGCCCGGATTTACGAAATTTTCAAGATTACCAGACTCGATGAAATATTCGACATTTACGACGACGCCAAAAAGGCAATGCTAAGTCTTAAATAAATCCATTACACGCGACCGGCTTAATTATGCCGGTCTTTGTTTTTGACGATAAATAGTCAATGACCTTGAAAACCACTATCCATGAAAAAATTGTTCTCAAAGGGATAATATCGGAGCTTCGCGCCGTATGCGCAAAAGTTCTGAGCTGGGGCAAAAACCTGGGGTATTCAGACGACGACCTTTTCGCGGTACATCTGGCAATGGAAGAGGCAATCGTCAACGCCGTTAAACACGGCAATAAACAGGACACGAGCAAGACCGTTTCGGTTGAATATGACGTATCGCCGGAAAAAATAGATATATCAGTGGCCGATGAGGGACGAGGCTTCGACTCGAACCATCTTGCCGACCCTCGGCTGAGTGAAAATATCTACAAAATGGGCGGCAGAGGTGTATTGCTGATAAAGTCCTATATGGACGAGGTGGAATATAACACGGCGGGCAATACCGTCCGTATGATAAAATTCAACAGCAGACACGGCCGAGACGGAGAGCCCCGATGAATCGGGACGAATTATTTTAGCCGCGAAACGACTGTGTTTAATTTCAAGGATTTTTTATACAAGTTCCCCCAAAACCCTCCGGAGCAGGATGACAATACAACCAAGTTGAATCATAGCGAGAAAATTTTCAAGATGATGTTCATAATAATCCGTAACTATTCGAGTTGCTGATTGATTCTATCCAGCACGATGTTTATAGCGATGAGATAGGCCTTTGCGACCGCTTCGAGCATATCAATTGAGCATGCCGTTGTTCTTACCTGCCTGTTATGGTATTCGACGGTCGCCTTTACCTGTCCGAGCGAATTCGACCCGCCGCTTATCGTATGAAACTCGAAATCCTTAAGGAATATTCTTATCCCTGTCGCCTCTGATATAGCCGAGCATATCGCGTCGGTCGAACTGTAGCCGCCCGCTTCGGATGAAATCCTTCTTCCGTCCGGCGAATTTAGCACAACCGTCGCCGCAGGCAGTACATTTGGCCCGATTGTTATCTTAAGTGATACAAGGCCCCAGCCCATTTTCGGCTGAATATGGATTTCCTCTGCTATCGCCTCGATTTCCTCGGGGTAAATTATCATTTTTAATTCATAGAGGTCCCGGACCCGCTGGTAAGTCTGTTCGGCCTGTTCCTGCGACAGTTCCTTGCCCATCGCTGCGATTTGTGCGTGTACAATTTCCGCAATTGGCCGATTGCGACAGAAAACTCTCCCGATATATCGGGATTTTATCGTTCTTAAATTTCTTGCCCGAACCGCCCGTTAGTCGTAAAATGTGCGTCTTATGCGGACAATAGATAAGCTTGAAAAAATTGATAAAACTTTAAACGGCTGCTGCCTGACTATCGGCAACTTCGACGGCGTGCATCTCGGCCATCAGGCCATAATCCGCCAGGCTCGTCAAATCGCAGGTCAACTTGACAATTGTCCCCTCGTCGCGATGACTTTCGACCCTCATCCGGTCACTATTCTTCATCCTGAACAGATGCCGCGTGTTCTGACGCCTTTGCCTTTAAGAACGGCACTGCTCGAATTGGCAGGAGTCGATTATCTGGTTGTTTTAAAGGACAGCTATCAGATGCTTACGCTTTCGCCGCAGGATTTTGTCGAAAAATTCCTGATGAAGACCATTTCGCCAAAGGCCGTCGTCGAAGGCAATGACTTTCATTTCGGTTACGGCCGCAGCGGCGACGCGAAAACTCTCAGCCATCTCGGCAAAACTTACGGCTTCGATGTTACCATTGTTAATGCCGAGTGTATGGCCATCGATGACGAATCGATACGGGTTTCAAGCACGCTGATTCGTCATCTACTCCACAAAGGTGCTATAGCCGACGCCGCAAAGGCGATTTCCAGGCCGTACCGTCTTATGGGCAACGTCATCAAGGGCCGCGGCAAAGGTGCTGAACTTGGCTATCCCACTGCCAATATCGACCCGCACGACCAGATTATTCCTGTCGATGGTGTTTATGCCGGTTTTGTATCTGTCGCCGATACGCTTGAAGAGCTTTGCAGGGCCGACCAGAAAATTCCCGCCGTTTTCAGTCTTGGCAGAGCAAAAACTTTCGTTTCCAACCATCCTCTGCTCATAGAGGCCCATCTTCTTGATAAAAAAAGTGATGATTTATACGGCAAATACCTTGCGATGGACTTTATCGATTTTATCCGCACCCAGCAGAGATTCAAAACCCCTGAAAAGCTGAAAGAGCAAATCGCCAAAGACTGCCGAAAAGCAGAAAATATTTTATTTGACAAAGAAAAATAATTAATGCGTTTCGGCAAAAAGGAGAGAAAAATGGAAAATAACTGCCGCAAAATACAAAATCATAGAAATGCAGGATATATTTTGCTGTTAATGCTTTTGGCTGTTGTATTAATGGGCGTGTTTTTTACTTTCAAAAGCTGGAGAGGTCACGGTGTAAAAATGGAAGATGGCCGGGAATTGAAAAATCCTCCATGGAAGCAATGGCGGGATATCCAAAAGTATCTGGTTCGCGGCGGTCTGGGAAAACCTGCTTCGCAGCAGCCTCAAATTTCCGAAGCTATTGAATTGACTGCGCCGCTCTTCGAAGATAAAAATGAGAGAGGGACGATTACATTGATGTTTTATCCTGATTGTACTATTAAAGGAAGTTGGGGTGGCAAATTTTTCGTTGACCCGAATAGAACCAGGGAATTTGACTTGGTCTCATGCAGAATCGAGGGTTATCTTCTCCCTGATGAAACTTATGTGGGCGTGGAAAAAAGGGATGAACCCGAAAAAATTTATTTTCTTTCAAGGGGTCTTTTCATGCTGGTCGATTACAATGGAGCAACCTATAGAACGAACAAACTTTCAGGTCTTGTTTTCGTGTCCGGCTGGCTTTTACCAGATTATACGATTCAGCAGGGCCAGGTGATTATGACATCTGATAAGGAACATTGTAAGTTGTTTACTTTTTCGGGCAAAGCTGAAAAAGCAGCAGGGTGGCTCTTGAAAACTTTGCAGCAGAAATAGTCTTGGCTGTATAAGAAATTTGAGATATGAAAGAGCAAATTGCTAAAGACTGCCGAAAAGCAGAAAATATTTTATAAAGCCAACAGAGCCTGGAGCGAAAGCGACAGGAGAAATAAAAAAATGAATTATCCATTGGCATATTTGATAACTTTTACGACTTACGGTACGTGGCTGCACGGGGATAAACGTGGCAGTGTTGATAGAAACCACAACGAATATGGAAGTAATTTTTTGCCGAAGAAAAGGGAGTTTGAGCAGCAGGATTGTAAACTTTTGAAAAACGACGGGGTTTTGCTTGACGAAAAATGTAGAAATATCGTATTAAATGCTATAATTAGCCAATGTGATTTTAGAAACTGGTTTGCTTATGCCGTACATGTGCGAAGTAACCATATCCATATTGTTGTTTCGGCTTTGGAGAAACCTGAAAAAATAATGACCATATTGAAGTCTTATTCAACGAGAAATTTGCGTGCTTCAGGTATTAATAAATTGAGATTTTGGACAACGCATGGGAGTACAAAATATTTATGGACGAAAGAAAAACTTGATGCCGCGATACAATATGTCAGAGATAGACAAGGCAGAATGATGGCTTATGGTTGTACGAAAAAAACAGAGCCTGGAGCGAAAGCGACAGGAGAAACTCTCCCTGCGCTATCGCTTGGGCTCTGATGAGTTGTTAAATATTAATTCTTTTTTAAGGTTTTATATGTCTATTACCGATGATTTCAAAAAAGCAATTGATTTAATGAACTCCAAGAAAAACTGGCTCATTACTTCCCACACTCGCCCTGACGGTGATGCGGTCGGCTGCATCAAGGCGTTGTGCGAAGTTGCAAAACAGTTTTCGAAAAGCGCCCAGCCGATTTTGCTCTCCCCGCCGGCTCGATGGTACAAAAATATCTTCAGTCCGCCTGTGCCGGTGCTCGGAAACGATATAAAAATAGAGAACCTACAGGCCGCTGAATACGACCTCGTAATAATCGTCGATACGAATAGTTACGTTCAGCTTCCGGAATTTGACAAATGGCTCAAAACGTCAAAAATCCCCGTGCTCGTAATCGACCACCACGTTACAGGCGATGGTTTGGGCACAGTAGAGGTTATTGACGACACAGCCGCGGCTACCGGCGAAATCATCTACGACCTGCTCAAATTCGCCCAATGGCAAATCACGCCGGTTATCGCAGAAGCACTTTTCATCGCGATTTCAACTGACACCGGCTGGTTCAGATTCGACAATACCGACAGCAGGGTGATGCGAAACGCCTCGGCACTTATCGAACTCGGAGCCAAACCCTCGGCCGTCTATCACCAAATGTTCCAGAACTATTCGCCCGAAAGACTCAAACTGCTGGCCAAAATGCTCAACAAAATCGAACTTTACCAAAACGGCAAAATCGTCCTGCAGTTTATCTCTCGCGCCGACTTCGAAGAAACCGGCGCAACCGGCCCCGATACCGAAGATTTCGTCAATGAATCGCAGCGAGTCAGCACCGTCGAAGCGGCGGCACTGTTCGTCGAGCTCAAAGACGGCGGATTCCGCTGCTCACTGCGCAGCAACGGCAGCGTTGATGTCCAGAAAATCGCAAAGGACCTCGGCGGCGGTGGACATAAAGTTGCCTCAGGAGTAAATCTCAAAGGCCCGCTCGAAAAAGCAAAAAAACTTATTCTCGACGAGTTCGAAAAAGCATTGCTGAAAAAGTAGTATAATTTTGATTTCTTGCAGATTTGAGGTATAATGTTCGCCTGTGAATTTTGATGAACCATTAATGGAGAAAAGTCTTGGGAAAGAAAGTATATGTTGGAAATATAAGTCCTGGTGCCGACCAGGCAAGCCTGAAAGCCTTGTTTTCGGTATTCGGAACGGTTGAAAAAGCCTATATCGTAACCGACCGCCAGACCGGCCAAAGCAAAGGGTTTGGTTTTGTCGAGATGAGCAGCGATGCAGAGGCAAAAGCCGCGATAGAAGCCCTGAACGGCAAAGATTGCGGCGGATTCACGGTTAAGGTTAACGAAGCCAAATCCAGATAGACAAATTTAACCATCTTACCTAAAAACCGCCTTTTTCGGACGTTTCCACTCTGGATGCCTGTTTTTGCATAAATTCCTTGACTTTTAGTGTTAAAACAGGTAGAATGAGGGTGCATTTAAATGGGGTAGGGAAAACACATATTTTGTCGCGTTAAAGCCTGTATTTTTGCTCAGGACAAATACTGTTTTTGTAAGGGCAGTTCAAAAACAATGTTTATTGTGAAGCGATTCTTCATAGCGTTCATTCTCTCGGCTGCGGTTATCTCGAACTGTTTTGCCGATTACATACACGATATTCCCGTCGAAACAATTGAAGGAACATTAACGAGTCCGCTTTACGAACCGCATTATGAATACGATATAAGTTTCAGCAACCTCCAAATGAACATTGAATTACGGCTTTACCGGAGAGGCCTTGACCCTGCTTTGGCGCAGTTTTGGGAAGCCGGCATAGAAAATACCTGGAATCATAAATTTGATATTGCGGATAGAGACTTTCATTATCATATTAATTTCGACGTGGTTTTTTGCAGTGTACTGTCGAGTTCCGTTCATCATTCGATAGACTGGGCATACAATACCACCGATCGGGACGCCGCGCACAAAGTTGGACATCTGATTGGTTTATATGATGAATACACCGGCGGAATGCTTGACCTTTCAAACCCGATATTTGACAGCACGAGCATTATGAGCGACCTTGGCACTGCTGTCTATGACAGACATTATCAGGCGTTTTTGGACTGGGTTGAACCATACGCAGATGGCCGAAGGCTCTTCCTTACTGAATATGGTGCTGATTGGAGTAACCCCGAAATTCCCGAACCCGCCTCCGCATTTTTAGTGATTTGTGGTGCTGGATTACTTGGATTGCAAAATAGAAAACGGTAGCTTATTGTTTTTTTTAATATGCTACTGCGGGCAGGCCTGCCACCATATTTCTGCTTACTTTAGGCGTAATATTACAGCGAAAAACATCTCGAAAACGCTAAAACACTTCTCCAGTTTCCGGCAGGTGGGAAAAATCGCCGGTTTTTTTGTAGCCACTATTTATTCTCACTCCTCTGCTTCAGCATACCAACCAGTTGCATAGTTGTTTTCAACACAATAATTTATAAGCCTATAAGATTTTTTTAGAGCTTCAATTGCGACGGGAATATCTTTTTTACTCATCACATATAATCTGCCCCATTTTTGACCATACTCAGCACCGAACGTTTCCACTCTTTTGATTTTCTTTGCATTAGTAAATAGATGAATATTTAAACCCTTTTTCATCACCTTTACTGCAGCAAAAACCCTTTTGGGAGAATAATAATATATTCTATATTTATGTGTCTTATTGTAAATATTATCATCAATTTTCAGGATCTTTTTATCAAGCTCATAGAATAATTTTGCGCTTTCTGCTGTCCTATGTTTCAGATATTCGCTAATTTCGTATTCACTGTTTCTCGAAATTTTCTCCGGAGCCTCAACACTGATGTTTTCGAGTTTGGCAATCTCATTTTTTAATTCCAGTATTTCTATTGTTTTGGGACAATCTTTCCAGTCATGTTCCCAGCAAACAATCATGTCGGCATCCTCAGTCTTATGCTTATGTTTGACGAAATCTGAGGATTTAAACTCAAATTCAATTTTGATCTCTTCCCATTTATCTTTACCAATAAACCGTTTCGCAATACAATCAGGATAACCTGTTCGTATTAACTCAACGTACATCCCAAACTCATGAGCCACCTTTCCGAAAAGAAAAACAACTCCTTGTTCATTAATAGGTGCGTAAACTAACCCTCTAAAATTTATTAGTCTGCCTACAATAGTTTTTCGTTTCATTTGTAACCTTATACATAAATAATTAAAAAAATACCATTATATTTCCTTTTCAACAGCCCCAACGGCCACTATTTATCGCCTGTTAATTTCTTAAGCTTATCAAATTACGATATTCATGCGCTCTCTTTAGTCGCTCCTTCTCGTCTAACTGGCGTCGTACTTCTGCAAACATTGTTTCTACCCATCGTTTATATCTGGGCATTTCAGGATGGCCTGACTTTAATTTCTCAAATTCAGCTTTACAATTTATCCTAAAATATTCTGACCAAAACTCTCTATTCTGGTTGTCATTACAACCTAATAGCCATTGATAATCACCAAGGCCAAGTGAACCGCCACGTTTATCTATAGTAATAGAAACTCTAACAAAAGGATTTGTCAGAATGAGCGTCTTGCTATAATTCGATGTTATAAGATTAATCTTTGTTTTGGGAGGTACGGCTATTTTTTTAAAATGAGAATCCTTTGAAAAACTTGTAAGCAATTGATAAAGTTCGTCTTTAGTTTTTAATGTTTTTAAAAAATCTCCCCACTCTAAAGTACTATAAGCAGGTTTCGGTTTAATCGCAGAAACTTCGGTTTCTACACTGTACCCACGCCGCGATGAATTAATATCTATATCCCACCAATCAGCATAAGTCCAAAAAAAATTGGAGATTAACTTAATGAGAATTAAATTGTGATAGAAATCACTAATTCTTTCTGTGTCTTTATCAAATGCAGCTTTGTTGATTTCTCCATTTTGTTCAACATATTTATTTATAAAATTAAGTAAATTGATATCAAATTGGTGCCCCCCATACTTATGCTGCTCACTAAAATGCAAATCCAACGGTTTTTTGTCCGACTTATGGAAAAACAAAGTAGAGATAAATTTCAGTTCAATCCTCTTGCTTTCAAGACTAAACCAAATTGTAAATAATCCTCCGATTACTGCGATTGCAATAGCAGTAAAAACCTTTGACCGCAATGCCTCTGAATTTCTATTCTGAAACCCAAGATAGACAGTAATCCCTAATAATAATAAGAAAACGAAAACAACAGTAACTGTAATTGAAATATTTCTCACGGCCATATCTCCATTGCTCAAAAATTATATTTTAACCGATCCGTTGCAGCCTCCTCAGTGGCGATGGTTTTGTTTTTCTTTTGTTACATTTCCTTACTGTTTGATAGGCATTATACTTTATTTTCCTCCAAAATCAACCAAATCCCTCCATTTTCACTCAGGTTTTAACTTTTAAGTTTTTCTATATCCTACATTCTATATCCTTTTTATTGGTGTCTTGGTGCCTTTGTGGCTATAAATTATTTAAAAATAATATACTTGACTACATATCCAAACGCAGATATATTCGCTAAATTGCAGTGTGGTTGGAAATCTCATGCAAATGGTGGTGGAAGAAATTATTCGGAGAAGAATTGCGAGAAATTCCAAAAATCGTTGATTTTTGTCCTTGACCGGCGATGTGTAAGTAATTACGATTTCGCGTCTATCAGAATGTCGCTGAAAGTTAGGTACAGCGGCATTTTTGTTTGCCCTTTTTTTGAGGGCAAAGTTCTTTAAAAAAGCTAATATGAAGCAAAGATGAGCCTTGAAGCCGACTAATGCTTTAACAGGCACTGAGGCCACCGACTTAATCCTTTAATGGGAATGGGCTCGTAGCTCAGTTGGTTAGAGCGTGCGCCTGATAAGCGCAAGGTCGGAAGTTCGACTCTTCCCGGGCCCATTAGTATAGTTTTGAGTTTTAAATTGTCGATAACTAAAAACTAAGAACTCAAAACTAATAACTATTGTCGCTCGGGGACGTAGCTCAACTGGGAGAGCGCCGGCTTTGCAAACCGGAGGTTGCAGGTTCGATCCCTGTCGTCTCCAGTCTTCGCTCGGAGCGGAAGCAATGAGTGAAGGCTGTCGCGTCGTAGTCCCGTTTCGGGACGAAGACGGACAGGAAATAGTATGATGGCTCCGAGCTTCGACTCGGCAAGCCATTAAGTAAAGCTCTTTTAAAAGTAAATAGCGTAGATGTCTCAAGGTGGGTTGTGGATAATATATACACAACTTTCACTGAGCGCCATTATGAAAAAACCTCAATCAGTTTTTGATTGATATGGTCAAGTTACTAAGGGTGTATGGGGGATGTCTAGGTGTCGAGAGGCGATGAAGGACGTGGCAGACTGCGATAAGTTCGGGGCAGGTGTCTAGCAACCGTTAATCCCGAAATGTCCGAATGGGGCAACCCGTTTCCAGGAAACTGGATTCATCTCCGGCTGAATGCATAGGCCGGCAGAAGCGAACGCAGGGAACTGAAACATCTAAGTACCTGTAGGAAAGGAAATCAACCGAGACTCCGTTAGTAGCGGCGAGCGAAAACGGACCAGCCCAAACCCCCTGTCTTGCTTTCGCAAGAAAGCTCAGGGGGTGTTGCGGGCATCGGTTAGGAGTTACAAAGGCATTGCAAGTCGAATCGGCTGGAAAGCCGAACCGTAGAAGGTGATAGTCCTGTAGATAAAAGCAAGAGCCCTCCGTTATACCGATGTTCCAGATTAGCACGGAGCCCGTGAAACTCCGTGCGAAACCAGGGAGACCATTCTCTAAGGCTAAGTACTACTCGACAACCGATAGTGAAAAAGTAGCGCGAGCGAAAGACGAAAAGAACCCCTATTAGGGGAGTTAAAAGAACCTGAAACCATACACTTACCAGTTGTGGAAGGGCTATGTTGCGATTCGTCGCAAAATGCCTGCCCACGTGCCTTTTGCATAATGAGCCGGCGAGTTATTGTTTGTGGCAAGGTTAATCCGTTAAGCGGAGCAGCCGTAGCGAAAGCGAGTCTGAATAGGGCGAATTAGTCGCAAGTGATAGACGCGAAACCACGTGATCTACGCATGGCCAGGTTGAAGGGGATGTAAAAATCTCTGGAGGACCGAACCCACTAACGTTGAAAAGTTAGGGGATGAGCTGTGCGGAGGAGTAAAAGTCTAATCAAACGTGGAGATATCTCGTTCTCTCCGAAATAGCTTTTGGGCTAGCCTCGAGTAAATACTTTGCGGGGGTAGAGCTACTGAATGGGGATAAGGGGCCACCAGCCTGCTTTCCCCAACCAAACTCCGAATACCGTGAAATTTACCTCGGGAGTCAGACTACGGGTGATAACATTCGTGGTCAAAAGGGAAACAACCCAGACCGCCAGCTAAGGTCCCGAATTCAAGCTAAGTTCATAAGGAAGTCAGATTGCCCTGACAGTCAGGATGTTGGCTTAGAAGCAGCCACCATTTAAAAAGTGCGTAATAGCTTACTGACCGAGCAGTTTGGTGCCGATAATGAACGGGA
Organism: Planctomycetota bacterium; assembly: GCA_018828825.1. Lineage (GTDB taxonomy): Bacteria > Planctomycetota > Phycisphaerae > Sedimentisphaerales > UBA12454 > UBA12454. Next base: position 10,340 of record JAHJUV010000035.1, on the reverse strand, counting down.
ATTAAGCTTGAAACCGAAGCTGCGGATTTTGTAACTGCCTTCGGGCAGTTCTCGAAGTGGTAGGAGAGCGTAACAGTCAGCGTCGAAGCGATACGGTAACGAATCGTGGAGCGGCTGTTAGTGATTATGCCGGCATGAGTAACGATAAAACAGGTGAGAATCCTGTTCGCCGTAAACCTAAGGTTTCCTGGGGAAGGTAAATCCGCCCAGGGTTAGTCGGCCCCTTAGTCGAGGCTGAAAGGCGTAGACGATGGACAGCAGGTTAATATTCCTGCACCATGTTGGTGGACGTAAGTAGTGACGCATTTTTGATGTTCATCCCGTGATTAGTCGTGCGGGTGCCGCAAGGCCGAGGTCGTTTTACGATACCGAAGTGAATTTAGAAGATGCCGAGAAATAGCTGCTTGCGGATGAATCCAATGTGACCGTACTAAAACTGACACAGGTAGGTGAGGAGAATATCCTCAGGCGCTCGAGATAACCGTTCTTAAGGAACTCGGCAATTTGACCCCGTAAGTTCGCAATAAGGGGTCCCTACAAAATCGATGTAACAGTTGATTTTGAGGGCGCAGTGAAGTGGCTCTGGCGACTGTTTATCAAAAACACAGTTCTGTGCTAACACTTAAAGTGGATGTATACAGAATGACGCGTGCTCGGTGCCGGAAGGTTAAGGAAGGCGGTCAGTCCCCTCGCTTGCTGCGCAAGCAGCAGAGGGGATGAAGCTGGCGACTGAAGCCCCGGTAAACAGCGGCCGTAACTATGACGGTCCTAAGGTAGCGAAGTTCCTTGTCGGGTAAGTTCCGACGTGCATGAACCGCGTAACGACTGGAGCAGTGTCTCAAGAACGGACTCGGTGAAATTATATTTGTGGTGAAGATACCACATACCCGCAGCAAGACGGAAAGACCCCGTGAACCTTTACTGTAACCTGGTACTGACACCTGTCATATCATGCGTAGGATAGGTGGGAGGCTTTGATCTGGCGTTTTCGGACGTCAGGGAGCCATCCTTGAAATACCACCCTTGCTATGTTAGTTGTCTAACCATACTCCGTGAATCCGGATATGGAACAGTGCTAGGCGGGCAGTTTGACTGGGGCGGTCTCCTCCCAAAGCGTAACGGAGGAGTTCAAAGGTACCCTCAGCGTGGTTGGCAATCACGCGTAGAGCGCAAAGGTATAAGGGTGCTTAACTGCGAGACTCATAAGTCGAGCAGATGCGAAAGCAGGACTTAGTGATCCGGTGGTTCTGAGTGGAAGGGCCATCGCTCATCAGACAAAAGGTACTCTGGGGATAACAGGCTTATCGCACCCGAGCGTCCATAGCGGCGGTGCGGTTTGGCACCTCGATGTCGGCTCATCACATCCTGGGGCTGTAGGTGGTCCCAAGGGTTCGGCTGTTCGCCGATTAAAGTGGTACGCGAGCTGGGTTCAGACCGGCGTGAGCCAGGTCGGTCCCTATCTGCTGTGGGCGTAGGAATCTTGAGAGGATATTTCTCTAGTACGAGAGGACTGAGAAGTACTGACCTCTGGTGTACCGGTTGTCGCGCTAGCGGCACCGCCGGGTAGCTAAGTCGGGAAAGGATAAACGCTGAAAGCATCTAAGCGTGAAGCCCACCTCAAGATTAGGATTCCTTTGCCGCACCTACTTTGCTCAGCAAAGTTAAATTCTAATATCTAAATCCTAAATTCTAAACAAATTCAATCCCGATAAATCGGGACTAATTCTTAAATGAACTAAACGGTTTTGAACATTTGAGTTTTGGCAATTCGATATTGTTTAGTATTTAGCGATTAGGATTTAGGATTTGAATTTTTCTGGTTGAAGCAGGTGCGGCATGAAGAGCCGTCGAAGACTACGACGTTGATAGGCCGGATGTGTAAGCCCCGAGAGGGGTTCAGCTAACCGGTACTAATGCTCGAACGCTTGGCCATATCAATCATTTACTGATTATTGGTTTTTTTTAACGCTCAATTGAACATCTACGCTATATTTTGAATTAATCCCGCACCTACTTTGTATTCTTGTTATAAAGATGCAAAAAACAGGAATGTGAGGTAGGTGCGGGATAACAAACTTCCTGGTGACTATACCGGCAGTGAAACGCCTGATCCCATTCCGAACTCAGAAGCTAAGCCTGTCGGGCCGATGGTAGTCTTAACGGCGAGAGTAGGTCATCGCCAGGATTATGAGCCCCGATACCGTAAGGTATCGGGGCTCTCCTTTTTTATGGGAAGAATCTACTATTGTGCTTTGGGCGAGTCCCGATAAATCGGGATTTCGCTTCGCTCCAATCCGGTCATCGCCAGGATTATTAAGGCCAAAGGGCCTAAAACCCTTTGGCCTTTCCTTTTGCGCGGTACAATATAAATTGACTTATGCATACTCAGTAGAAATTTTTTCCTGATGCGAGCATCATCAAAAATTTTCTCTTCGTCTGCCGACCGATATCCGGCCGTACTAAGTCAATTTATTCTTCCGATTTTAATACCACCAGTAAGGCTGGTGGATGGAAATAGCCGCTGTCTTCTGGTATAACCAGAAGTATGGATTACAGAAAACAGGGGCATTGCGTTTATTATACTCGCTATCATTTGGTAATAGCGACCAAATACAGGCGGAAAATACTGAAAGACGGTTTTGGCGAATACCTCAAAAGTATGATTATTGGTATTGGCAAGCAGATCCCTGAGATAGAGGTAATTGAAGTAAATACGGATTCTGACCATGTTCATATATTGCTCTCAATACCGCCAAAAATGTCGATAAGTGATGTGGTTAAAATGGTGAAAGCCAAAACCGGCTTGCGTATGCGTAATAAGTTTCCGTTTTTAGACAAGGTATACTGGGCTAAAAGTGGCATTTGGTCGCGTGGTTACTTTGTATCAACGGTTGGCATAAGTGAGTCGACGATAAGAAAATATATCGAAATGCAGGGTAAAGAAGACAGCGGGCAAGCTCTGCTTGAATTCTAAAATGCCACCAGTTTTAACTGGTGGTTCTTTACTTTTAAAAAGAAGCTAAGCCTGTCGGGCCAATGGTAGTCCTTTGGGCGAGTCCCGATAAATCGGGATTGCGCTTTGCTCCAATCCGGTCATCGCCCCTTCGATAAACTCAGGACAGGCAGGGCAGGCACGGATTAACACTGTTTGTTTCAACGAGTTCTCCGATAAATCGTAGCCCTTTGTGTTCAAAGCAATGGCTGTACTCGAAATAAATTTCTGTGCCAGCCATTATGCTTTGTCCACAGTCTGACATAGTCAGCCTTCGTTGAAACAAGACACGGTTACGGCACCCCTTTTTAACCGCAGATTTCGCGGATTTATTAAGGTAAAAAACGTGTTGACCCGCCGAACTAAGGCGGGTAAAGTTGGAGGGGAAAGGAGTAGAATAGAACGGTGAATGGTTGCGGTTGCGAGGCTCGTTTCGTATATCGTCTTGCGGTTAACGTAAAAACCACCTGACGGCGGGTAAACGTCGAGGAAACAGCAACGGAAATTAAAAAAAGGCAGGCAGGAAAAAATGGAAACATTCGCCTAGTCACAAAAGGGAAATTAAGAATAGGTAGGAATAAAGAGCATGTCAATTTTTGATTTGTCCGAATCTACAGCAAATACAATGCATAATATATTAAATATTATCGTGCTGATCGCTTTAACAGCTACTGTAGCTGGATCTATAGGATTGTACTTGACTGGCGTAGTGAAAGACAGATATGCAAAAATTAATGAATTAAATACCCAGGAACGAATTACGGTTGCGAATAAAAAAGCGGCAGAAGCAAATGAGCGAGCCGCTAAAGCCAACTTAGCTGCTGAAGAATTAAAGGCAAAACTTGCATGGAGAAACCTAACACCAGAACAACAACGCATAATAACAGAACGGATGTCTAATTGGTCAGTTCTTCCGAAATCTGGAGATAAACAATCAATTGCTGTATTTTCAACAAACGGTAATTTTGAAAGTACGCGGTTGGCAAACCAGATAGCAGAAGCGTTGGGGCCTAATGGTGCAGGGTGTGCTATTAATCGTTACCCTGTCACCTATGGTATGTCTTTCAGTGTATCAAGGATAGCTATTCTTACTAGCTCAGATCCACGAGGATTGAAAGTAGCTAGTGCACTCGTTGAGACATTAAAGGAAGTCGGCTTATCTGCCAGCATTGCACCAGAAAGACGGCAAGGATCTAGTAGAGGGGCGGACGAAAGATTTGATTCTGCAATATCTGTGATGGTTGGAGACCATTTATAAGTGTTGATACACCAATACACCTATTTTTATTGCGGAAAATGAAAAGAAGCAACGGGAACTTGTTATAAAAACTGTGTAATTATTGTTAGGTACCATAAAATGAAACATATAGTAAAACTTGCTGGTTTCGCTCTGCTCTGCTTCGTTGTTTTAGTAGTAATTTACTGGTTACTTACTCAACTTTTCCCCAAGATGATGGATCAGCCTTCCCATATCACTGCTGCCATTATCGCTGGTATTGTTGCCATAGTTACATCGCAGCAACACGCCAAAGCACGCGAGATTGCGGAATTGCATCGCCCAAATAAGACAAAACTCTATACTGAATTCATCACACAGGTTGTGGGCTTTCTACGTAATCAAGGAAAATTGAAAACTCAGGATGCGAGTGCGTCCAAAAAACTAGAAGATTTCTTCTTCGACTTTACGACTGGGGTGATGTTGTGGGGAGCACCTGATGTGCTTCGGCATTACAGTGCATTTCGCAGAATTGGTGCAAACCAAGACCCAAGCAATCTTTTATTAATGGACGATATTCTCCAAGCCATGCGAAAAGATTTGGGATTGAGCAATTGGGGACTTGCACGTGGCGACTTAATCAAGATGCTACTAACCGACCCCGAATCACTAGACGCAATAATTAAGAAATAGACAGGGCAAACAATTAAATGCCCTAAAATGCAATAGACGGTTTATATGATTAACTTTGGAACAACAACAAGAAAGGCACAAGAGCTTGCAAAGCGGATGGTTGGGTGCGGTCTGTTTGAGAGTGATTTGGAGGAGAAATTCGTTCGCAGCGCCGGCCCCGGCGGTCAGAAAGTAAATAAAACTTCGTCCTGTGTTCATCTAAAACATACGCCGAGCGGACTGGCGGTAAAGGTTCAAAAAAGCCGAAGTCAGGGACTGAACCGTTATTACGCGAGAAAACAACTTTGCGAATTGTTGGAAAATAAGACACTGGGCAAAGAAAGCCCACAAGCGAAACAGATAGCAAAAATCAGGAAGCAGAAAGACAGAAGAAAGAGGAGAAAAGTGCGAAAGGTGCGAAAGGTGCGAAAAGTGTGAAGAGTGTGAAAGGTGAGAACCCCGCCATCCGCCGAAAGAAATAAAAACCCCGCCATAAAAACGGACCCCATCATAGTGATGATGGGGCTAAACCGAATAAGATAACTTCGTATCTTACGGGGTAAGCATCCCACGGGGTAAACATCTCACGGGGCAGGCGGTCGCGGCTCTGATTAAAACTGCTTCCGTAGTTTAAGTTCGTAACATATCTTTATGGCATTGTCGAATTCATTTTGTTTAATCAAGGTTCTTAAACCGAAAGCGGTTTTACTCGTGTCTTAAGGCTATGATTGGGTCGACTTTAGCGGCGTTTATCGCAGGGTACAGACCGAAAATTATGCCTATTCCGACGCTGATGAACAAAGGCAGAAGAATACTTTGGAGTGTTATTACAGTCGGCATTTTTGTAAAGTAAGTGATAATTGTGGGTATGACGATTCCCATGACAAGCCCGACAATTCCTCCGAGTGTTGAAAGTACAACGGTTTCTATAAGGAACTGAATAATAATTTGTTTTCGCTTGGCGCCGATAGCTCGGCGGATACCAATTTCACGGGTTCTTTCGGTAACCGAGGCCAGCATAATATTCATAATGCCTATACCGCCTACAAGCAGGCTTATACTTGCAATCGAGCCGAGTACGATATTAAACCTTCGTTTGGTAGCTTCAGCTTGTTTCAGCAGGGCCAAAGGAACGCTGACTTCGTAGTCTTTTTTCTTGTGGAAGTTCTGCAGCATCCGTTCGATACCTGCTGCGGTTGCTTCGACGTTGTCTGTTTTATCGACTTGTGCGATAATTTGATGCAGTTCGACCAATTCACGTGTTCTGCCGCCGGAAGTTCTTTTACTGAATACGTCCCCAAAGTATTTCCGAACAGTAACGAGTGGTATATAGGCGTCTATTTGCTGGTCAGGTATCTGAATGTTTCCAGCCTGACCCGTTTCACTTTTTATAATTCCAATGACCTCAAAGGTATCTCCGCCTATTCGCACGGTTTGGCCGATAGTATTTTTTGTCGCCAGTAATTTTCTTGCCCCGTATTCGGTCAGTACAGCTACCGCCGAAGTTCCCCGGACATCTTCGGCATTGAAAACTCTTCCTGCAAGTATCTGCCGGGGGACCAGCTCGAACCATTCGTCTGTGGTGCCGACTATTCTGAGTTCGAGTACATTGGACCCAAGGCGGGATTCCTTACGTATCAATTTAGCAGGTGCAATCTGTTGAACATTCGGGAAACTTTCACTTATTCGCTCATAATCAAGATAAGTCAGGCCATATATACTCATACGGGAATGTTCTGTGGTTGAAGACTCTTCTTCAACAGACTTAACGGAATTGACGATTATATTGTTACTGCCGAGTTTCTGAATTTGTCGTAAGGCATCTTTACTTGCACCTTCTCCTACCGCCAACATCGCGACGACACTGCCGACGCCAAATACAACACCGAGCATTGTGAGAAATGAGCGTAGTTTGTGCAGCAGCAGGTTTTCAATTCCGAGCCATATATTTCTTATAAATCTTGATTGATGCATATTATCAGCCTTCTTCGATATTCTCTATTTTGCCGTCTTTCATATGCAGTCTATTTTGAGTGAAAGAGGCGATATAGGATTCGTGTGTTACCATAATAATGGTTGTGCCTTCGTTGTTAAGTTCAGCAAGAAGCTCCATAATCTGATTGCCGGTAGTACTGTCCAGATTACCTGTTGGTTCATCTGCGAGAATAATATGGGGGTCTGCAGCTAAAGCTCGCCCGACAGCTACCCTCTGCATCTGGCCTCCAGATAATTCCGAAGGACGATGGGCCCGGCGGTCTTCAAGTCCCACTTTATGAGCTAATTCTTCTGCTCGGCGACTACTTTTAATTGCATCCCATCCGAGATAATAAAGAGGCAGTTCGATATTTTTCTGAACGGTTAATTGTGGAATCAAATTAAAGCTTTGAAAGATAAAACCTATATATTTTAGCCTGATCTCGCTTAGCGCGTCGTCGTTTAATGTGCTTACATCTTTATCTTCAAGAAAATACCGTCCTGAAGTGGGACGGTCAAGGCAGCCGAGAATGTTCATCATTGTACTTTTGCCGGAACCGCTGGGACCCATAATTGCCCAAAAGCTCCCTTTCTGAATAGACAGGCTTATGCCATTTAGAGCCTTTACCTGCTCGGCACCCATTTCATATATTTTACGGATATTATCGAATTTTACTATATCCATCATTTATTGGCTTTCTTTGCTTCTGTTCTGTCTTCTGGAACCTGAGGATCTGTTGCTGCCTTGCGTTTGACCCATGGCCTTTTTCCTTTCTTCCGGAGACATTTGCTCTAATTTTTTCCGCATTTCTTTAGCCTTTTCAGGATCGAGATTTTCTGATTGTTCTTTTGACTTTTGCATATCCGGCGACTCGGCATTTGCCGGTTGATTGGCCTCTGCGAGAGACTTATCTTTTGATATGTTCTTAAGGCGTTCAGAGACTTTTTGGCGGATTCCATCAGTATTATCTTCTGATGTTTGTTCAGGCAGATTCCTGTTTTCTGAATCCACACCAGCCGATTTTAATGGCGGGTTTAACAAAACAACCTGGCCTTCATCGATACCTTCAAGAATATGAATCATTTTGTTATTATCGAATCCTGTTTTTATAGTTTGGGGTTCGGATGCGTTTCCTTTTTTGACATAAACAGTAGGCTCTTTTCCAATCCGTATAACTGCCTGAAGAGGGACATAAAGTGCATCTTCTAATTGTTGAACGATTATTTCCGTCTGGCAACTCATTCCGGTTCTCAGCATTGGGTCGTTGCCGTCGATATAAATTTCGGTTTTATAAACCTTCAAATCCGGATTCATCCACATACTTCGCGCATCCGGCAGCGGGGCGATGGTTTCTACTGTGCCGTAGAATGTTTTTCCCGGTATTGCGTCAATGGTGATAATTGCCGGCATACCCTTGCTGGTTTTTTTCAGATTTGATTCGTGTATAGTAACTTCAGCTTTAGATGAATTGCCGGTGGGAAGATAAATTAACTCCTCTCTTTCCTGAACTTCCGTTCCTTCTGCTAAAGGTTCGTTTTGCCACCACCGTCCTGTTGCGCTGGTTGCATATATAGCGAGTCCGTCTGTTGGAGCATAAATTTTTGTTTTGGATATCTGGTCTTCAACTTTCTTAAGTTTATCCTTTTGACGCTCATATTCTGACTCTCTTGCTTTCAGTTCTGCCTGGGCCTGGATTACATTGGCATTGGCCTTGCGTTCTGTTCGCTCCATCGCCATTTCAGCCTGTGAGACGTCGCTTTTTAATTGAGCCAGCTTACGCTGGTAGGTATAATCTTTAAGAAGATTTTTGCTTTTTTTTGCTAATTCAACGTCCAGCGTTTTTTTCTTTTTTGACAGTTCATCTGCCTGCAGTTCTGTTTGAGAAATATATTTTTCCTCATAAAGTTGTTTTGACCACTTTAAAGTTTCCTCTGCCCGGGTCAATTCTTCTTCAGCAAGACCAATTTCAGCTTCCGATTTGTCGAGTTCATATGGATATTCTCCACTGATATATTTTTCGAGGTCCTGCCGGGAGAATTCGAGAGTGAGTGTTGCCAAGGCGACATCGCTTTTTGCCTGATTTTCAGTAACTGCCAAATTCTCCTTGGCGCCGATGTATGAGGCCTCGGTGTTCTGGACGCTGATTTCCTGGTCGACTTTTTTGTCTTCCAGTGAACTGACGTCGAGTTCGACGAGCAGGTCTCCTTCTTTAACCTGTGTTCCCTCGGGTATAATGGATATAATTGAAGTTCTTCCCTCGACTTCGTTTTTAATAATAGTTTGTTCTCTGGCTTTTATGGTGCCTGATTCGACGAAGCTTATAGTCAGTGGACCGCGTTTAACCTTATATACAGGACCGTCGGCCTCATCTTTACCGCTGCCTTTCAGAAGCATGCCGGCTGCAATAATTATCACTGGGATAATAATGGCAAGACTAATTATATATATTTTCTTCTTTGACATTTTGATTACCTCCTGGCGAATATTCTTTCCATAACCCTTTTTCATTAACCTGTAAAACACCCATATCACGCTGGATATTCAGCTCTGCTATCCGATAGTCAATCACTGAAGTTGTAAGCGAGTCTTGTGCTAACAATAAATCGTCTTGAGCATCAAGCAGATCAAGTGTCTGTGCTCTTCCTGCTTCGAGAAACAAATTGACGCTTCTGACTCGTTTTTGAGCTACATTCACGGCTTTTGCCTGTATATGCATTTTTTCTCTTGCTTCAAGCAAATCGCGAAGCGTGTTTCTGACCTCTGTTTTTATTTTATCTTCCATTGCCTGTACATTTCGAACCGCTTGTTCGAGACTGATGAAGCTCTTTCGATAATTGACAGCTTCGGCGGTTCTTTCAAAAGGCAAGTCAATAGTCAGCAATGTCGAAAATACTCCTCTATTGGCTACAAATCTGGAGTTGTCGGAAGTGGCATCGCCTAGGTCTCTTCTTGAACCAATATCAGCCGAACCTAAAAAGGTCAGTTCCGCTCCCAAGGCATCCGCCGCGACAATAACAGCCCTTTGAGCATCATAAACCTGACCATCTGTTTCTTTCAGGTCATATCTGTTGCCGAAAGCCAGTTTTATTGCCAGGGCCTCTTCCATTTCGTAGGGGCCTGCGTTTTTGTAATCCGGCTCAAGCAGTTCGACAAGTTCACTGGTAAAATTCTGATTACTGTCAGGTGGATTATCCTCTTCGGTCATTTGATTGACAAGCTGTTTTGTTGATTCCGTTAGCACTTTAAGCTCGTTTGGGTCCAGCTCAACCAAAGCATCCGGCGGCAGGCCAAGAAAAGTCTTAAAGGAATCAAGCTGTCCTTTGTATGATTGTGTTGCCTTAATCCACCCCTGACGGGAGCTTAATTCGCTTTGGACGGCCCGGTCAACGTCTATTTCCTGAATTCTGCCCGCATCGGCGAGCCTTCTGCTTCTCTTGGCTGAGGAAATTCGGCTGCGATAATCGGCTTCGCTGTTCTTAATCGAG
>JAHJUV010000034.1 GCA_018828825.1 Planctomycetota bacterium | reverse complement strand
ATTATTTCCAGTTGATGATAACCGACTTATCATCAGGCCTTAGAATCTGGCAAAAGGAAATTTTAATAGGTAAACGTGGCAATAATAAAGCTGCCGGTTACCTGAAAACAAGATAACAGCTATATTTGGAGCGGACAATGAAAAAGGCATATATTCTTTTCGTGATTTTTTTTGGGATTTTTGCTCAATTCTCTTTTGCCACTGAAACCATTATCAAAGAAACTAAAGGAATTGGCAAAACCAGACAGCAGGCTATCAAAAATGCTCTTGCCCAAGCCATTGGTCAAGCATCCGGCGTTGAAATAAGTACGCCTGATGAAGAGCTTTTGGAAATCGATTCTGATAACAATATTCAAATAGGCACCATATCAGCGGAACATAATCAGGATGATTACAAAGCCAAGATAAATGGCTTCGTAAAAACTTATGATATACTCAGCGAAAAAAGAACCGGAGATGACCTTTATGAGGTTTCATTGAAAGTCTGGGTTTACAAATACGAATCTGAAGCACCGGACAATCTTAAGAAAATCGCGATAATGCCTACTAAAACCCTTAAGGAAAATTATCATTTCAAAGATACAACCGTTTCGGCTAAAGACTTATCTGAAAATCTCCAGAGCAAATTAACTAAAGCTTTTGCAGAAACTAACAAGTTCACAGTTCTCGACAGGCAGTATATTTCAGATTTTCTGCGTAACCGGGATATGATAACTGAAGGCCAAGGCAAAACTGAAGAAAAAGCAAAACTCAATAATGTCTTAGGAGCAGACTATATGTTTAGCAGCACTATCTCCAACGCTAAACTTACTGCAAGACAAAAATATCTCAAGGCTATTCAGAGAAAATCTTGGGAATACAAACTTGATTTTATATTGGACTATGAAATAATATCCGCACCCACTACAAAAGTAATTTCAGCAGATTCAATAAAAATCTATTTAGACACGAATGAAATCAAAGAGCTTGTAGAAGAATGGGACCATGAGAATTTGAATATCCCAGAACTTATAGATAACCTCTTGGTAAAGATTGCAAATAAGGCCGCCAAAAATGCAACAGAGAAACTGTTTCCTGTAAAGATTACCGCAATAACTTCAAATGATAAAATCGTTCAGGATACGAATGAGATAGACACAATAAACACATCTACAACGCACCAGACGATAGATAAAAAATAGTTCTGTTTTTTTTATTGTTTACCCCATTAGACAGCTAAAGTATCTTCAAGAAGCGTAATTGATGCGTCTAACGGGGCAAGCGAACCCTGCCATGGTTAAACACGAAAAGCAACCCCCTCGGCATCCCGCTGCGCAAATGCTACGCAGGATAAAGGTCGAGGGGCTAAACATTTAAAAATTACCCCGCGCTAACGCTTGGGGCTCTGTAAAGGCGGACAAGTTTTTTCATTGAGTTTGGGCAGAAAGAGGACATAAACAAATCGGGTATAATCCAAATAGAAGAATTGCCTATGGCGGATGATTTAAATTTTTCTCATTAAGCCCACAACTACGCCGGCGATAGTACAATTTTGTGTGTAAATCGGCTCGTAATTCGGATTTGAGGGTTCGAGGCGGATTCTGCCGGCCTCTTTGTAAAATCTTTTTACGGTTGCGCTGTCGCCGTCAACAATAGCGGCTACGATTTTGCCGTTTTGGGCTGTTTGCGTTTTTTTGCAAACGACGTGGTCGCCGTCGAATATGCCGTCGCCGAGCATACTGTCGCCCTGGACTTTAAGGGCAAAGGTGTCCTGCGAGCCGAATTCGGATTGCAGAGAGATTTGTTCGGTATTTTCGATGGCTTCAATCGGCGCCCCTGCCGCGATTGTACCCAATAGGGGGATGCCGTCAATCCCGATGCCCCGATGAGTCGGGATCTGCGCTTCGCTTCGACATCGGGATTGACAGTCGTTTTCAACTGCCGCCTCTTTAAGCAACTTTTGAGCTTTGCGAGTAAGACTCAAAGAGCGAGCCTTGCCAGGGTTGGCTGAAAGCAGCTTTTTTTCTTTTAGCCCTGCGATGTGTTCGAACACTGTGGTTCGGCTTGTGCCCAACAGGTCCGCCAATTCCTGCAGCGTTATCGAATAGCATCGGTTCTTTCTGTAACTGTCGATGAGCTTTAGGACCTGAAACTGGCGAGGCGTTAGATTCATCTGACTTGTTGATATCAATTTCGTTCTCCGAATCAATAGTTAAATTGCTGCCGTTTATGGCGAGATTGATTTTCTCTATGGTGGAACTCTTTAATAGTTCCTCCGTTATTACCACATCAAGCATTTTTGCGATGGCCTTGAGTACCGAGCCAATCGGCCGGCGGGATACGTTAGATACTTTGCCCGGCCAATCCGTCACAAAGTCGCCGCCGGGGCCGAATCTGCAAACAGGAGGGCCGTCATAATTTGAAAATCCATTGTTCTTTTTCATTTTTTCACTTCTCACTTCAACTATTAAATTTTCAGCACAAGTTTTATCGGCTCAGTGCCCTAAAGAACCCTAACAAAAACCGAACAAAATTGAGAAATTCCAAAAAATTTTCAAAATGCTCAATTGCTCAAAATCCGTAAAGTTTATATGGGACGAAGCGATTAAAAAAAATTGAAGATTTACAAGAGATACAAAGTTTGTTGGAGATTTTTAAAGATTCAATCTACTTTAAACAGGCAATCTTCTATTGTTTGACCGGGTGTCGTGTTGGCGGCAAACCCGCCTTAGTGGTGCTGGAAAGGGGGTTTATAGGAGCCGCTTGACTTTTGGCCTCCCCCAGCCCTATACTTATTGTCTTTTATTTTTAATACACCCCTATGGCAGGAGGGGAAAATCTTTTTATATTCGACGGATTGGTTATTTTGCAAATGAAATTGGATCACAGTCAAATAAGCCGGATACAACAGGCTAATGATATAGTCGATGTTATATCAGAACACGTCAAACTGACCCGCAAGGGCAAAGAGATGGTGGGGCTGTGTCCGTTTCACGACGACCACAAGCCGAGTATGAATGTCAATCCGGATAAGCAAATTTTCAAGTGCTTTTCCTGCAGTACCGGCGGGGATGTAATCAAATTTATCCAGATGCGTGAGGGCCTGAGTTTTATGCGGGCGGTGGAAAGACTTGCCGAGCGGGCAGGTATAAAACTGACACCGTCGAAAAGACCAGCGGGCCAGCAGCCCGAGGGCGACCCGGCCGATATCGAAAAAGTCAATAAATGGGCGATGAAATTCTGGCGGAAAAACCTGCTCGACGGCTCAACAGGCCAAAGATGCAGGGAATATATAAATAGTCGGCAGATAACTGAAAAAACATCGGAAGAATTCGCACTTGGGTTTGCATCTGAAAAATGGGACGATTTTTTGAATGCGGCCAAAAAGAAGATTCCTGAAAAACTGATGCTCGCGGCCGGTTTGATTGTTTCAAACGAGCAGGGAAATTATTACGACAAGTTCCGCAACCGGCTGATGTTTCCGATTATCGACGCTTCATCGAGGATAATCGGCTTTGGCGGCAGGACGCTGGGCGATGACCCGGCTAAATATATGAATTCGCCGGCGACGATTATTTTCGATAAGAGCAACTGTGTGTACGGCCTTGATAAAGGGCGGCACGAAATTGTATCGAGCGGAACGGTTGCGGTTGTCGAGGGATATACCGATGTAATTATGGCACATCAGGCAGGCTGCAGGAATGTGGTCGCGACGCTGGGCACGAGTTTTACAGTGGGACACGCAAGACTGCTGAGACGATACGCGAAAAATATCGTATTGGTTTTCGACAGCGATACGGCAGGAGCGGCTGCGGCGGAAAGGGCGCTGGAAATTTGCCTTGCCGAGCGGATTGATATCAAACTCGCATCGGTGCCGCAGGGCAAGGACCCGTGTGATTTTGTATTGGCCAAAGGCGGCCAGGCGTTTAAAGAGCTTATCGAGACCGCGACAGATGTTATGCAGTATCGCTGGGAAAGACTGACGGAGAAATTCAGCGGCAGCGATAACCTTGCTGACAGAAGAGCGGCAACGGAGGAATTTCTGCGAACGGTAGCGGCAGCATCGAAAGGCGGAACGCTTGACACTATAACGTATGGCCTGATAATCAACAGGTTGAGCAGGATATTGCAGATACCGGCTGAAGATATAAGAAGGGAGCTGGCAAGGCGGGGCGGGCCGTCGAGGCAGGCGGTGATAAGTACAATCGAAAACGCGAAGGTTTCGAGCGTTGAACTCGGCAGCGGCCTGGGGGCAAAGGCGCAGGCTGAGATAATCGAAGTTTTGCTTAACGAACCGAGGCTGTTCGCCTCGGCGGCAAAGAAAATCAAATCGGCTGATTTTGATGTGCAGGCTTTGAGAGAAATTTGGCTTCTTATTGAAAATGCATCGGCGGGCGAAGCGGAATATTCGCTGACCGATTTGCTTGCACAAACGGAATCGAAAGACGTATCGGGTCTTATAGTGAAACTAAGCGATAACGGCCAGAACGTTGAGACGCTCAGGAAAAGGCTCAACGGTGCGATGGAAGCGATGGATGAATACAGAAGTAAAAAAGGTCAGACCGGCAAAAAGACGGATGACGATGAAATGCTTAAAAGGATTTCGGATATAAAGGCCAAGCCGGACAGGAGAAATCCGGGCCTTATGCCGATATGAATTCAAAAATAAAAATATTTCAGGAAAAGTAATTGTGGCAAAAAAGAAAACAGAAAACAAAGCGAAAAAGGCTCCAAAAACACCGGGGGAAAAGGCAGGAAAGAAAGCTGAAGCAATAGAGGCTGTCGAAGCCGCGAAAAAACAGCAGCCGCAGGAGCCGACCATTCAAATTAAAAAAACCGGTGATGTTGTCGAAGACAAGATAAAACTTATCATCGAAAAGGCCAAGAAAAAAGGTTATATAACCTACGAAGAGATGAATAACGAGCTGCCTGATGAGTCGATATCGGCCAGCCGGCTTGAAAATCTTATTATGACTCTCGACGAGATGGGAATCAGCATGCTCGACGAGGCTGAGGTTGAAAAACAGCAGGACGAAGAAGACGGGTTCGAAGTCGATGATGAAGCTCTTGTCGATGAGGAAGCAGAAGAGGAATCAAGCGAAGATGCGGTTCTTGAGACCGAGCTGGTGGAAAGCAGCAGCAGCAGCAGGATAGACGACCCTGTCAGGATGTACCTTACGCAGATGGGCGAGATACCGCTGCTGACGCGCGAACAGGAAATATCGCTTGCCCGCAAGATTGAGCTTACAAGAATGGCGTTTCGCAGGAAGGTTCTCGAAAGCGATTACAGCGCGATAACAGCGATAGAGATACTGCGGCAGGTTGGCGAAGGAACGCTGCCTTTCGACAGGACGATGAAAATGAGCACAGCGGAAAACCTTGTGCGTTCGGTGGTCAAGAGCAGGCTGCCTGAGAATATAGGAACCTCCAACAAGCTGCTTGATAAAAATGTGAAACTTTTCGCCGAATATCTCAATGTTCGGGACGAAACTGCAAAGAAAAAAGCGGCCAAGCAGTTGAGGCGCAACCGCCGCAAGGTTGCGACTTTGCTGGAGGAACTGAGCCTGCGGACGAGCAGGATACAGCCTATGATGAAAAAGCTGGAAGGTATTCTGTCCAAGATGCATCAACTCCAGCAATATATAGCGGCGGGGCCGAATGCCGAGTATATCGAAGAAGACATCGAGGCTATGAAACAGGAATTCGACGGTCTGCAGGAAATGGCGTTGGAGACGCCTGAACAGCTTGAAAAACGGCTGCATGCCGTGCGTACGGTTTTTTCGCAATATGAGCTTACCAAGAGACTGCTTTCGAGCGGTAACTTGAGACTTGTTGTGTCAATTGCCAAGAAGTACCGCAACAGAGGGCTGAGTTTTCTGGACATAATCCAGGAAGGCAATACCGGCCTGATGCGGGCGGTGGATAAGTACGAATATAGAAGAGGTTATAAATTCAGCACTTACGCGACGTGGTGGATTCGCCAGGCGATAACAAGGGCGATTGCCGACCATGCAAGAACTATCAGAATTCCTGTACATATGATTGAGACAATGAGCAGGCTGCGGACGGTAAGCAAAGAACTGCTGCAGAAACTCGGCAGAGAACCAACGATAGAAGAGATTGCAACCGAATCGGCGATGAGCGTTTCCGAGGCCCGCAGGGTCCTGAAGATTTCAAAGCATCCGATAAGCCTTGACAGGCCGATAGGTGAAAGCGAAGACAGCTATTTCGGCGATTTCATCGAGGACGAATCGGCAGAGTCGCCGGTGCAGTCGGCCGCGCACGAAATGCTTAAAGAACGAATCGACGAGATATTGAAGACATTGACCTATCGTGAACGGGAGATTATCAAGCTGCGATACGGACTCGGCGACGGTTATACCTATACACTTGAAGAAGTCGGCAGGATTTTCAAGGTAACCCGTGAGCGAGTAAGGCAGGTCGAAGCGAAAGCGATAAGAAAACTTCAGCACCCTGTCAGGTGCAGACGGCTGGAAGGCTTTGTGGACCATAAAGAAACCATTGTATAAAGCGGTTTTACCTGCCGCCGGTGATTATGTGTTTTACGCTCTGGAAATCGCCGGTTAAATCAACGATGCCTTTGTCGGTTAATACGCCGCAGGAGATTTTCGAGTCTTTTTTAAAGGTAACCAGTTT
Source organism: Planctomycetota bacterium (assembly GCA_018828825.1). GTDB lineage: Bacteria > Planctomycetota > Phycisphaerae > Sedimentisphaerales > UBA12454 > UBA12454. The sequence goes on along the minus strand of JAHJUV010000034.1, from coordinate 2,368 downwards.
CATCTTTTGAATTTACCTCAATTTAACGGTTTTTTCTTGCTTTTATGGGACTTTAGCGTAATTATACCATATATATTAAGTTAATGGAAGTCGCCGACGCTCCAAAGCTATGACGATGGCGATAAAGTTTTGATACGGAACGATGAGCGGATGCGACAAAAAAAATTAAGCCGAAGCTATGGCGACGGAGCGAAGTTATGGCGATAAGGGATTTAATTTCAAAAACGGGCAAATGGCTTTCGGGCAGGAGAAATAATATCTATGAGCCGCTGAGAAAGCCCGGGGTTCCCGATGAGTCGAGCAATCCTTCCGGTGTTATTGCCCACAGAAATGCCCCGGTCGCCGACCGGACAGAAGCCCTGCAGATGATTCAGAATTCTTTTGAACAGCTTGTCGAACAGCTCGGCGGAATAAATAAAAATATCGGCCGGCAGATAAATCAAAACGCCGAGCTGATAAAACGGATAGATGAGATACCGCAGCTTCTGCAGAATTTTCCTGAGAGTATGAAAAATCAGAGAATTGTCGTTGATACGCTGGTTGAGCAATTGAAAACACAATCCCTGAAAAATCAGCAGTTCACCGAGGCTGTGGAAAAGATTCCCGTCGCTGCTCACAAACAGACCAACGCGATTTCGGAAATGGCGACCCAGCTTGCCGCTTCAGCCGAGATTGATTCCCAACTTGCCGAGGGCTTCAGGAGATTTAACAATATAACAGACAGATTAAATGATAATGTTGAAGACCAGGCCGACAGTATAAATCAGTTAAGCAGGACGTTTTCCGCCAGCGACAGATACCTCAAATATATCATTAATACACAGCATAAGCGGTTCATGTGGGTATTTATTGCCGCGATGAGTATCAGTGCCTTTGCGATTATATCGCTGATAGTTATGTTTTTTCTGCTGAAATAACTCCCCACACCAATTTCTTGTGTCATTAAATGGCGAAATTTTCGCAAAAAACCATAGTTTAATACTTTGGAACAAATAATATTTTTAAAAATTGGTGTGGGGATAAATTTTTTGCTTGCATAAATTTTTGTTTGCGTTAGATTGCGGTTGTTCTTTTGAAAAGTAATATCCGATTGCTGGAAAGGGAACACGGTTAAAATCCGTGACGGTCGCGCCGCTGTAAGTGTCATTTGCGATGTAAGTCGCAAGGCCGAAAGAAGTTGTCCCACTGCTCAGAAATGAGCGGGAAGGGTTCTTTTGGAAGACGCAAGTCAGAAAACCTGCCTGTAATTGGTGATTTGTTGAGAGTTCTCGCGTAAGGAACACCAGCAGATACGCCTCGTATGGGCGTTATTTGTGGATTATTAGAGCCGCCGTTCCTTTTTCGGGAACGGCGGCTTTTTTTATTGGTTTTTTTAAGGTGTACCGCTTTGTGTTAAAGTCTGGTGCGCAGGAAGGAGATGTATAAGGCAAAAGAATTTAATCTGAGAATTTAGTAACTAAAAAATTAAAATTAAAACAACTTTGAATTTTGGAGAAGGGAAGAAAATGAAATTTAAAAATTTAGTAACTTTAATTATTGTTTTGTCGGCTATTAATGTGGTTATCGCAAATATTGCAAATTTTGACGATTTAACTTTAAGTTCAAATTCTTACTGGAACGGCTCGGATGAAACAGGTGATTTTACGAGCGGCTCGGCTGTGTTTAATAATAACTATGATTCTACCTACTACAGTTGGGACGGCTGGGCATACTCAAATAAATCCGACACCACGACAGCAGGATACACAAATCAGTACAGTGCTATTACAGGAGCGGCACAAAACGGTTCAAACTACGGCATCGCTTATATTGGCTGGACTGAACCGCCTTCGATAACGTTAAGTAATGCGAGTATTGTGGGAGGTATTTATGTAACTAATACTACTTATGCCGCACTGGATATGCTTTATGGCTCCGGCTTCAGCAAAAAGTTCGGCGGAGCGGACGGCAGCGATGAAGACTGGTTTAAATTGACTATTACCGGTAAAGATGTATCGGAATTGATAACCGATACAGTTGATTTTTATCTTGCCGATTATCGTTTCGCAGATAACGGCAATGATTATATCGTTGATAGCTGGGAGTATGTTGACCTTAGTTTGCTCGGTGTTGTAAAGACGCTTGAGTTTTCGCTCAGTTCCAGCGATGTCGGTGAAGATGGGATGAATACACCGGCGTATTTTGCAATGGATACAGTTATACCTGAACCAGCTACAGTGATTTTATTCAGTCTTGGTGGTTTACTGCTTCGCAGGAGGAAGTGACGAAGATTTTTTGGATGTATTGCGGCAGATGTATCTGCCGCAATACATCATGTTAAAAAGGTGGCCGAGATGTGTAGAATAATATTTCTGTTTTTGGTGGTAGT
>JAHJUV010000033.1 GCA_018828825.1 Planctomycetota bacterium | reverse complement strand
GTAGCAGCTAATTATCTGATTGCGATTAATCTTGAACAGGGCATGGAAATCTATCGAAGCAAAATGCCTTTTCCGGTCTCTACCGCTATTGCTGTAAATGCCTCCTACATATATGTACCTGCCATGGATAAGCGTCTGCACGTTATGGACCCTAACGGCAGACAGAGTATCTTCGAGGTAAGCACCGACAACGCCTCAGCTATAACAAGTGTTCTTGCGACCGATAGCTTCACAATTTTTACGACTGATGGCGGTAACGTGATACGTATGAATCCGTCCAGGCCAAAACGAATCTGGGAGTTTAAAGCGGTCGGAGCAATCGAGGCAACGCCGGTTATTGTTCAAAATCAGCTCTATGTCAGCAGCAAAGACACGAACCTTTATAAACTTAACGTCGAAAATGGCAGCCTGGCGTGGAAGTTTCAAACAGGCGCCTTTCTTACCACCTCTGCAAGGGCTACCGAAACGACTGTTTATCAATACGCTATAAATAAAGGACTTTACGCAATTGATGCCGAGAGCGGCAAGCAAATATGGCTTTTGCCAGACGGTATCGATTTGCTCGCACAGGACGGCGATACGGCCTATGTATTCGACAAAAACAATATCTGCCTCGTAATGGACAACAAGCAGGCCAAAAACACTCATAAAGTCAATTTCGCCTCGGTGACCAATTTCGTAGCCAACCCCTACGACTCGAACATATACATTATGGAAAACAAAAACATTTCGTGCATTAAACCAATCAAAAAATAGAATCGGCAATCTTAAGGAGCAGGACGTATCAAATGGATGTGAAAATCAAGACGGCACTAATCAGCGTATCGGACAAGACGGATGTTGTTGATTTCGCAAAGAACCTTTCGACAATGGGCGTTAAAATCATCAGTACAGGCGGAACGGCAAAGGCCCTCGCACAGGCCGGCGTTAACGTTATAAGCGTCGATTCCGTAACCGGTTTTGGCGAAATGATGGACGGCAGAGTAAAAACTCTCCATCCCAAAATTCACGGCGGCCTGCTCGCCATCCGCGACAACAGCGAGCACCAGGCGGCAATGAAAAAACACGGCATTGAGCCGATTGATATGGTCTGCATTAATCTTTATCCATTCGAGCAAACAGTCGCAAAGCCGGACTGCAAATTTGAAGATGCAATTGAAAATATAGATATAGGCGGACCGAGTATGGTCCGTTCGGCGGCGAAAAATCATAAATTCGTTACAGTAGTTACAAGTCCCCAACAATACGGGAAAGTAATCGCTGAAATGAAAGCCAATAACAGCGCCGTAAGCGAAAAAACAAGAAATGATTTTGCCAGAATTGCTTTCGGCCTGACCGCAAGCTATGACGCGGCGATATCAAAATATCTTAACCAGCAGGCCGGCGTAAGATTTCCGGAAAGGATAAGTATTTCTCTATCCAAGACGATGGAACTTCGCTACGGCGAAAACCCGCACCAGCACGGAGCGTTTTATCAACTTCCGGCAAATAATGAAGTGAACGTATCTTCCGCGAAAGTTATGGAAGACGAAACGCAGATAAGCTTTAATAACCTGCTCGACGTCAATGCCGCCTTTGAGCTCGTTAAGGAATTTTCCGCCCCTGCCGCCGTTGTGGTCAAGCATCTGAACCCCTGCGGCTGCGCAATTGACGATAATATTCATAAAGCCTATCAGAAAGCTTACGAAGCTGATGTTGTAAGCGCATTCGGCAGTATAGTTGCTCTGAATAGAAATGTCGATAACGCCCTTGCAACGACGATTATGGAGTCTTACGCCAGATTCGGCAAGGCCAAGGGTGCAGGCGGGTTCTTCGCTGAGGTCATAATCTCGCCCTGCTTTGACAGCGATGCTATCGAGACCATCAGAACTTTAAAACCCTGGGGCAAGAGAGTAAGGCTTATGTCCACCGCCCCTATTGACAGAACAAAAATAGACAATAGCGAATTCGATGTCCGCTGCATAGTCGGCGGACTTTTACTGCAGGACAGAGACCTCATCGGCTGGGAGCCGGCACTGCTTACCTATCCGACGAAGATAAAACCTAACAAAGAACAGCTTGAAGATTTGAGAATCGCCTGGATTTGCGCAAAGCACGTAAAAAGTAATACAATCACGCTCGTAAAAGATAGAAGACTTATCGGCGTCGGCGCAGGCCAAATGAATCGCATCGAATCAGGACAATTGGCCTTTAAACACGCAGGCGATGAAACCAAAGGCGCTGTTATGGGTTCGGATGCGTTTTTCCCATTCCCGGATAATGTCGATAACGCCGCGAAGGTTGGCGTATCCTGTATAATCCAGCCCGGCGGGTCGAAAAAGGACGGTGAGGTCATTGCTGCCGCCGACAGATACGGCATCGCTATGGTCTTTACTGGAAAAAGACATTTCAAACACTAATGGGGTTTAGGGGATAGAATCAGAATTTGTGACATCTGTTTGCGGTTTGGGGGAGAAGATAGTCATCAAAATCAGGGCAAACACCGCTACTGTGAGCATTGAATCAGCGATATTGAACGCCGGGAAGTGCCAATCCCTGTAATAGAAATCGAGAAAATCTCGCACCCTGCCGTTGTTGAACAGCCTGTCATATAGATTTCCGCAAATACCCGCCGCGAACAGCCCCAGCGCAAGCACAACGACCATCTGTAGTTTTCGGCCGAACAGGAACATCGCAAAGACAACGATAATAGCCAAAACAGAAATCACTACCAGCGACATTGTCTTGTCGGCTGCAATCCCCCAGGCTGCCCCGCGATTTTCAACAATGACAAGCTGAAAAAAGCCGTCTATGATACTGTACCGCTGAGGGACTTGCGGGCTGAGCCAATTGAAGATTGCGGATTTGCTCCATAAGTCGGCAACCAGGCCAATCAAAAAAACCGGCCAGAATAAAAGATGCGCCAAAGCGACGCTTAGCTGTTTGTCCAAAAAATTGCAGCCGGGTTTGTCAGCGGTCTGGGCCAAATCATATTCCTACTGTGCGTATTTTCTGTACAATTTCAGGAGCTTGTCCTGGGCAGGATTT
>JAHJUV010000032.1 GCA_018828825.1 Planctomycetota bacterium | reverse complement strand
CTTTTGTGGGCGTAACTTGCGAGGTTGTGTTGCCTCCTGTGACCGGGCTATAAACATCTGCATTGGCATACAATGCTAAAGTGGCAAAGAAAACAAACAAGAGTAATAAAGAAAACCAAATAATCCGCATATTTACTGTTTTCCAGCTATAATTAAAAACTTGCCCCTGATGTAGTTTGGGGCTTACTCACACTTCCTCGTGCATGCTTATATTATACATTAATATGATCATAAAGTCAACATCAAAAACAAGTTACACCATAACCATTTTGCACAGGTACCATATCAGATACCATATAATATATATTATCGGAAAAATAAATGAAAAAATAAAAAAAATTACAGCTAAGCAACATAGGCTTCTCCACAAAAAAACCATATCCCCGCAACAAAACATTCAAAAAAATCTCCCATTTTCCCCTTTTAACGCGTAGTTTTGGGTTTACTAAAATGAGCCACTAAGACACTAAGGCACAAAGTTTTTATATATTGTTTTTCTTAGTGTCTTTGAGCCTTTGTGGCTGTTAGTACGTCGAGGACGCCCAGTCAGGCAAAGGCAACAAAGTAATTGGATAAAATAACCACTCAAAGAACCACTCAAAAAAAACCTTGACAAATAATTAATAAGGTGTTAATATTGCTTTTTAGATTATCAGAGTAGGAGGTACGGTTGGGTCTATCAGGACAGCGCATCATATTAAAGGGCGCTAGGAATTACCCTACGACTTAAAAGCAACCCCCGGTACAAGGCCGGGGGCTAAACACGAATACAATTCTGTTCCGGAAAATTCAGCACCGCAAATTCTCCGTGCAATTCCTTCGCCGCCTTGTCGTATGCCCTCCCGGCGGCTTCTTCGTTTTCAAAACATCCTAAATGTATTTTCTCACCCTTAATAGCTATGCCTGCGCGGTATTTGTTGGTTTTTTTTATATATATAACTCCCCTGTATTTGGAACTCTTGGGTCTCGATATTATTCTGTTGCAGCAGTTTTGTGAATATGTCGCAAGTCGCAGGTTGCTTTTCGTATTATTCAGACCGTTACGGTCCTTATGGTCCACGACCTTTCCCTTCGGTGCGTTCATTATCATCCTGTGCATATGCAGTATTAGTTTACCCTCGTAGCAGACAGCATAACATTTATTGCCTCTGTTTCTTGCAAGAAGCCAGTTATACTTTGACAGTTTCGGATAATCCTCGGCATCAACCATAGTATATCGCTGCTCCGGCCCGTTTGTCAGTAATTTTATCCGCCTGAACGCAAAGCCGTAGTGTTTTTTCCGATAGCGCAGGAGAAAAAAGACGAACAAATTTTCAATGAATGTCGGATACGGAATTTGGATAGTAAGTTTTGACATAAATTCCTCTAACTAAATACTAAATACGAGATACCATTCACGCAGATTATTAGATTTTTATCTAATAATCTGCACATTATACCATATTTCCAACAAAAAATCAACAAAAAACGGATTTTTTACCCAAAAATCCGCCCTGAGCGCAGTCGAATGGGTCTCTCCCTATTAAAAACGGCAAAAGTGTCATCCTGAGTGAAACGAAGGAACTCTTATATAAAAAACCCGCAATTTTGGGGGTGAGAATTGAACCGTTGCAATAATCGGCAAATATAGTAGATTAGCGGAATTGAACGTTTTTACGGATTTTACGGAGATGATTGTGGCACAAAAGAAAATTACAGTAGTCGGCGCGGGCAATGTCGGAGCGACGACGGCGTTTTTGGCCGCTTTACAGCAGTTAGGCGATATTGTGCTTATAGACATCGTCGATGGTTTAGCCGAGGGAAAAGCCCTCGATATGTCCCAGGCATCGAGTTTGTGCGGATATGACTGCAAGATTACCGGCACAACTGACTGGGCAGAGACTGCCGGAAGCGAGATTGTGATTATAACGAGCGGTCTGCCGAGAAAGCCGGGTATGAGCAGGGATGATTTGCTTGCGAAAAATACCGAGATAGTCAAAAGCGTAACGAGTCAGATTGTAAAATACTCGCCTGACAGTTTTATTATTGTTGTTTGTAATCCGCTGGACGCGATGACCAACGCGGCGGCGATGTTCAGCGGCTTTAATAGAAATAAGGTTATGGGAATGGCAGGGGCGCTTGATACCGCCAGACTTGCGTATTTCGTTTCCGAAAAGCTCAACATCCCTGCCGCCGACGTAGATTGTGTTCTGCTCGGGGGTCATGGCGACGATATGGTTCCGCTGGCGAGGTTTACGACGGTTGGGGGGAAGGGTTTGACGGAATTGCTTGACGAAAAGACGATAGAGGAAATCGTTAAAAGAACCCGAATGGGCGGCATTGAAGTCGTGAACCTGATGGGGACAAGCGCTTTTTACGCACCGGCGGGGGGGGCGGTCAAAATGGCAAAGGCTATTCTGGGCGATGAAAAGGCAACGCTGCCTTGCTGCGCGTATTGCGATAAGGAATATAACGTCGGCGGATATTTCGTCGGCGTCCCGGCTGTGCTCGGCGCAAACGGCGTGGAAAAAATCGTCGAGCTTGACCTGGACGAAAAAGAGAAAAATGACTTCGCCGTTTCTGTCCAGCACGTCAAAGAATTGGTTGATAAAGTCAGGAAAATGATATAAAATCATCATCAGTTATCAGTAAATGCGGATGTGGCGGAATTGGCAGACGCGCAGGCTTCAGGTGCCTGTGGGCTTAACGCTCGTGGAGGTTCGACTCCTCTCATCCGCAATAAACACCTACACCCCCACACCTGTTCGTATAAATCGAAGAAAGTTTAATTTTAGCTGAAAAAGCTGTTTAGACTCTGTTTATATTTGCTCAAGCACGCTGCAAATAGGTGTGGGGGTAAATTCAAGACTTTCCCCATAAAAGACCGATAACAGATATATCATATTATGTTTGAAGCGCTCGAATATTATCAAAGTCTTGCTGAAAAGTTTGACAGCCGAATATTGACTGTCCCCGGAATCGTTATAGTCATAATCGGGCTTTGCATCTGGCTGGCCGGACTTCGATGGCGAAAGATTCTCGGCGCGATAGCCGGCGGCGGGGGTTTTGCCTCGGCTGTGGTATGTATCGGCAGTTGCGGTACCCCGATAGTTCTGGCTGTGATTTTCATCGGGATTGTAATTGGGGCGATGGTTGAAAAAGTCACATTGGGAATTTTCGGCACTGTTGCCGCTGCGATTGTCGTCCTTGCTGTAACATCGACAAATATACGAGCTCGGCAATACAGCGATATTGAGTATCTCAGCACTTTGGAAGAACCGACTGAAGAAGAGCTTTTATCAGGATTTTACCATCCGAGATGGCCGGAATATGAATACCGCGATATCGTGATAACTATGCCGCAGGCGGTCGAAATAACCCGTCAAATGGCCTCGTATTTCGTCGCCAAAACGGTTGATAACATTAAATCGTCTTATGCGGTTGCTTTTGCATCCGCTATTGTTATCTTAATAGCGGCCGGTTTTGCCGCTGTGCTTGTGCCGCGGATATTTATCGCAGTTACAGCATCGTCGCTGGGCTCGGCGATTATCTTCGTCGGAATGATTATGCTGCTGTTTTACAAGCGTTCGGAACCGGTAAATTGTATTGCCGAAAGAAGTTGGTTCTTCGCGATGACCTTGACAGCAATAGTAGTTTTTGGAACTATGGTGCAGCTCGTTCTTTCGCCGCCCACCGCCACCAGGGCGCCGGATGAGTCGAAAGACGAAAAAAAAGGAGATAAAAAATGAATCCCGCACCTTCTAAATATTCAATCAGGTGTGGGGAAATATATTATATGTTGGTGAATAAAAGGAAGGTGCGGGATGAATATGCTTTTTGTACTCGCTGAGGCGGAAAGTAATCAGGTTATGCCGATAGATGTGCTATGGGAGCAGATAGCCAGGCTGAGTTGGCTGGAGGCGCTTATAGCGGTCTCTTTCGGCGCCGTTTATCTCATTTACGGCTGGCGAATCTTTAAGGTGCTCGCCGTCGTTAGTTTCGGCATGGTTGGATTGTTCGCCGGTATGCAGCTCGGCGAAAAAATAGGAGGTTCAAACTCCATACTTTGGGGCGGAGTGATAGGACTTGCCTTACTATCGGTACTTTCTGTCCCGCTTATGCACTGGGCGGTAAGTGCACTTGGCGCGGTGGCGGGCGGAATAATAACAAGCTGTATCTGGTATGCCGTGGGGCTGCCTCCAGAGTATATCTGGGCGGGGGCGATTATCGGTATAGTCGCAGGCGGTATGATTTCATTTATTGTCTTTAGAATTTCCGTTATGCTCTTTACGAGTTTAGGCGGAGCGATTTTGATAATCACGGGCCTGCTGGCCCTTGCGAATATTTACGAACAGAGCCAGACCGAATCCGGCAATTTTGTATATTCCCTTGTTAACGACTATAACTGGTTTATGCCCGCCATGCTGATATTCGCTACGTTTGTAGGTATGGTCGTCCAGAACAAGCTTGTTAAAGGCGCTTCAAACTGGAAACTTTAAGATAACGTTTTTGTATATAATGCAATCATTTATGGGGGATGGGGCGATTTTTGCAGGATTAAGAATTTTTCTCTTGCTGCAAAAAGGTTCCTGACACCTTTTTTGTTTTTCCACTTGCTTTTTTGGACATATATGTTACTATATGAGTATATAATCACATAGTTATATAATTAAGGGCGTAATTATGGCTGGGAAAACAAGACAAACCTGCCCCTGCGTTTCACGCAAAGCGGGGCGGCGGGTAGTTTATGAAAAACAGGCTGAGATTTTAAAGGCTCTGGCCCATCCGCTGCGGGTCGCGATACTCGACTTTCTGAAAGACGGTGAGCAATGTGTTTGTGATATCGCAAAACACGTGAATTCGGAACGGTCGAATGTTTCGCGTCATCTTGCCGTGATGGTGAACGCCGGCGTACTTGAATCGCGAAAGCAGGGACTGAATGTAATGTATGAACTTAAGGCACTTTGTATCCTAGATTTCTTTTCGTGTCTGGAAAAATGTCTGAAGGTGCAGGCGAAAGACACTCAAAAACTGATGAAGGCTTTATGAAGATAAAAGTTTTAAAATGGATTTTGTTTTCGGCGGCGGGGGTAGTTGCCTGGTGGCTGATTTATTCGAACCTTGCGGCGTTTGCCAATTGGTTTACATATTCTCTAT
>JAHJUV010000031.1 GCA_018828825.1 Planctomycetota bacterium | reverse complement strand
GCAAGTGATGCAATCTCTTCCGGAGACATGTCGCCGAATCCGCGAATTCTGAACCTTTCTTTAACCGATTCAATCCACAGCCTGCATCTAACACTATGTCTTTAGAAGTAATGATGTGTAATTTTTCTAAAAGAAGGAGTCTGCTTTTGTGCCACTGACGTTGAATAGGATTACCGTTCTGTAGTAGGTTATATTCGTAATTTCCCGGCATGGTTTTCATATAGATACTATTACTTTTTTATCGCTAATATCGATACAGTATGACCCCTGGGATTAATAAAAAAATAATCCAGATTACTAATTAGGTGAAGTATGGGGAAAAACAATGCCGAAATAATAATATTTTTTTCTAAAAATAACAGGTATACTTCAAACGATAAACTTCCAAAAAAACCGAATGATTTTTTTGATCTTACAATAGTAAATCCGGCTTTCTCCACGGCTCTGATTAAGTCCTTAAATATAAATCCTTCCCGCGCATGTTCTTTGTGCTTCCAATTGGCAGAACTATCCAAATACCAATGCTTTGGAATAAGATGTGTATTTATGTACAAATACCCCTTTTTGGAACACAGTTTCCCGGCATTATCAAGATATTTCTGATAATTCTTCACATGCTCCAAAACATCTATAGATAACACGAGATCGTATTTTTTTGGCGATGAATACGTACTAAAATTTTTATGGAAAAATTGGCATGAATCGCCCGGCCAAAATTTTTTACAAAAAGAAATTTTTGCATTATTCAGATCTATTCCCTCTATGCCTATATTCGGATACATATTGCGAATCCCCTGGTAATACAAACCTATCCCGCATCCTGCATCCATCAACCGCTTGGGAGTAAAACTTTTTGGCAAACTACTTAAAAATTTGAAAAAATAATAAGCTCGCAACTGTATGCCTACCTCTGGTATGCCAAAAAAACGAATATAGAGCGCAACAAAAGGACGTGACCAGCGGGGGTACTTCATCTTTTTGCTGTAGCTGGACATCTGTTTAAGCTGCTCGAGAAGTAAATCTGAATGTCTCCAATAATTTTGCCCAATTACCATATATAAGAAGAGAAATATTACGACGATTTGTAATACGCTATTGTCTGAGCAAGTCCGGTATCAAGACTCATTTTAGGCTCCCACTCCAAAAGTTTCCTGGCTTTTGTAATGTCCGGGCGGCGGCGGACCGGATCATCCTCCGGCAAATCCGTATGCACTATCTCTGAGGAAGATGCTGTCATAGACTGTATCTTTGTTGCTAAATCTATCATCGTATACTCCTCCGGATTGCCCAGATTGATGACCTCTCCTTTGGCCGCATCGGTAAACATCGCCTTGAGTATCCCCTCCACCATGTCGGCAACATAACAAAACGACCGCGTTTGAGTGCCGTCGCCGTATACCGTTATCGGATGACCGGCAATAGCCTGGTTTATGAAATTGGAGATGACGCGCCCGTCGTCCTTTCGCATTTTAGGGCCGTATGTATTGAAAATCCGTACAATCCTTGCGTCAAGCCTGTGTTTCCGGCTATATAACATAACCATCATTTCTCCAAAGCGTTTAGATTCGTCATAACACGACCGAACACCGTTTGGATTTACATTACCCCAATACGTTTCTTTTTGCGGATGCTCTTTGGGATCACCATAAATTTCGCTGGTTGAGGTAAACAAAAACCTGGCTTGATAAGCCTTTGCAAATTTCAGTAAATTTCTGGTTCCCATAGAATTAACGAGTGCCGTCTCCTCATCATACTTTTGATAATCGGCAACTGACGCGGGAGAAGCTAAATGAAAGATGTAATCAATTTTCGGAAGTACGGGAAACTCATTCGTTACGTCCCAACGCATAAAGGTAAAACTAGGATTTGATTTTAATTGTTCAATATTTTTTTCTGATCCGGTAAGAAGGTTATCGATACAATAGACAGCGTGTCCTTTTGTAAGAAGTGCTTCACAGAGATTGGATCCAATAAACCCGGCTCCACCAGTCACCACAGATACTTGTTTTGCCGTATCCATATATGTAATTGTAGCATAGCATAAGAATGCTATAATAGTAGACACTATGAATCAAACACAGGTATTAAAAAAATTAGGCGGAGAAAAACGATTGGAACAGGCTTTTAAATTATCTAGTTTTGTCAGGGAACTTTCGTTACGCAACATCCAACTCTTATATCCTCATCTTTCCAAAAAAGATCAACTCATGAAATTGCAGGAAAGAATGCGATACGGATAAATTCAAATCGTTTTTATTTCACCTGAACTATTAAAAATCGTTCATCTTCGTAAGCGACTTGATAAAGTTGTCGTAATTTTACCTGATCAACAGCATACGGAAAATCACTTTTATTCCATTTAGGCATAAGTATATAGGAGATACTTGCTGCTTCAATTGCTTTTATATCACCGCTATATAACCTCTGAACATCCTGTATGCTCCGTTTCTCCCAACCAACATTTCCAAAAAAACCAAAATAATTCTTTCTTCCCGCTATAACTACGGGGTCAATCATATCGGAATACGATACAAATACTGCGTTTTTTGGCGTGTTATGTTGAATCCATGAAATGACAGAGATGTTTTCAGAACTAATCACCGGATATGCAAATTCATTTTTTACAACCAACAAGTCAACGACTCCTGATATGGTGAGTATAAAAAAAGAACACATGATAGAACCTTTACCATCAATAATTTTCTATTCCATATCCATACAAGACCAACTGCAGTCAGTATATTTATCGGAATAATAAAAAGGGATAGAAACTTTTGATCAAACCCTCTCTGATGGTATCCGGAAAAAACACAAACGAAAGCAAATAACACAACCATCGGGAGAAACGCGCGTTTTTCTTTTCCAAGCGTTATATATCCGATACCTGCAATAATTGGCAGCAGTGTGAGATTCTCCCAGAGATACTGCAAGACAGACCATGTCGCCTGACCGGAAGACATCGCACTGGATACCATATAATGAACGAACCGTAAAGAAGATATCATTGTCGCTCCATATGGGATAAGGGAAAAAGCACAGACAATACCGACTGACAGGAAAAATAACATTCCTGCTTTCACTTGTTTATATACGATAAACAGGAAAAAAATGGACAGGGCAATGACTGCGCAAAGCACCATATTCCAGTAAAACATCGCTCCAACTAACGCCCCAAGAACAAGGAGTGTGTTCAACGTGATTGTTTTTTTTGCATTCTGTATGGTATACCAAACCATTGCATATAGCAGCAATCCGAGCGCAATTCCAAGTGCCAAATGCCGTTGATTTACATAGTTGTTGAGCGTCATAAAAATACTGATGGTTGAACCGTCAAACGGACCGGCAAACGGATAGGTAGGAATTTGCCATAATCCCTTCAATGTCCCAAGGGATATCCCTTTTTCTGCGAAATATTTCCAAAACGTTATGGTCGGATGAGTCAGCGTTAAAAACGCAGCTATCCAACCGACACATGATCCTTTTCCAAATAGTTTCGGTATGCTGTACACAACGACCAAAAGGGCTGAAAATGAAAAAATACTGGGAATGTTCACCGCTAACACAAGAGGAATGCCAAAATATTCCCAGATACCAACGTAAAAATTAAAGAAGAAATGATAGAAAAATGGTAAACCTGATTGAAAAGGCGACATGAAAGGAATATTAGCTCCCCAGGAAAACGAACGAATAAGACCAAGCGTGTGTCCGAAATCGAATACGTTATTGCTTCCAACAAACAACAATCCCGAGGCAGTACCGTGAAACGTTTTAAACATGAGCCAGTAACTGATACCGAACGCACATAGCAAAAAACTTATATCTGAAAACGTGCACGTCGGCACAATGCGTCGTCTATACCGAATACTCACAATAACTAATAGCGTAGTTGTTCCTATCGTTCCCCATAAAATCGGAAGACCAGTTGATACGAACAGGCAAGACAAGATGTAGGTAATTGGAACTGCAATTGCAGAGCCGACAAGGAACGCACCTGCCAATGATAAAAGTGTTGGAAATTTTGGAACAACCCGTACGAGCGTGAGATACCCGACATACCACGAAAGAAGAACAAAAATAATAAGTATCAGAGCCATAGAGTAAGAATAAGAACTACAACAAGTGCAACCGCACTGATGACTACGCCAACATTTGCATAATACTGTTGCGTTTCGACTATGTCAGGAACCGTAATTTTCATTTCCTGAAATTGCGGATTTTTAAAAACAGCAAGATTTTGAAACCGCTCATCCCGTAATAATCCTTTGTTCGATAGTTCTTCAATTATGTTGTTTCTAATTATGGAATCATATTTATAATCATTTAAGAAAATTCTTCTATTTACGTCGACAGGCACTATAATGTATTTTATGCTTGAATCAATCGATGCCGCAGCGGTTGAAGTCACTATTGGATGAATGTCAGAATAATATGCAAAATTTTCTTTATTTGGTATCCACAGTGTTCGGGAAGGTATGGTGTCCTGCACTAACTGATCTTTTAATACAACGTATTCCTGTGGAAGTTGCGTTAAATGAAAATTTACTGACCGGATGGTAATGATCCAAAATATGCCAAAAAGAACGTAAACATAAATCTTCCTTTTTTGAAACACATGACCAATCTTTGACAGGGTGAAAGGAATAAGTATCGAATATCCGATAGCAATGAACAAATAAAACTTTGTCGGGTCACGGAACATGACAAATCCCGGAACATACGTAAAACACCATTGAAAAATACTACCCGCCGGAGAATTCACTCCTTTTGCAAAAAACGCGCCGATGAGGGCAAGGAGAGCAAAGAACAAAATGAGATGATGGTTCTTAGTTCCTGGTTCGTGATTCCTAGAAACAAATAGGAGTGATCCGAAGGCAAGAATTGGTAAAACAAGAAATTCCGGTTGAAGAAAATATATTTTTCCAAAAAGATTCTCCGGCCAATTCGGATGAAGAAGTGAAATCGTATGGGAAAAATCCGCAAAACTTAAAAACCGAAGCATACCAGGGTTTGTAAAATCCTCCCCAACCTGTGACGGATTTGCATGGGTTAGGATTGTCGGAAGAATCCAAAATGAATGAATAAGAGCTGCAACAAACAATGAAACACCAATCTTAAAAAAATAAAATGTTTTTGTACACATCTGATACAAGACAATCGCCCCGAGCAATAGGCATGCTAACCGAAGATCAAAAATAATAAGAACAGCTAACCATAGACCATTCGTTATTAGTTCTTTGTTCTTAGTTCTTTGTTCTTTGTTACGGCTCTCAATAAACTTCAACAAAACAAACGGAGCGAATGCGTACGCAAACGCAACACCGAGTTGTCCCCCGCTAAACAGAAGCAGAAAATATGTGTTTGTACTATATATCAAGCTTGCTAACCAAGAAATTAATCGTGACTGCAATATATACTTAGCTAAATGGTAGGAAGAATATACAGCAATGATAAACACCGACACCCACAAAATCTTTTCAATGAGAAACCATGATAACCCTATAGTTGACAGTAATTTCAGAACGAGGCGAAACGGATAATCAAGCCATAGACTTATGATGCCTGACCATCCGAATCCGACATCTGTTCTATAAATATTTGGAAGCCAGGATAGATGCTGGATTTGTTCTTTCCAAAAGAAATCTAAATCTCCTGATGAAAAATACCAATTCATAGTATCATGTACGTTTTTTTTGTTTAACCACTAATTCTACAAAAGAGAGCGCTAGCGCCAACAGTGTTGTGTAGTATATCGCTAATGCAATCCTTGTTGATTCTAACACCTTATTAAAAGCGATATTTATCAATAAATAGACGACTAATATAGCTGAAAGGCTGTATAGCCAAGAGGGAGAAAACCGATATATGGAAAAATATTTCTCGAAAAAACGGAAAAGGTGAGAAACAAATATAAAAAATCCAATCGTTAAAATATAAATAATGACACTTGAATCCATTGCTATAGAAACAAAGATATAATTTATTACCAGAGCAAATGATTGATTTTAAATCTTTGCGTGGCGATCCTTCTGATAATATTCCAGGGGTTAAAGGTATTGGAGAAAAAACTGCTAT
>JAHJUV010000030.1 GCA_018828825.1 Planctomycetota bacterium | reverse complement strand
GGTTAAAAGGTTAAAAGGTTAAAAGGTTAAAAGGTTAAAAGGTTAAAAGGTTAAAAGGTTAAAAGGTTAAAAGGTTAAAAGGTTAATCAATAATCAGGATGTGTTGTAATCCCTTTTACTAAAACGGATTACTCTACACTATCGGCCGGTAAATGTCAATCTGATTATTAATCCAGCCCATTAAAACTGAAACAACATAATCGATTTCGGAATTGCTTAACGGTTTGTTCCGGGCAATGCCGTGCCATTTGTGGATTCCCGCCTGCGCGGGGATGACATTATTAACCTTTTTGGATGTATTTTTTGATGTTGCGAAAAGCCTGGCGGAGACGATTTTCGTTTTCGACCAGAGCGATTCGCATATAACCTTCGCCGTTTTCGCCGAAAGCTCTGCCGGGGGCGATGACGACATTTGCATTTTCAATCAGATCCATCGCGAAGTCGATAGTGCCTTTTCCTTTTAACTGGTCGTCAGGGACCCTTGCCCAGACGAACATCGAGGCGCGAGGTTTTTCGACCTGCCAACCGATTTTCGCAAGGCAATCGCAGACGATGTCCCTGCGGAACTGATATTTTTTGTTCTGCTCAATTGTATCGTTTTCGCAATGTCTCATCGCGATGATACTGGCAATCTGAATGGCCTGAAAGATGCCGTAATCGTAATAGCCCTTAATCGTTGCGAGGGCCTCAATCATCTGCTTGTTTCCAGCGGCGAAGCCTATTCGCCAGCCTGCCATATTGTAGGCCTTGCTCAAAGTGGAAAATTCGACGCCGACGTCTTTAGCGCCTTTTACGGAAAGGAAGCTGGGGGCCTTGTAGCCGTCGAAGCAGGTGTCGCCATAAGCGAAGTCGTGAATGACAGCGATGTTAAATTTCCTGGCGATGTTGACGACGGTCTCGAAATAGCTAAGGTCGTCGAGGGTCATAGCAGTGGGGTTGTGGGGAAAGTTCAGTATCAGCATTTTCGGATGCGGATAGAGTTTTTCGCAGGTCTCTTTGATGATATCGAGAGACTTTTGCGTATTTCCCAACGGGACTGTAACGACGTTAGCGCCGGCCAGAGCGACGGCATAAATGTGAATTGGAAAAGCCGGGTCGGGAACAATAACGGTGTCGCCGGGGCCGAGCATCGCAAGACACAAATGGCTGAAGCCTTCCTTCGAGCCGATGCAGGCGAGGACCTCGGAATTTGGGTCGAGCTCGACGTTATATTGTTTTGCGTATTTTATTGCGACTTCTTTGCGGAGATTGTATATGCCTTTGCTTGCGCTGTAACGCTGGTTGCGAGGGTCGCGGGCGGCTTCGCAAAGTTTGTCAACGATGACCTGCGGAGTGGGGTCGGAGGGATTTCCCATACCGAGGTCGATAATGTCGATTTGCTGCTGACGTTTGGCCAGTTTGAGGGCGTTTAGCCTGCCAAAGAGGTAAGGGGGCAGTCTTTTAATTCTTTCGGACGGTTCTATTTTAAATTCTTCCATATAAATCACTCACAAAACGAATATATTTAGCCACAGAATTCACAGATTTCAAAGGAAAAAATCAGGTTTTCATAGAATCCAACTCGATAAATGCAATTGGCAGGAAGATGAAAATGGGCAGCCAGGCCCATAATTCGGGAATAACCCTGCCGGCAATAGTGATTTCGGAAGCGATAATTTTACTTACGAAAGTCATGACATAACACATTCCCGTCAGGCCAAAACTTATAAAGACAGCGGATTTGAGACCCTTTGGGTCCCTGCAGACGAGGATAGGCAGCGAAATCATCAACATAATTAAGTTTACGATGGGGTCTGTTATCCGGAAGTTTTTCTGTGCGTAAAGTCTTGCGAGGTCCTTCGGGCTCTGTTTTGCCAGTTTCATCAGGTCGTATGAACTAAGCAAATCCATATGAGATGATTTTCGTCTAACGGGGATGTCCTTCGGAGTGAGGTCGCTTTTGCAGGATTTTATCGACTTGTAAGGTTTGTCGGAAAGCTCTCGCGAGACGGACATAAACATACCGTTGTTGAGAATCCAGGATTTGGCGTCGAGGTCGTAATAAGCGGAATCGGCCTTGATAATTCCGGTAACATCCCAAAGCAACGTCTGATTTTTCTTTTTTGTTCGTGTTATTATCGTTGGGTTTTGGATAGTTGCTTCTTTAACTTTGAACTGTGGAGAGCAGAAGAGATTGCCATTGCTGTCGCTGATAAACCACATATCATAAGAGAGAGTTTCATCAACGGCGTCGTGCGAGCGGACGAGCTTATCGGCCATAGGGGGGATAAAAAATTCCTGGTCGATTATGTGCAGTCCTGTAAAAGCAAGAGATAAAAACAGAATGGGGGCTATGACCCGCTTGAGACTCATACCCGATGCCATTACCGCTATAAGCTCGTTGTTTTTAGTCATTTTTCCGAGAGAGAATACGGCGGCGACAACGGTAATTATACCGGCGAAGTCGCGAAAATATAAAAAGCTGTATCTGCCGTAATATAATCCTATATTTGCTAATACCCGAACGGTGCCGAGCTGGGAGTTTTCGGTGAATTCGTCAATATTGACGAACAGGTCAATCATTATTCTAAGTCCCATCAGGACAAGAAAGGCGATAAGGTAGCCTGTGAGAAAGTTTTTAGTTACATATTTGTCAAGGATTTTCATCCCGCACCTTCTTTTATTCTATTTTTAAGAGATGTGTCTTTATAAAAGATATTATTCTTTCTGTTTTTTGAAAGACATATCTGAAATGTTGAATATTTAGAAGGTGCGGGATTCATTTCTCAATTCCTTAATATTTTTCTGTAAAGGACGACAGTAACAATCGAGAGGAACAGCAGACCTGTCCACATAAAAGCGACGCCGAGGTCGGCGCCGACGCCTGAAAACTGATTTTTGGTTATATTTTTTCCAGCCATAATAAAGACGAGCAATGCGGCGGCAGGAATAGAGCTGAATCCGAAAGCAGTGAGAAGGTGGCCGCCTCTGTATTTAATGCCAAGCTCGATGCCGATGAGGATAAGGGTGATACAGCCTATACCAAAAACGAGCCTGGAATGTATTTCGGCCTTGATTTCGAAGAGTGTTACGCGGATTTTTCGTTTCATTTCCTTAATAAGAGAGAGAAGTTTTGGAGACGGAGTGGTAAGATAACGGTGGTTTTCGGCAGTGTCGATGACATTTTCTCCGAGTTTGGCAGCGATGGAATCGGGCAGAGCGAAGTCCTTGGCGACATATCTGGGCTTCATATATTCAATGCCTCTGTCAAGCCAGACGGCGTTTGGGAAAGTGAGAATTATTTTCGTGCTTGGCCTGGTTTGTGTTTCGGCAGAGAGTTGAAGGACGATTTTTTCGCCGCGGTAACTTTTTGTAAGTTCACCGTTGTTTTTGTTGTACTCGAATAAAATGACCTTTCCGAAAATTTCAATCGTACCCTGGTCGGTTCTCATGACGCATTGCTCGCCGGTAAAGCGTACGAGAGACTCATCGTTGTGCAATTGATAGAAGTTATCGGATTCTGCGCCAATAGTGTCGCTTATATCACGGCACAGCATTTCTATAGTAAGCTGTTCATAGGCGTTCCAGGCATTGACGGCAATTGGATAATAAGTTATGGGCGAGGCCTTAATGGCGTTCATCTGGTCGATTTTTCGGAATTTTACGTTGTCAGACATAAGAGATTCGAATTCGCCGAGGACGGAGATAGCCTTGAAAAAGGCTCCGCCGTGCTCGTCGAACTGAAAGGCATTTTTGGCAAAGACTTTTACCTCGTTGGTTTTTGCGGTGTTGTCGAAATTTACAGTTGCGGATTCGGCGGTGATAAGTTTTTTCTCGCGAGTTCTGTCAGCGTCAATGATGACAACGCCGAGGAGGCCGGAATTTTTGACGTCCACGGCGTCGGCGTAAATTCTAAACTGTCCGCCGGGGAGGCGATAATAACCCTGCCGCTGGATATTTCGAAACAGTATCTGTTTTGCATCGGCTTTCATAGAGGATTCGGCGAGGTGGACATAAATCGGTACGACATGAAAGCTCAAAAGAAGGTTTGCTATTGAAACAATAATAGCCAGAATAAGACCCGGATAAAAGAGCATTGCGGGACTAATGCCGCTTGCCTTGCAGGCGTCGAACTCGTTGTCAGCGGCGATTCTGCCGTACACAAGAGAGGTTGCGAACAGCGCGGCAACTGGCAGGACAAAAGTGAAGGTAATCGGCATAAAATAATAGAGTAAATCGAGGACCTGCTTTGGGCCGACCCCGTATTCCTGAATAGGCCGAAGCAGACTGCCGAGGCTCATAATGACGCCCAGAGCCATCGCCGAAAGGGCAAAGACCTTGAATAATTCCCGAAAGATATATCTATGAAGAATAAAAACCATAATAATTCATTATTATTCTCGTCAAATAAAGTGTTTTTGCAACAAAAATAATAAAAGTGCACAAGTCATAAGTTATAAGTCTTAAGTGCATAAGCAATTTTGCTCTTGTGTCTTATGCTCTTATGTCTTATGCTCTTATGCCTTATGCAAAGAAAGATGATTATAAATGCGGATGATTTCGGGCTTTGTGAGGGCGTAAATAAGGCAGTAGCGGATGCCCATACTAACGGTGTGCTGACGAGCGCGACGCTAATGGCTAATACGCCGGGGGTGGACAAGGCGGTAGCGATAGCAGGACAAATGCCGAGCATGGGGGTGGGGATACATCTGAATTTGACGGAAGGCAGGCCGATATCATCTGACCCGCTGGCAGAACCTCTTGTCGATGAAGCAGGGGAGTTCAAATATTCAGTTTATAAACTGGCGGCCAAAAGCCTTGTGAGTAAAAGACTGCTGAGTGCGATAGAAATCGAGCTTGCCGCACAGATAGAGGCGATAATCAACAAGGGCATAAAGCCGACACATCTGGATTCACATAAGCACTTTCATTGCTTCGGGCCGATATATAAAATAGTATGCTCGCTTGCGGAGGGGTTCGGAATCAAAGCGATACGCTGGCCGTGGGAGCCTGCGACGGTTTGCGGAGGGGATTGGCCGAGAGTGGGACTGGGGGACAGGATGCGGGCTTTTTTACTGAGGCGGATGACATTGAACTGCCAGAAAATCGACAGCAGATTTATAAAAAATGACATTTTTTTCGGAGCGGCCCATACGGGCAAAATTGACGGTGAATTCTGGGAAGAGATAGGCAGGACGCAGTTTGCCGGGGTAGCGGAGGTGATGACGCATCCGGGATATGCGGAAGGTCTTGGGAATACGAGACTTGTCGGTCAAAGAGAGACAGAACTTAAATGGCTCTGCGAGCCGATGACGAAAGAGATACTTCACGAGGCGGGGATAGAGCTTATACATTACGGTCAAATTGACGGGAAGTGAAAATGACTGAAACAGCAGTTAAATATTCAGTAGTTGTTCCTTTGTACAACGAGGAATCGGTTGTGCAGGAGCTTTGTGAGCGTCTGACGAAGGTGATGAGGCAGACGAACAAGAGTTACGAGATTGTGCTTGTCGATGACGGTAGCGACGATGCGACGCTTGAGAAACTTAAAAATATCGCCGAGGACGACGAACATGTGGTAGTGGTTCATCTTCGCAGGAATTTTGGACAGACGCCTGCGCTGGCGGCGGGGTTCGACCACACAAAGGGCGAAGTAATAATCAGTATGGACGGGGATTTGCAGCATCTGCCGGAAGAGATACCGAATTTTCTGAAAAAGATAGATGAAGGATACGATGTCGTCAGCGGATGGCGTGAGAAACGGGTCGATAATCTTATTATGCGCAAGATTCCGAGCAGGATGGCAAACTGGCTGGCGTCGAAAGTGAGCGGAGTGGATATTCACGATTTCGGCACGACATTTAAGGCGTACAAACGGCAGATAATCCAGGATTTGCGGCTATACGGAGAGATGCACAGATTTATACCTGCGGTTGTATCGTTCGGGGGGGCGAAAATAATCGAGATACCCATCAAGAATATCGAAAGGCCTGCGGGCAAGAGCAATTACGGTATATCGCGGACGTTCAGGGTGGCGTTCGATTTGATAACGCTTCGATTTTTGCTGGGCTATATTACACGGCCGCTGCATTTTTTCGGCAAGGCGGCGTTTTACTGTATTGTGGTGGCGAGTTTTATTTTTGCTTACGTTTTGTTCGATAAGTTTTATTTTAACGTACCTATATTAACAGCTCACGGTCCAATAACGGCGGCGGGGATAATTCTATTACTGATAGGTCTGGGTTTTATTTCGACCGGTCTTATCGGTGAGATGATAAGCAGGGTGTATTTTGAGGCGACCGACAGAAAGATTTACGCGGTCAGAAACGTTTACAGGAAACTTGGCGGGTAGAAAGAATGAAAAAAAAGAAAAATCCTATTTTCGGGTGGTTATGGACAGCAGTAATAATTATTGCCGTTGTCGGTTTGGTGAGGCATTTTCATATAAAAAGTTTTCAAATAGTAAAGCAGGGGGTGCTTTATACAAGCGGCCAGCCGCGGGGGATGGACTATACTCGGCTTTTATATAAATATCATATCGCTGCGTTTGTGAACCTGCGGAATCCGGACGAACACCGGGAAGATAACTGGTACAACGAAGAAGTGATATGGATGAAGGATAACGGCGTCAAATATATAGAGTTGCCGATAGAAAAAAATACTCCAACTGATGGTATTCCAGATGCGGAATCGTGCCGGGAATTTCTTGAAATAATGAATGAGAAGGCCAATTTGCCGGTGCTTGTGCACGACAGTAGCGGGAAAAAGAGAGTTTCATATCTTGCGGCGGTATGGATGCTGAAATCGGGCGGATTCGATTTGAACCAGACGATAGAAAAGGTCAAACAGATAAAAGAACAGCCTCTTACGGAACAGGAGACGGAATTTCTAAAGTCTCTTGTGCCCTGACAGGCCCGGATCACTTACGAGAATCTCTTCTTGCAGCAAGGACGGAAGCGAAAGTAATTGCCGCTGTTTCAATTCTCAATATCGTATCGGTAAGTTTTAGCGGTTGAGCGTTTATTTTCCTGAGCATATTTTCTTCAGTTTCCGTTATGCCGCCTTCGGGGCCGATAAAAGCTATCGTATCATTCGAGCCGAAGTCGAGATTTATAATGGATTCAGCGTTTTCTGTCAAAGAACCAAAAATAATTTTTGCGGCAGGATAGTCGGATTGCAGTTTTTTAATTGCCTCCGGCAAGGCTATCGGTAAATCGATTATTGGTAAAAATAACCGCTGACACTGTTTTGTGGATTCGACGGCGATGGTCTGGAGCCGATGCTGCTGCAGCGATTGTTTTACAGTCCGCTCGAAAATGACAGGCACGATTCTATCAATCCCCAATTCGGTGCATTTAGCCACGAGCAGCTCGAAGCGTTCTCCCTTAGCGATGCTTGAGGCTATGATTATTCTTTGCTGCGTTGGTTTTGGATAATTTTTGATGGTTTTGACGGTCAAAACGGCCTGTGATTTTTCGATTTTTTCAATAATTGCCTGTACGAGTGTGCCATTGCCGTCGAAAAGCTCGACAGAGTCGCCGATTTTGAGCCTGAGGACCTTCGTCAGGTGGCGAAACTGCGCATCGGTAAGAATTGTGCCGGTGTTTTGGTTTATCGTATCGCAGAAGAATCTTGCCGTTCTCATCCCGCACCTTCTTTCTATTCTATATTTATTAAATGGGATATGATGCTGTTAAACTTTAAGCTGTTTAAAAGACACCGATAATTCATTGAATCCCGCACCATTTTTCTATTCAATAGTTCTCCGGTGCGGGATGAATATTTAGAAGGTGCGGGACTCATATTCGGGTGTCTAAAACCGCCCCATCTTCCTGCTGTTTGTCGGCAGCGGGAGGAATTGTTCCATTGTTCAGGTAATCACCGATTAGTTTGTAGTCTTCGGCGCCGTGACAGCCGGGGGCGTATTCGAAAATTGTTTTTCCGTAGCTGGGAGCCTCGGCAAGTTTGATATTTCTTCGTATGAGGACGGGAATGATTTGCGCTTTGTTCCATGGGCAATCGGAATCCCTTGCGCCGATGAGAAATTTGTTGATATCGCTTTTGACCTCTTCGGACAGTGATGTTCTGCTGTCGAACATACACAACAGAATTCCGCTCACCCAAAGCGAAGGATTTATTCTCCTGCCGACAAGAGTTATAGTCTGGAGGAGTTTGCCCAGGCCCTGAAGCGCGAGAAAATGCGGCTGTAAGGGAATAATTACTTCTTCTACTGCGGCCAAGACGTTGAGAGTCAAAAGGCCGAGCGAAGGGGGGCAGTCGATAATCATATAATCGAAATCCAATTTTGATTTTAAGACGGCTTCGCGGAAGATTGTTTCTCTGCCGACGACGCTGACCAGTTCGCTTTCGGCGCCTACAAGATGGATATTTGCTCCGAGCAGGAACAGGTTCGGTCTTACTTCAATTAAGGCATCGTCGAAATCAACTGAGCTTGTCAGTAATTTATATGTACCCGATTTCACACTGTCGGGTTCGACGCCGAGGTGAATCGTAAGGTGTGCCTGTGGGTCGAAATCCGCGGCGATGACCCTGGCGCCGCTTTGGGCCAAAGCTGCTGCGATGTTGACAACTGAGGTGGTTTTGCCAACGCCGCCTTTCTGGTTGAGCATCGCTATTTTTCGCATTGGTTGTCCGAATTCATTCTTAATTTTCTATAAATTGCGTCCAGCACGCCGTTTACGAAGCCTGGAGACGACTCGGTACTGAACTTTTTTGCCAGCTCAATCGCCTCGTTAATTACCACTTTTGCCGGAATATCCGGGCAGTATTTTAGCTGGTACGCCCCGAGCCGAAGGATGCTTCTGTCAACCTGGTTAAGCCTCGAAAGCTCCCACTTGACAGCGGCCTCAGAGATAAGACTGTCGCAGTCGGCGACAGCCTGCCATGCGCCTTTTGACCATTTATCAGCCATTTCCCTGATAACGGGGTTGTCGGTATTTTCGGCAAAGAAAACTCCGAGCATATCCAAAGCGCCATCGCCCTGAATATCCATCTGACAGAGAGCCTGCATAGCAAGCTCTCTTGCCCGGGTTCTTTTGTCGGCTGTAGGCATACTAATCCGAATTTCTTTTTATATTTGACAGAGCACGTTAACCATTTCCATCGCACTTGTAGCGGCGGTGGCGCCGGCGTTTCCGGATTTAGTGCCGGCACGTTCAATCGCCTGCTCAATAGTGTCGCAGGTGAGAACGCCGAAGATAGTCGGCACACCGGTATCATAGTTAATCTGACTGATGCCTCTGCTTACCTGCTGGCCGACATATTCATAATGATGAGTCTGGCCGCGGATAATGGCGCCGAGACAGATTACGGCATCGAATTTGCCGCCGGCGGCGAGCTTCTTTGCCGCGGGTGTGATTTCTATCGAGCCGGGAACCCAGACAACGGTAATCTGCTCGTCAGAGGCGCCGTGTCTCTGCAGGGCGTCAATAGCGCCCGAGAGAAGTTTGGATGTAATAAACTCGTTGAACCGGCTTACAACTATCGCGAATTTCGCTTTTTCAGCAGTAAGCTTTCCATGTATCTGTTTTATCATAATCGATTACTCCTTTTTAAATTCCGCACCGGGCGGATAAACCTTAAAATTATCGAAGCATTATAAGACCAAAACCAACTATTTTCCAGAAAAAGGCACAGGACGCAATTTAAAATTTAAAATTTAAAATTTAAAATTTGGATAAGTTCTTATAAATAAAGAGGTTATGAACAACCTGGTTGCATACTGCCTGTTTTGTTTAGATTTTAAAAAAGCCTGATTTTAAGCATTAACAGAGGCGTTTTTTTTGCCGATTTGATTTTTGGGTAAGTCTCTATTTACAGGGAAATTATATGAATTCCGAGAGTGGATTTGAACAGTTCGACCAGTTTAATTCGTGGGACCAGGCAGAGCAGAAGGCCATAAAGGCTTACGAACTTTACGAGGAGGGGCAGATGAGCGAGGCCCTTTCTGCGATGAACGAGGCGCTGGATATCAATCCGTCCAACGACAGATGGCATTTCAATAAGGCGCTTACACTTGATGCGATGGAAAGATTCGACCAGGCAATCGAGGAATATAAACTTGCGCTGGAACTGAATCCCCAGGACGTTGAAATACTGAACTGTCTTGCGGTGGATTATACCCGCACGGGCCAATATGATTTGTCGCTGGAGACATTCGGGCAGATTGAAGAAATCGACCCCAATTTCGAGCCGGGCTACTGCAACAGGATAATTACTTATACGGAGATGGGCAATTATGAAATGGCCGAGGAGATGTTTTATCTTGCCCAGCAGCTCAACGATGCCTGTCCGCTGTGCTTTTACAATATCGGCAATTCATTTTTCATCCAGGGCAATTTCAGAAAGGCGGTATGGTGCTGGGAAAAGACGGCCTCTCTTGAGCCGGACCATCCGCAGATTAATTATCATATCGCGCAGGGATACTGGAATCTCGGCGAGAGAGAAAGTGCGTGGCAATATTTTATCAATGAGCTGAGGAAAAACCCGGGCGACAAAGAAGTTGTTTTTGATTTCGGGCTGTTTCTGCTTCACTGCGGCGATGTTATTTCGGCAGCCGAGAAATTCCGCAGGATACTCGAAATCGAACCGGATTGCGCAGCGGCGATGTTTTATATTGGTGAGATAGAATTAAACGCCGGCAGGAAAAAAGAGGCGGAAAAGCTCTATTTAGAGGCCGTAAGGCTCGACAGGAATATGGCAGGGCCGAGATTTCGCCTTGCCCAGCTTGCGTTCGAACGGGGGCAAAAGGATGCGGCGTTTTCACTGCTGGCCGCTGAGCTTGAGCTTGATATCCGTCAGCCGGACGTTTTGCAGACTATCGGCGTGATGATGACGGAACTGGGACAGATTGATTACGCGACTCATTGTTTTTTGAGAGTTTCCGAACTTGGTTCGGCAGGGGCGCTGAATTATTTTTATCTCGGCAAAGTGCTTGCCATTCGCGGCGAGGCTGATGACGCCGAACAATTTCTCGATTATGCGGTCGAACTTGACGCAGCGAATTACGAACTTTTCAGGAATGTGCTGCTGGTTTACCTGAAGATGGGAAAGCCGGAAAAAGTTCTCAATTTGATGGCGGTAATAAACGCGGAAAGAAACAGCACTTTTGAGCTGAATATTATCAAGGCGCTGGCGCATTTGAAAATATGCTGCAGGAGATTCAGACTGGCGAAAATTTTCAGGAAGCAAAAAACCACCGGTTAGAACCGGTGGTTTTTTGCTATGACAGATGCCGGTTTTAGGGCCGGCAGCGCTATTAGAATGTGTAGGTTACGGATACGCCAAACGCCGGCGACACTATCCAGTACTCCTCATTACCTTCAGTGTGCACCTTGACTGCGTTCATGTCCTTGTTGAAGAAGCCCATGATGTTATAGGCATCAAATCGTACGAGGAGGTTTTTGTTCGCCTTGTACTGAGCGCCAAGATTCAGAAACGCACCGCCGTCATACATGGCTTTTGAATTACGGACGCCATCAGCCCCCCACCATTGTTGTTGCTCCTTGATCCAACCTCGCTTGCCTGGACAGCCCCAATAGACCTGCACTGAGCCATCGATGCTCAAGCGACTGGTAACGTCATACTCAGCACGCAATTTGGTGCTATGATTGTCATAGCTGGCAAAGTCCGTAACTCCTCCGCCCGTGTAATACTGCTTAGTGACATTGCTTGCCTGGGTGAAACCGAGCAGCTTTGTATAGCTATGCGAAAAGATGATGCGCGTCCGGTCTGTGCGGTAGATTGCCTCGAACTCGGCGCCGATGGACCGTATCTCACCCAGTTGCATTATCCTGCCCCCACTCGCCGTGTCTCCATAGGCCACGGGGTTGTGGATGTGATAGAACAGAGAACTCGCCAGCCACAGTTTATCGGTGTGTTGACGTTCGTAGCGCAGTTCGTAGGCTTTGAGGGTCTCGACATCAGTCCGGTCTGAAACAGTGTTATCGGCTTCATGCAGGATATATCCTTGACGCAACGTCGAATCGGTATTGGCGCGAGAAGACTCCGTGTACATCAGCTTGACCGTATTCTTCTTGTCAGGAGTCCACACCAGGGCCGCTCGCGGGGAGAACATCTTCTTCTTATCAGGCAGATAATTATGCCAGTCAAGGCGTGCGCCCAAAAACATGGTCCAGGCATCAGACATACGCCATTGGTACTCACCCATAAAACTTGTCAAATCGGTATAGAAAGAGCTCTCCCCAATGTCGGAAAGATCGCTATCAGGTATCACATCGGTCCAGCTCCCTCGCAGGTTGTTAATAGCGTGCGACCACTCGCCCCCGACCGTAACTTGATGGTTGTCATTGGGTGTCCAATCTAACATCAACTTAGTATTGATTTCATCGCGCCGCCAGCTATTGGCTTTCTCCATCCTGTACACCTCGTAATCCTGATGGGTGTCGAAGCTGATAGAGGGGGTTATCGCGAGTGTCGGACTGATTTCAAAGCGATTGCTAACATAGGCGGTGAACTTTCGATATGCGTCCGCATCGGGTGGGTATTCTGCTGACTGCCCGGGCTGGGGGTCCCACGGAGTATCCGCGGTGTAGCGATAATTACCGCCCTGCGTGTACCGTATCCATGTTTCAAGCCCGCCCCGGTTATACTGGGCATGTACCTTGACCCTCGGTATGGTGGCCCGATTCCCAAAGCCGTACTCGCCGTAGACCTTCTCACCATTAAGGAGCCAGTCCGAGCGCACGCGTTGGGCATCATCCCCGCTGGCGCCGGGGTAATGACTAAGACCCCCATACAAGAACACACCCTCGTCGTCGGCGATTCGATGACCGTATTTGAACTCACCAGAGTAATACTCTTCAATGGAACCCAATCGGGCTGTAGCCTCCAGACCCTCGAATGTCAAGCCGCTATCTGTGGTGATATTGATTACCATACCGATTGCGCCGGGACCGTATATGGAGGAACCTGGCCCGCGGATGACATCAATGTGGTGAATATCTTTCAGCATGGGTAAGTCGCGCTCGGCCATAGCGCCATAGAAAAACCGCTCGTTCATCAGCCTGCCATTAACGAGCAGTAGGTATTTATCCTCACGGTCACTCATAATGCCCCGGATGCCTATATGCTCATATTCATACCGGTGGAACTGTTTTTGGAGCCCCGGCACTGTGATCAGCAGGAGTTCGTCCAGACTGCGGGCGCCCGTTCGTTGGATGTCTTCCTTGGTAATGGTGGTCATAGTTGCAGGGACCTTTCTTCGAGTCGTCTTCGTCAGAGATCCTGAACCGGAGATTTCGGTATTCATTAACTCCTCAAGAGACATCGCGAAGTAATCTTCATTGTTCGGGTCCTTCTCTGCTGCTGATGCTTCCAGACTAAAACCGCAAATCAACCCTAACATCAAGAAAAACAAAAACCAGCTTATTTGCTTTTGTGCGGACATAACTAATTCCTTTCAATTATGTATTACTTCTCCTTAAGTAACTAAAAAAACAAAGGAGTTTACACTATCTCATATATTCCGGGTAGCTCTAAAAATGTCATCACGAGGAGTCCCGATAAATCGGGATTGCTTCGCGGAGTTTATCCCGAGCGAAGCGGAAGACTCGCAATGACAAGATGCATTTTCAGAAGTTACTTTCCATATTATCGGCTTTATTGGCGGTTTTAGTCAACTAATTTTTGTAAGATTTTTATAAAAATTATGGGGCCAAAACTGAATATTTTTTTGAGAAATAAGTGTAAAATGGTCAAATGATACGAAAAGCTGTTTTGCAACTCCAAGAAACCGCATTATCGGTACTGATAATGCGGTTTGTGCCATACACAGGGCGTGCAACATAAGCTTATGTTCGGCTTTTTTGATGCGTAGTTATCATCTCGGTGAAGGTTTCGAACAGATAATTCGAATCGTGCGGGCCGGGCGAGGCTTCTGGATGATATTGAACGGCAAAGGCCACCGCGGTATTAAGACCCGTTTGGCCGCCGAGTGTGGGCAAAAGACTGTCCGGTTTTTCTTTGCGGATGATTAGCTCGACCATTTCCGGGGTTATAGGCTCGATATAAGTTTTGTCCGCGAGTTCAGGGTCTGTCATAATCGTGGCGGGATTGCTGTTTACGAGTACAACTTTGGATCCCTGCTGCTTGAGAACTTTGCAGGCCTGGGCGCCGGAATAATCAAATTCGCAACCCTGGCCTATGATGATAGGGCCGGAACCTATGATTAGGATCTTATGGATATCTTTGCATTTTGGCATTCTTCGTTTTTTAAGATTCGTTTAATAGTGTTTTAGTTAAACCACCGGATTTATGCCGTTTTTTTGCTTAACCCTCGGCCAATAACAGCTATGGCCTGTCGCTAACCGTTAATTGTGCCAAAGGTCGGACAAATTCCGCTCATTATACAGACAGACGTCGACAAACGCGTCAATATTATTAGTTTGGGAAATAAGAATTGAGCCGTTTTGAATATTTACCACACTGCGACCTGCGACAAATTCAGCAAAATCGACGAGATTGACTATATCTGTGTCTTTAGAGATAGGCTTTGGGAGATTTTTTTCCTGCCGGGTATTTTGCCTTGTCCGGGATAATTTGATTTTTTACTTTTTACTTTTTATTTTATCCGTTTTTTAGAAAATGTTAAATTTGCCAACTTTCTATATATATTTAATCCAGAACACACTAAATCATAAAATTTACCTTTGAGTTGTTACAACATTTTCCGTTAAACAACCAAAATCAAGAAACTTTACATCTCAAAAACTACTCTCTTAAAAAAAATAAAGACTATTTGTATTCAGTATATCTTGGTTTTTTCTAATTCACCCGGTTTATCTTAAAAAAAACCTTGACAAAGGGGAGTAATATTTGATAAGATTCTAACTACGTAGAAGAAGAAAATGGATGGATATGTGAGTTTCCTATCATATTCGTCTGAGAGATTTGGTTTGCGGTTTTTAAATTATGATTTAGAATAGCGAATGTTAGGAGGAAGAAAATGAGAAGTGGTGTTGTGCCGTATTTCTTTATTCTCTCCCCAATCTCCCCAGTTAGACAAACTCATAGATATTCTCAACGGGAGGAGTAAAAGATGAAAAGGTTGTTTTTCATAGTGACGGTGAGCATTGTTTTTATGCTCATATCTAATGTTCAGGCTTCATATCTATCCGTTCCCGCGGGTGCAGAGTTTGGCTATGTTGAAGTTTATGATACTGCCAGGGGGCTTGATTATGGTATGGCGAGAATAAACTACCAATGGTGGTTCGACGAGCCGAGCAGCTACTGGCATTACGCATATCAGGTTTTCAACAACGATTACTATAACACCCCCACCGACAGAACAGATGATTATCATTTCGGTTATATCTATGACACAGATGCGACACCTGACAGCATAAACAAGTTTGATGTTGTGTTTGATCCTGCCAGCGGCATCAACGATTTGCTGATACTTGATACAGCGGCTGGTTCAACTGCCGGCGGCGGCGGATGGGCACATTCAATAGGTTATGATATCTTTACAGAGGTTTATACAGGGCTTGACTGGATAGTCAGCGGCAGCAGCGGAACACAGATTGCTCCTGCTGTTTGGGACTATGATAAAATTTCAGGCAAGTGGTATTGGATAAACGATTATGCCGGCGACAGGTCAACACAAGATGGCGACATCAACGGCGGGCAATATTTCGAGATTGCCAGCAAATGGGCGCCAGGTTGGTGTACAAGCACAGTAGTAGCTGGAGTAAGCGCACAAGCGGACGGAGTTGTTATTGGTCCGTCAGTACCAATACCCGAACCTGTTACCTGTACGATTCTTGGATTTGGAACTGCAGGTCTCGTTTTATTCAGAAAGAAAAACAGAAAGTTATTTGATCTGAAGTCGTAAAAAACTATAGCTTGTTTCGTTTGAAAAATGGAAGCTGAGGCGGGATAAGTTTCCCGTTTATTTTTTTGATAAATAGAAATTTTGGAGGATTTTGAAATGGACATGAGAAAAACAGTTGTGAGTATTTTGTTGTTCGTAGCATCTATTTGCGGTCTTTGTTTTGCTGCAGAACCACAATATCAGGCAATCCCCGCAGATGCCGGCCAGATTATCGCAAGCGGTATAGCGGATGCTGTCGGAACTGGCGGTACAGCATTTGTAGAATACTGGGCATGGGATGGCGGTAACGGTTATTATTATTATACCTATAGAATTAACAACACAGCCTTTAATCCCTATATCAAATATCTGACGATAGCCAATCCCAGTGGAGAACCATATATTATCACAGGGATAAGCTCAGGCTGGAATCCGATAACAAATACTCCCGGAGTTACACCTTGGTCAACAAGCGTGCACATGACAATGCCAACACTTGTCGAATGGGCTTCAACAGATCCATATTCGCATGTTTATCCCGGTTATAGTTCATGGGGACAGGAAAACGGACAGTTGTTTCAGTTTGTAAGCACACTTCCTCCGTCAAGTGCCGGTTTTACGGTAAGGCAAGGAGACCTGATGATTTATGCTGCCGGTCTTATCGCTTCGCCGGGCAGCACCTCGATGTGCCCCAGATCAGCAGGTTACTGGAAACATCAGTTTGGCAGTAAAGGTAAACGGCTGGAAGCGCCAAGCCTGCCGGACTATCTGAATGTTATAAATGCAAATTCCAATGTGTTTAACGGCCTTACACTTAGCAGCGCTCTTGACATTTTAATGCCGGAAGATAACAGCATTATGATAGATAAAGCTAAAAAGCAGCTTATGGCCCTGTGGCTCAATATTGTTTCGGGCAAACTAAACTATTCCGCTTCGATACAGGTTGACGGACCGACCGGAGAACCGATTGAGGTTGTAATTTCTCAATCGTTGAATGATACTGAGAGCACAATATTGAACTCGGCTTCAACACTGCAGGATCTCGAATACGCAAAGGATATGGCGGAGATATTAAATCTTCTATAAATGATAAAAGGCATCAACCCAATACAAGGCCGGTGAGGTGATACTCAGCCGGCCTTTTTTATCTATTTATTATCAGTCCGAGCGAGATTGCACATTTCAGATTATTAACAGAGCTGTTTTGTCCTTAATTTTTATGCAGATTTTAGTCTTTGACAAAAAGGCCAATGCTGTATATAAGTCGTTTAAAATAAAGAAGTAAAGGTTTTTATCAGGAAAGGGTGTATAAAAACCTTAATTTGCGTGGAGTTTATATATGAACGTAGATCAATCCGGCAGCGGGGAACAACAATCGCCTAATCACCGCAGGCGGCCTCGGTACAGCGGGACCCATCCGAAGAACTACCGGCAGAAATACAAGGAACACAACATCGCAGCTCATCCGGATTTAAAGGCCCATCTGCGTGCGAAAGGCAAAACACCTGCCGGCAGCCATATTCCTGTCCTGATAGAAGAGGTTTTAGGCTGTCTCAAACCCAAACCCGGCCAGGTTGTTGTGGATTGTACCGTCGGTTACGGGGGCCATTCATTAGGGTTTATCAAACAAATAGGACCGACAGGAAGATTGATAGCCTTCGATGTTGATAGTACCGAACTTGAGCGTACCCGCAAGCGGCTGGGCAAAGAGAAAACACCTATTAGTTTTTATCACAGCAATTTTGCCGGCATTGCCAATGTCCTGAACAAGGAAAAACTTGACGGCTATGACATCATCTTTGCCGACCTCGGCGTTTCAAGTATGCAGATAGATAATCCCGAGCGGGGCATAAGTTATAAAAATGAAGGGCCGCTCGATATGCGAATGGACGATAGGCTCAAACGAACCGGCGCGGATTTGCTCAACAGTCTTTCGGAGGAAGAACTGGGCAGGGCATTTTGGGAATTGTCCGATGAGCCGGATTATCAGGAAATTGCCCGAACGATTGTCGCTCAGCGCGGTGTGCAGCCGATTACGACAGTTTCACAGCTTGTTCGGCTGGTTTTCGCCGTCAAGGGTTTGACTATAAATAGCTGGAAAAAGAAACAGCGCAACTCAAAATTCGGCTCGCTTCATCCTGCGGCCCGCACATTTCAGGCGTTGCGCATACTGGTAAATGATGAACTCGGTTCCCTAAAAGAGCTTTTAAGGCTTGCTCCGTATTGTTTGCGGCCGGGCGGCAGAATCGGCATAATAAGTTTTCACAGTGGCGAAGACCGCCTTGTAAAGCAGTCGTTTCGAGACGGAGTTCAAACAGGGATATATCAATCGGCGTCCCAAAACGCGATTGTACCGCGAATAAAGGAAATTATGTCGAATCCGCGATGCGCATCGGCCAAATTCCGCTGGGCGACAAAAAGGGAAGTAAAGATGTAAAGAAACAAGGATGTAAGGAAAAAACCGTTAAAACGTTCCTTACCTCTTTACTTCCTTATTTCCTTGCTTCCTTTTGAAACGAGCGTTGCAACCGATAGACACAAAGCCGCGTATTAAATCTCCTTGCAAAAATCGCGGTTTTATTGTAAATTAACAGTTAATCCGGAAGGGTGACCGAGCGGCTTAAGGTGGCGGTCTTGAAAACCGTTGTGCGGAAACGCACCAGGGGTTCGAATCCTCTCCCTTCCGTTTTTTGCCGAAAGCGAAAACGGGGCAGGCCTAAAGCAATCTGCTTGTCGAATTTTCCGAGCTTTATTTTGCCTGAAAATGTCGTGTTTTTGGGCCAAAAGCGGTTATTTTGCAAAAAAACTTAGATTTTACTTGATTTTTGTTAAAAATATGGTATAATATGGCCAAAATTAGATAAATATCTAATTTTATATTAAAAATCAAGAATACTATTAAACCCCTTGATAAATCAAGGGGCTAAGCAATCCAATGACAAAAATTCATTTTTACATCCAAATACCAGACTTCTGCGCGCGCATTGGCGTTGCGATACTTCTTTGGTATCGAAAGAGGAAATACGGCTGCGCATTTCGGAAAATCAAACTGACTCGCGGCAAATACGCAAAAGTCAGCCAGGAAGATTTCGAGGAAATAAACAGTCATAAATGGCAGGCGGTAAATTCCCATAATGACACTTTTTATGCGTATCGGATGATACGCATTAATGACGTCAGAAAGCGATTATGGATGCATCGTGAGATTATGAAGCTGCCGCCGTTTGACTCCGCTCAGGGCAAGGAAAGTTTTGTCGTTGACCACGGAGACGGCGACGGGCTCAACAATACAAAAAATAATCTTAGCATCGTTACCCCAGCTGAAAATAGCTACAACAGAAGAAAAATGGAAAGAAGCTGCGCCTCAAAATATAAGGGAGTAACTTTAGACAAAAGGAGAAACAAATATCGTGCCCAAATTACCTTTAAAGGCATTGTAATACGTCTTGGCTCTTTCGATAATGAAATAGCCGCGGCCAAGGCGTACGATGAGGCGGCGAGAGAACTTTATAGGGAATATGCGAAGTTGAATTTTCCATAGCCACTAAGGCACAAAGGCACAGAGAAATGGCGGGGGGAAATAAGGTTTGACAATAAGATAAGAATGGCAGAGAATGAGGGAGATAGAATTTTATAAACATCGAGGAATGGTAACAATGAGACGGGAATAAAAAACAGATTGTTCTGTCAAAGCAAGATAAAGTCTAAAACGGAAGAGGTTATTATGAATATAAATCCAATTGTGACAGCAGTCACTTTTATTCTTCAAATTTACGGTAGCAAACCCGCTGGCTCTGCAACGGGTTTTTTTTATATTCAGAATAATAATCTTTTTCTCGTAACAAATAAGCACGTATGTCTTAATGACAAAAAAGGAATTAGACCTGAT
The DNA here is from genome assembly GCA_018828825.1 of Planctomycetota bacterium. GTDB lineage: Bacteria > Planctomycetota > Phycisphaerae > Sedimentisphaerales > UBA12454 > UBA12454. The sequence goes on along the minus strand of JAHJUV010000030.1, from coordinate 3,748 downwards.
GCCCTTCGCTTACATTTGCACAAAGACCCCAACAATATAGCAGATAATGGCATCGTCGATATCCCCTTGTATAAAAACCAAAAACCTCTTTGGAAGTCACATCCACAATATCCAGACGCGGATATAGCACTTATCAAGCTTGATAGGGAGAAAATCCAGAAATCTTTTTTCATCAAACCATTTTCAAAATATTCGTTTCTCCCCCAAAATTACCGGCTTGATCCCGGTGAAGATATTTTTATTATGGGTTATCCGTTAGCATTTTACGACAATAAAAACAACCTGCCTATTTTCCGAAATGCGATGATAGCAAGTACTTATAGAGTGAATTTCCAAAATTTACCTCTCTTCCTTACAGATGCCACCCTTCACCCTGGAACAAGTGGTAGCCCAGTTATAACAAAACCAAAAAATGTTTGGATTGATGATAAAGGTACCACAAACATGGTTACCGGAACACATTATTATCTTGTAGGGGTACATTCCGGAACAGTCGACCCAAACATTACTGGTGGAATAAATGTAGGTTTAGGTGCCGCATGGTATGCTGAACTAATTGAAGACATTGCTTCCTCTTTTTAAAAATAGGTAAACGTCGTCTATTTATATTCTATTCAAAATTTAGTCCTTACTTATAATATCAATAAGAATGTTTCTAACTTGAGTAAGAACCTCGTGTGGGATATTACCAAGTTTCCTTCTTATCTGGGATTGACTATAAGCAAAGGCCGCTCCACATTTTATTGCGGATGTCTGTTTAAGTCCTGTCTGTTGGAAATAGGGTTCTTTTTCATCCACGATTATTTGCGTAAGAAGTCTATATCTTATAGTGGAGGAGATTGGCACCAAGAAAACATCAGGATTAGTTTGGTTGAACAGATTACCAGACACTACCAAAGCAGGCCGAGGCTTATACCCCAAACGATTAGTAAAAGGCGCATCGATTATTAAAACAACGTCACCGGCTGACACGCTTGATGACGTCATAATGGTTGTCCATCATCGAAAGAATAAATATCCTCTTTGGGATTGTCCCAGAAAGATAAAGCTCCACTCAAACGACAACATTCATAAGGTGTAAGCTCAGATTCTTCAGGGACAATTACTTTTGCCGACTCCGTTGCTGAATTGCTCATAAGAACAAACATGCTGCCTATATTTATACGTCCCGACAATACATAATCCACAGTAGGGCAGCTTTCTAAATTACAATTAATTAATTCTGTCGAGCCTGTCATCATTCACTCTCCATTTAAAAAGGTAAACAACTCTTCTTTGTTGTATTGTTCAGCCTCACTCAAAATAGTTCTTATTGCATTTTTTTCTAAATCTTGACTCATGTTTCGATTGTTAAAGTCGACAATAACTTTAACACCATAACTTTTGATATTTTGTTGGCCAGGCATTTCGGGCATTCTTTCTACTTTTTTAACAGCTTCTATTTCAATCCTTCTATTAAAATCGTCATCAGGTCGATTAACTCTTAGCATAATTTCTCCATTGGGCGGTACAGATACTTTAGTAAATCGACCGGCTACAATTTTTGTGCTATCAGCCATTCCCGTGTCAAATATATATTCATTTATCAATCCTACGCGTAGCAAGTGCTTAGTTGGAAATGTTTTTCGAAATATTTTTAATCCTTCAATTACAACATCTTGTATGTCTGAGCTTTGCAAGTCCGTTTCTTCGCCAAGTACACTTAGCCTTATAGGGAAAATAAAAACAGGGCCTCTTTGAGCGATAACCAAAGTAGAACAGTTAGCTTCGCCTTTACCAGGAAAGATGAATTTTTTTTCTATATGAAAATCTGTAGGAGATTGTACTAAACTTTCAAACAAGTGTGGGTATTTATCTGTTAGATTTTTACCCATATCATATAACTTTTCCCTGTCTAATTTAAATTCGATAACAGGCCGTACGTCAATGCCTATTTTCCGTACATGGTCATCTATATTATTAATTGAAAACTTAAATATCTCTGCCATTTATTTTACTCCTTTGAAGTTATAGTCTAATGCTTTCCCACACCTTATATTGTACAAATAAAAGTTTGTAAACATTCGGATAAATACTGCCCTTTCACGTTCTTGATAAATTTTAACATTTTATGACGGATAAGTCAACTATGAAAATGAATCAACATGGTCTGATATAATCAGTATAAAATTGGCTATAAACCCTGCTATAGGGGCTAACCATGGTTTTTATTTGATTCCTGCAGCGGTTCCTTCGACTTTGCTCAGGACAAGTTTTGCACTTTCGACGGTGTTGTAAAGAAGCATTGTAATTGTCATAGGACCTACGCCGCCGGATTTATTACTATTTTATATGCTCCAGAAAATCTTTTGTTTGGGTAGTCAATCTTAACAGTAAAATTGCTCAAGAAACTTTTAACACCAAGCAGCGGAATATATAAATTCGGCATAAAATCAATGATTACATTTTCCGCAGTGAAGTTAAAGGCTTTTATATTTACTGTATGGCCGTAAGCAATGGAAATGCCGTTGCCGGTACTTACATTTTTCTGATAGCCGGATTGTAAATTATGGCCCAAAGGAGTGGCAAAAGATGCCGGGAAGGCGCACTCATCGGCGCCGGTATCAAGCAAAGCAAAGACATTCAACAGTTTCTTATTTTCAGGATTGATAATTGTAACCGGCAGATAAGGTCTTGCCGTATCACCCGGCCTGGTTATGGTAAATGGATAATTTTCAACCAGCATAATAGATATGCACTAAATCTCCTGCAGGTACAAAGAACAAAAAGGGATTTTTGAAACCTTTGTCCTGGGCGACACTCAAAGCTTCCTGCGGCGTATTTCCGGAACCTATGATTGTATTATCCTCAGCGCTTATTATCGCAACGTATTTGCCGTCATATTTGTTGGAATTTATCAGTACTTTTTCCATAATTTTATATTATAGCATAAAAACGCATTTTACAATAAGAAAAAAACGATATAAATCTGCATAATCCGCGGTTAGATTTAGAGGCCTGCGGCGATTTTAGCGCTCTCAACGGTATTGTAAAGAAGCATAGTGATGGTCATAGGGCCTACACCGCCGGGGACAGGGGTAATGAAGCCGGCTTTCTCCTTAACATTTTCAAAATCGACATCGCCGATGAGTCTGTATCCTCTTTTCCTTGTCGCATCGTCAACCCTGTTAATACCAACATCGATAACAACAGCGCCGTCCTTGACCATATCGGCAGTAATAGTGTTCGGCTTGCCGGCAGCGGCGATGACAATATCAGCGCGTTTAGTATGCGCGGCAATATTTTTTGTTCTCGTATGGCAGACGGTAACGGTCGCGTTTGCCGTGGGGGATTTTTGCATAAGCATAATGGCAAGGGGTTTGCCGACGATGTTGCTCCTGCCGACGATGACGACTTCTGCGCCATCGGTTTTTATGCCGCTGCGCCGGAGCAATTGCAGGACGGCGTGTGGGGTGCAGGGCAGAAAGGCCTTTTGGCCTACGGCCATTTTTCCGAGGCTTACGGGATGAAAGCCGTCAACGTCTTTTGCAGGGTCGATTGCCAATAGAACCTTTTGCTCATCTATATGTTTGGGCAGGGGAAGCTGGACGAGGATGCCGTTGATTTTCGGGTCCTTGTTCATTTTATCGACGAGGGCGAGTAAATCCTTTTCGGAAGTCTCGGCGGGCAGGCGATTATCATCGGAATAGATACCGATTTCGGCGCAGGCCTTTTCCTTTGCGGTGACGTAGGAGATGGAAGCGGGGTC
>JAHJUV010000029.1 GCA_018828825.1 Planctomycetota bacterium | reverse complement strand
GCCAAAAGCCAAAAAAACCAAGTCTAAAAAGGAAAAAAAGGCCAAAAAAGGCGACCAACAGCCCCCCGCTAAGGCCTAAATCGGGAAACTAATCCGCCCCGAGCGGACAAGACCATTTTTTCGGTGAATTTTTCTCTGGCATTTATCCGTGCTTGTGATAGATTTTACTCCTTATCCGGTGCAATAAAGCGAAAAGGGATTATTGGTTCCGCATGAGGCGGACAAGTTTTGTCAGGAAAGGACAAAAAAATGCAAGCTAAAAACTTAACCTGCCTTGTGGTTATCTCATTAATAGCGGCCTTGCTGGCAAGCGGCTGCACTTCTCAAGAGAAATATGACGACCTTAAGCTGCGCAATCAAAGCCAGCAGCAGAGAATAGACGATCTCGAAAGCCAGTACAACGTAGCGAAACTGAAACTTGTACAAACTGAAAAGCATCTCGCTGATGCAAAAGCGTCTTGTGTCGCCGATGTCAACGCCCTGAGTAAAAAAATCGAGGCGATGCGCAGCGATATCGGGAAGAAAGAAGAATTGATTAAGAAAATGCAGGCGGCGCTCGGCGGTGCTGTTCTTCCGCCTGAACTTGCGAGCGAGCTGGCAAAATTCGCCGCTGAGAACAGCGATATGATTACCTTCGACGAAGCGAGCGGAATGGTTAAATTCAAAAGCGATTTGTTGTTCGAAAAAGGCAGCGATGTGGTAGCTCCCAGCGCAGCGGAACTAATGAAGAGGCTCTGCGTAATTATCAATTCGTCGACCGCTGAAGGTTTCGATATAACTATCGTCGGCCATACAGACGATATCCCGATAAGGAAATCACAAACTATGGTTATGCATCCGACAAACTGGCATCTGTCAGTACACAGGGCCATATCGGTTGAAAATCTTATGGAATCCAACGGCGTAAATCCGGCACGAATAAGCGTAAAGGGCTACGGCGAATACAGGCCCCTCGAAGCTAATGAAGCAGGCAAAAAAGGCAACCCGAAAAACAGGCGGGTCGAAATATATCTCGTGCCTGCCGGAAAATAACGGCTAAATAAACACCATAAAAAACCGATGTCGGAAAGAACACTGATAATCATCAAGCCCGATGGTCTCCAGCGGAGACTTGCCGGCGAAATTATAGCCCGGTTCGAGAAAAAGGGGCTCAAAATCGCCGCTGCAAAGCTGATGCAGGTAACCCCTGAACTGGCAAAAAAGCATTATGCCGTGCATAAGGATAAATATTTTTTCGACAGGGTCGTAAAATACATTTCGTCCGGGCCGGTTATGGTTCTGGTTCTCGAGGGCGAAAAGGTTATCGAAATTACCCGAAAAATGATGGGGGCAACTTTCGGTTACGATGCCGAAGCGGGTACAATCAGGGGCGATTTCGGTACATCGCAGACTTTCAACCTGATTCACGGCTCAGATTCACCACAGTCGGCTGAATACGAAATCGGCCTGTATTTCAAGCCGGATGAAATCCTGGACTATAAAATGCCGGACGCGGAATGGGTGTAAAAGTTAGTTTTTCACCTCTTGCAAAAAAGCCTTTCAGAACATAACATTATCCATTATGAAATTAGCCGCTGAACAAAAAATTAAATCGCTGCGCCAGCAAATCCGCAAACACGACTACCTCTATTACGTTCTTAACCAGCCCCGGATTCCCGACCAGAAATACGACAAGCTTTTTTCAGAACTTAAAAATCTTGAACAGCGGCATCCCGAATTAATAACACCCGACTCGCCTACTCAGAGAGTCAGCGGCCGGCCAATCGAAGGCTTCGAGCAGGTAAAGCATTCGAGCGAAATGCTCAGTATCGATAATACCTACAGCGCCGATGAGCTCAGGGATTTCGACCAGAGAGTCGCGAAGGGACTGGGCACGAAAAATTACAGCTATATCGTCGAGCTGAAAATCGACGGCGTAGCGATGAGCCTGCGATATGAAAAAGGCCTGCTCGTCCTCGGTGCGACAAGAGGCGACGGCTCAAAAGGCGATAACGTTACAAATAATATCAGGACAATAAAGGCCATACCGCTTTCGCTTGACGGCGATGTGCCGGACGTGCTCGAAGTCCGCGGCGAAGTCTATATGCCGAAAAAAGCATTCGAAAAACTCAACGAGGAAAAAGAACAGCAGGAACAGGCTCTGTTCGCCAACCCGCGAAATGCCGCGGCAGGTTCGCTTAAACTGCTCGACGCGAAAATAACCGCTCAAAGAAAACTTTCATTCTTCGCTTATTCACTGGGCCAGACAAGCATACCCTTTGCCAAGACCCATTATGAAAGTCTTGAAAAATTCAAAAAAATCGGCCTGCCGGTAAATCCGAATATCAAAAAAGCTGATAATATCGAGCAGGTAATCGAAATATGCGACCAATGGGAAAAGAGACGATTCAAACTGGATTACCAGATTGACGGAATGGTCATTAAAATCGACAGTCTCGACCAGCGGGAAATTCTCGGCGCAACCGGCAGAGCGCCGAGATGGTGCATCTCTTACAAATTCGCCGCTGAACAGGCAAAGACAAAAGTCTTGTCCATCGATGTCCAGGTCGGCAAGACCGGAATTCTTACGCCTGTTGCAAATTTCGAGCCGGTGCTTCTGGCGGGAACAACCGTTAAAAGAGCAAGCCTGCACAACTTCGACGAAATCGACAGGCTCGACGTCCGCGAGGGCGATACAGTAATGATTGAAAAGGCGGGCGAAATTATCCCGCAGGTCATCGAAGTAAAAAAAGAACAGCGGCACAAAGACGCCAAGCCGTTCAGGCCGCCGGTCAAATGTCCTGTCTGCGGCTCGAAAGTGCAAAAAGACGAGGACGGCGTTTATATCAGATGCGCAAGCCCAAGCTGCCCGGCACAGTTGAAAGAAAAACTGAGATACTTTGCCGGCAGAGACCAGATGGATATCGAAAATCTCGGCCCGGCTCTCATCGAACAGCTTGTTGACAAGGGATTGGTCCAAGATTTCGCCGATTTGTACAAGCTCGATATATTCGCTCTGGCTTCTCTTGAAAGAATGGCTCAAAAAAGTGCGCAAAATGTCCTTGATGGAATAGAAAAAAGTAAATCCCAGCCGCTGGCAAGACTTCTCGCCGCTCTGGGTATTCGACATATCGGAATTCAAAACGCCGAGATTCTCGCCCGGCAGTTCGACTCGATAGAGAAAATCAAAAAAGCAACGGTTGAGGAGCTTACCCAAATCGAACAAATCGGGCCTGTGCTGGCAAAAAGCATTTATGAATATTTCCACGATAGTAATAATCTGAAAATTATCGATAAGCTCATCACGGCAGGTGTAAATCCAAAACAAAAACAAACAAAGCACAGCGATAAATTGGCCGGCAAAACTTTTGTTGTTACAGGAACGCTTGAAAATTTCAGCCGGTCTCAAATCGAACAGGCCATAAAAGATAACAGCGGGAAAGTATCATCCAGCGTCAGCAAAAAAACCGATTACGTTCTTGCTGGAACAGAGGCGGGCAGCAAACTCGACAAGGCACAACAATTAGGCGTAAAAATTATCGACAAAAAACAGTTCCTGGAAATGATTGGTAAATAACCGTGGATAGCGATATTAAATATATGAAACTGGCCCTCGAACTTGCCAAAAAAGGTCTCGGCAAAGTTTGGCCAAACCCTATGGTCGGCTGTGTCATCGTCAAAAATAACAAAATCATCGGCAAAGGATACCATAAAAAATTCGGCGCCCCGCACGCTGAAATAAACGCCCTGAAAAACTGTAAAAAGTCCTCTGCCGGCGCGACGATGTACGTTACACTTGAGCCATGCTGTCATTTTGGAAAAACGCCGCCCTGTACGGATGCGATTATAAAAGCCGGTATTAAAAAAGTTGTCGCAGCGGCAAAAGACCCCACAAGCAAAGTCGGCGGCAAAGGTTTTGGAATCCTGAAAAAAGCGGGAATCGAAGTTGAAACAAATATTTGTAAAAGTGAAGCTGAAAAATTAAACGCGCCATTTTTTAAATTCGCCAAAACCAAAAAGCCATGGGTGATTGTCAAATGGGCACAAAGCAAAGACGGCTTTCTGGCCCGAAGCGATAAAAAACGATGGATAACAAACGCAAAAAGCAGAAAAGACGTCCATAGCCTGCGGAAAAAAGTCCAGGCAATCCTTGTCGGCATAAATACCATCCTCAAAGATGACCCAATGCTTACCGCAAGACCAAATATAGTCAAACAGCCATTAAGAGTCGTCTTGGACAGCCAATTAAAAATTCCGGCAAATTGTAATTTACTCAAAACGGCAAAAAAGTCGCCTGTCTGTATTTTTACAACAGTCGACAAAACAAAAATAAAACAAAAAGGCGTCCAAATCATAAAAGTTGGAAAATATAAAGGCGAAATAAACCTCAAGGCGGTGCTTGCCGAACTCGGAAAGAGAAATGTTCAGCAGCTTTTAGTTGAAGGCGGAGAAAAAGTCATAACCTCGTTTCTGAGACAAAAACTTGCCGATGAAATTATTATTTATACCTCAGGAGAAAGACTCGGCAAAAAAGGCAGTGTAAAAAGCTCGGGGGCAATGAAAAAAGTATATACCCGCCTTAAAAAGAGCGGCAGAGATAAAAAGCAGTTTTGTAAAGACGTTCGATTGACAGGATTTACAAAATAGCCACAGAGAGTCAAACCACAGGAAGACAACAAAAAAATAATGTTGCCGGTTATGGTTGACAAGGCTGATTTATGGTTTACAATAATAGATATGGGAAAGACAGCAACTTGAGTGTGCTTATTGGCATTTATGAAGATGTTATTTTATAATATTGTTTGTTGGTAACAGGAGTAGAAGAGGTAAATGTTATGACCTTTATCATAGAAAAAAACAAAAACAGACTTATTGAGCTTTGCAGGAAATATCACGTTGTCCAGCTTGATGTTTTCGGTTCTGTTGCTACGGAGAAATTTGATGCTGAAACAAGTGATATTGATTTTCTTGTGCGGTTTGACAGCGGTATAAAACAAAATCGTTTCGACAACTTTTTTGCCTTGCGCCGTGAACTGGTGACTCTTTTCGGAAGAGATGTTGACCTTGTCGAGCCGGATGGTCTCAGAAATCCCTATTTTATTGAGCAGGTTAACCAAACCAGGAAAAAAATATATGCCGTTTCGTGACCCGAGAAAATATCTTTACGATATTATCAACTGTTGTGAATTCCTGCTGGATTTTACAAAGTCAAAAACGGTCGAGGATTACAAAAATGACAGGGCTTTTCGTTCAGCGGTTGAAAGAGAATTGCAGATAATCGGCGAGGCTATAACACAGCTTGACAGAGTCAGCCCCCAAATCGCGGATAAGATTTCCGAGCATAGAAATATAATAGGATTTCGCAATGTTCTTGTCCACGGCTACGACAGCCTTAATCCTGATACTGTATGGGATGTTGTTGAAAACAAGCTTAGCGAGCTTCTTTCGCAAGCTAAAAATTGTCTCAAGCAACTGTAATTAGCCGGTTTATAAAAAAGGCCGGGTGTTTTTCTCCCGGCCTTGTGTAAATTGATTGTTTTTATCTGCGATTTTTTCTTAATACCAACCCGCCGAGGGTCAGTAAAAGAATTGTTGCAGGCTCGGGGGTAACCTGAACGTTATCTATACCCCAACTCTCTTGATTAGGAAAGACATCATGTATATTACCGGAGAAATTCAGAACAACGGAACTTCCAGAGTGCGAGAAAGTGAGGCTTTCTGTGCCATAGAAACGATAGACCGAATCTCTTATAAAGCTAACACTGTGATAAGTAAAACCGAGTGTGTCGTTCTCTGCCGCTCCTGTACGCGATTCATAATCCCCGTTAGGATATGAGTCAGGATACGACTGCGTTCTAATGCCCACGGAATTGGCAAAGGTAGTATGCAAGAGTGTTGGACCACCTGAGACACTTAAATCCCAGATATCAGGGCCATACGCATCGTTATTCCCATCCCAGCTTTGAATGATATACAGATCAAACGACACTGTAAGCTCTGCATGCGAGGGTAGGTTATTGAGTGTCAGACTCACGGTATCGCTACCCCAGAACTGCCCAAGAAACTTATCAGCTGCGTGTGAAGGCGTTCCTGGCGTTATGTCAGTAGTGGTACTTGACCATTCCGATCCTACACTTCCTTCAAAATCGTTGGAGTAAACCATCCCTGCGTAAGACATCTGGCTTGATAAGACAGCTCCTATGAATACCAACACAAAAATTGATTTCTTTTTCATTTTCTTCTCCCTTCCAAAAAATTGTTAAATATGGATTCCCGTTCCCCGATAAGGTCGAGGACAAGTTCCACGGGAATGACGAACCGCCGGTGAAACCGGCGGCTAAATATTGCTGCAACACATTTAAGATGAATTATTGAAGTGTTTCATTTCTTCTTCCTCCAAATCTTGCTAATGATAAATTTCCTGCCAAATTTGTCCTATTATACTTTGGCATATAACTCGTGCCAAGGAAAATCTTCTATAAAATTCAAATTATGGGAACAAAACCCCAACATAATATGATGTACCGGCTTTTACCCCCGTTTCTTAAGGAAATGAGAGAAAAAGCAGGATTAACACAAAGAGAACTGGGGGAAATCATAAATAAGCCACACAGTTATATTTACAACTGTGAAACTGCCAATAGGAGGGTCGATATTACGGAGTTTATTATCTGGTCAAAAGCCTGTGGGATAGACCCTAAAACTGCTTTTGCGAGACTACTTAAAGAGCTATAAACCGGCAAGTTTTCTTCCTTTCGGATTGCAAATTGCCTGGATTTGGTTTACGCTCCTTTGTATGGTCGATATTGTCGAACAAATCAATTATTGGCAGAACGGTGCACTCGAAGATTTGGAAGCTGCAAAACAGCTTATAAGCGGCGATAAAATCCGTCACAGTCTGTTTTTTGCACATCTGTCGTTGGAAAAAATTCCAAAATCCCACATTTGCAAATCCACTGGGAAAATCGCTCCTAAAATCCACAATCTTATAAGATTAGCGGAAGTTGCCGGATTAAGCCTGCCTGATGACAAAATAGACTTCATGGCTGAAATGAACGAGTTTAATCTTGAGGGCAGATACCCTGTTCCGTTTCTCCCCCCTATTTCGATAGAAGAAGCAAAAGATTATATCCAAAAGACAGAAGAGGCATTGCAATGGTTCATAAAACGGCTATAGAAGGTGTTAGAAAATATCTAAACAGATTATCCGAAACAGGATTGCCTGTTAGCTTCGGCGTAATATTCGGTTCTTATGCAACCGGCAGAGCGAATCAATACAGCGATATCGATTTAGTTGTGGTCTCATCTGACTTTGACAAGGTAATCACCAGAGACAACATAAAGAAGCTCTGGCAGATTGCAGCAAGAATAGACAGCAGAATTGAACCTATACCCTGCGGTCGGCTGCAATGGCAAAATGACCGGTCGAGTGCGATAATCGAAATCGCACGGACAGAAGGACAAACGGTATCGGTTAATTAGTATATGGCACGCCGTCTCAAGCAGCAGCTAAATATCTTTAGATTCGTGTTCATCCCGTTAGAAATCTTCTTTTCTATCATATATATCGATGCTTTGTGATTTCTAACGGGATTCATTCGTGGTTTCAATTTTCCGTGTCATCCGCGCAATCCGTGGTTAATTTTCGCCAATAATTTTTTTGCGTCTCAAAATGTGATGATAATGCTGGGCAAAACGGTGCGCTTCATCACGAACATACTGCAGCAGTTTCTTTGCGGGATTTGTCGCGGGCAATTTTAACCCCGATTTATCGGGGCTTCCGGCAATGTAAATTATCTCCTCCCTTTTCGCAATCGAAACAAGGAGCAGCGTTTTGACATTCAACTCTTTAAACGCGTCCTCGGCTGCGTGGAGCTGGCCTATTCCGCCGTCAATTAAAACCAAATCCGGCCAAAGCTCCTCCCCCGCCGCAGCGTGGTAATACCGCCTTAATAAAACCTCCTTTAAACAGGCATAATCATCAACACCTTTAACCGTTTTTATTTTGTATCTTCTGTAACCGGCTTTAAAAGGTCTGCCATCTATAAACCGTACAAGAGAACCTACCGTTTCCGAGCCGGCTATATGAGCAATGTCAAAACCCTCAATTACGCGGACAGGATTAGCGCTTTGCAAAATCTGCTGTAGTTTCATAAGGGCATCTGTCGGCTCAACTGCGAAAACCTCCGGCTGGACATCATCCGAAACAGAACCTCTCTTGTCGAGGTTTTCTATCAGGCGGATTCTGTCGCGGTACATTGCCGCTTTTTCATAATCACGGACGGCAGAAGCCTGGTCCATCTGTTTTTGCAATTGTCTTAACACCATTGTCCTTTTGGAGTTAAGAAATTTAATAAGGTCGTTAATCGTTTTTTTGTAATCGGCTTTGCTTATCCTGTCGGCGCAGGGAGCGGTGCATTGTTTAATGCTGTAAAGGATACAAGGCCTGAAAAACCGCCGTTTGTCGTCAGAAGCTGAAATCTCGAGCCGGCAGGTACGGAATTTAAATATCTTTTGCAAAACAACCAGTGCCCCTCTCAAATCACCGACATTGGCGAACGGGCCAAATAGTCGGCTCTTATTTTTTGGCTTGCGGGTTATATAAACTCCTGGAAACTGGTCGCGGGTCGTAATTTCAAGATAGGGAAATGTCTTGTCATCGGTCAAATCAGCATTGTAAGGCGGACGAACATCCTTTATCAGCCTTGCTTCCTGCAGAACCGCGTCAACTTCGTTTTTGGTCTCAATAAAATCGACCGTATCGACTTTGGCAAGCATCTCGGCAATTCTCGGCCCGCGGCTTGATTCGATATCCGCCGACGGCTGGAAATAGCTCGCAACCCTCGACCGCAAATTCTTGGCCTTGCCTATATAAAGGACAGTGCCTTTAGAGTCCTTCATAAAATACAGGCCTGGCGCTACTGGAAACTCCTTAATAGTCCTGCGCAGCTTGTCATAAACGTCCGATAAAGCCTTTTTTGCCATAGGCCTTTATTTTAAACCGAAAACCTGACGTAAAACAATTCTTTTCGACTCCCTATACCACACATATATCCGTCTGCAACAGTCCTTTGACAACTTATTTTGAGCAGATAAAATAATTTTTCTTTCGCAGGTTCATAATCGACAAGGACTAACAAAATTTTAATAATTTTTTCCTTTTTTGGGTTGATAAAACCTTTATCTATTCGTAGTATAATTTATATAGGAAACCACCTATATATTGTGGTTTATCCCCAATATTTACAATATATTGTGTTTTAGCCGCAAGGAAGCGCGTATTTGTATGGAGGCACAATGGCCACGGTTAGCAATTCGAATGATTTTATGGAAAGAAACGAAAAAGGAAGTATGAAGAACTGGCAAAGTCCCGCTAATTCGAGACCGAAGGGACTGAAAATAAATCAGTTTTTCTCAACGCCTGCGGTCCATCCGTTCGACCAGATTGAATGGGAAACCAGGCAGGCAAAAATCTCCGGCGACGGCGGTGAAGTAATCTTCGAACAAAACGATGTCGAAGTTCCCGCCTCGTGGAGTCAGCTTGCGACAAAAGTTGTAGTCAGCAAATATTTCTACGGAGATATCGAAACAGGTAATCGTGAAAATTCCGTCAAACAGCTTGTCCATCGTGTCTGCAGAACCATCGCGGACAGAGGACACAAGGATGGATACTTCGCTACTCAAACAGATACGGAAAATTTCTACAACGAACTTGTCTGGCTGTGCGTCAATCAGTATGGCGCATTTAATTCTCCGGTCTGGTTCAACGTCGGCCTTAAAGATGTTTATGGAATAGAAGGCAGCGCACACAACTGGCACTGGGACCTCAAACAGAATAAAGCCGTACCATGCAAAAGCAGTTATGAATATCCGCAGGCCTCGGCCTGTTTCATCCAGTCTGTAAAAGACACGATGGAAGACATAATGAATCTTGCCACAAGCGAAGCGATGCTCTTCAAGCACGGTTCGGGAACCGGCACAGACCTTTCAACTCTTCGCAGCAGCAAAGAGAAACTTGCCGGCGGCGGAAAACCATCCGGTCCATTGAGCTTTATGCGAGTCTATGACCAAATTGCGGCTGTAGTAAAATCGGGCGGCAAAACGAGACGCGCCGCAAAGATGCAGTCGCTGATGATTACCCATCCGGATGTCAGGGATTTTATTACCTGTAAAATGGAAGAAGAGAAAAAGGCCCGCGCACTCATAAAGGCCGGCTACGGCGGACAGTTCAACAATGAAGCATACAACAGCGTAATGTTCCAAAACGCAAATCTGTCAGTAAGGATCACCGACCAGTTTATGCAGGCCGTCGAGAAAGACGAAGCCTGGACAACTTACGAAGTTACCTCTGGCAAACCATCGGAAAAGTACAGGGCAAATGAGCTTATGGACCTAATTGCCGAGGCGACAAGGCTTTGCGGCGACCCCGGTCTTCAATACCATTCAACTATAAACAGGTGGCACACCTGCCCGAACGCCGGCGAAATCCACGCCTCGAATCCGTGCAGCGAATATATGTTTATCGACGACTCGGCCTGCAACCTCGCTTCGCTGAATCTTATGAAGTTCAGAAACGACGACGGCTCATTCGATGTGGAAAGACTCAAGACCGCGATAAGAATATTCATCATCGCCCAGGAAATTCTCGTTGATAACGGCAGTTATCCGAACGCCGCCATAACTGAAAACAGCCATAATTTCCGTGCGCTGGGTTTGGGCTATGCAAATCTTGGCAGTCTTATTATGAGCCTTGCGCTGCCGTATGACAGCGACCAGGCAAGGACAATGGCCTCGGCCATAAGCGCGATACTCACGGGAACGGCATATATCGCAAGCGCTGAAATCGCCGCCATTAAAGGCCCGTTTGAAAAATATCACGAAAACGCTCAGTCGATGCTGAACGTAATCAATATGCACCGTGAGAATTGCAGAAATATCTCTGAAGTACATTGCCCCGATTACCTGCTCAGCGACGCAAGAGATGCCTGGGACCAGGCTCTTGATTCCGGCACAAAGTTCGGATTCAGAAACGCCCAAGCTACCGTTCTTGCTCCGACAGGTACTATCGGATTTATGATGGATTGTGACACAACGGGAGTTGAGCCGGACATAGCACTGGTAAAATATAAACTGCTTGCGGGCGGCGGAATCCTGAAAATCGTCAACAGAACCGTCCCGATGGCGATCGAAAGACTCGGCTACAACGCAGAAGACATAAAACACATCTGCGATGATATCGACAAAGACGACACAATTGAAACAAGCAAAAAACTCGACAAGGTACATCTGCCGATATTCGACTGTGCTTTCAGGCCGCAAAAAGGCTCGCGAAGCATTCATTATATGGCGCATCTGAAAATGATGGCCGCGGTTCAGCCGTTCATCAGCGGCGCGATAAGCAAAACTATCAATATGCCGAAGGAAACGACCACCGAGGAAGTAAGGTCGGCATATATCGAAGGTTGGAAAATGGGTCTAAAGGCGGTCGCTATCTATCGCGACGGTTCTAAGCTCCTCCAGCCGGTAAAAACGGACGAGCACAAAGACGATTCGAAGGAAGAAACCAAGCCCGTCGCTGTTGCGAAGCCTTACAGGCGGAGACTGCCGGAGACAAGAAAGAGCCTTACACACAAATTCTCCGTAGCAGGCCACGAAGGTTATCTGACGGTCGGCCTTTATGACGACGGCCAGCCAGGCGAGCTGTTTATAACAATGGCAAAGGAAGGCAGCACTGTCGGCGGTTTGATGGACGTTGTCGGAACCTGTGTTTCGATGGCCCTGCAATATGGCGTGCCGCTGATTACGCTCGTCGATAAATTCAGACACGCAAGATTCGAACCGGCTGGAATGACATCGAACAAGAACATCCCATTCGCAAAGAGTCTTATTGACTATATCTTCTGCTGGATGGGCTGCGAATTCATTCCGGGTTATGCGGAAAAGAATACGCCGAACCGTTCCGGAAGCAATCCGCCGGACAACAAAACTACGACTACCGCCAAGACCCTTGTCGAAAAGACAAAGGACCTTGCGAAAAAAATAGCCGAGGCCAAGGCGGCTCAGCCGAAACCTAAGATAAAACCAATCGACAATCCGGACTCGCTGTCGCACCGGCACGATAAAAGCAGATTGGCTGACATAGCTGATAGGGCCGTCGCGATGGTAACCGGCGTTGTCAAAGGCGGCAATGAAACTCAGGCAGAGGCCTCTGCTGTTCAGCAGTTTAACGCACAGTTCGAGCATTTTCAGGATGACGCACCTGCCTGCGACATCTGCGGGGCTATTACCGTCAGAAACGGCTCCTGCTATAAATGCTTCAATTGCGGAAATTCAATGGGCTGCAGTTGAAAAAGCCCGCTTAAGACGATACCAGACCGGCCAAGTCGACAAAATGCTCGATTGGGCCGTTATCCCATTAAAAAAATGCGTTGACACCTCCATTTTGGCCGTTATAATGTGCCGTTTCCAAAAGATTAAGAAAGTAGAGTCTATGAAGAGTTTTCTGGCTAAAAAAGAAGAAATTCAGCGTAAATGGCTTGTTGTCGATGCCGACGGGGCTGTCCTGGGCAGATTGGCTGCTAAAATCGCTCCGATTTTGATGGGCAAGACAAAGCCGATTTACACGCCAAGTGTCGATACAGGCGATTTTGTTATCGTTATAAACGCCGACAAGATAAAGGTCACCGGCAAAAAGGCTCTGTATAAGGAATATGATTATTACACATTTTATCCGGGCGGGCATGTATATGTAAGCTTTGAGGATATGATGGCGAAAAGACCGGAAAAAGTCATCGCCCTTGCCGTCAAGAGAATGCTCCCCAAGAGCGCGCTCGGTGAAAATATGTTTAAAAAATTAAAGGTTTATCGCGGCCCGGACCATAAGCATTCCGCGCAGCAGCCTGAAAAAATCGAATTATAAAAAACAGAATTTTACGGAAACTTAAAATATGACAGAAAAGCCAGCAAGTACTCCTTTGGAAGGATTAAACCTGACCCCGTCCGCCGGTGAGCCCGCAAAAAAGGCCGAGCCGAAGAGCGGATTCCACTGGGGCACCGGAAGAAGAAAAACATCCGTCGCAAGGGTAAGAATTAAACCCGGCAAGGGAAAACTTAAGATAAACAACAAAGAACTGACCAAGTACTTCACAAGGCCTCAGGATATCGGCAATGTTACCGCTCCGCTGAAGACAACGAAGACCGAAAAAAGTCTTGATGTTTTTGCCAACGTCAAAGGCGGCGGAACTACGGGCCAAAGCGGCGCTGTTATGCTCGGAATCGCAAGGGCATTGAAGAATTATGACCCTAATTTGACACAGGCTTTAAGAGATGCAGGCTTATTGACTCGCGACGGCAGAATGGTCGAAAGAAAAAAGCCGGGTTTGGCCGGTGCCAGAAAGAGGTTCCAGTTCTCAAAACGTTAATTGCAAAATTTATCTGGGATTATTACAATGGCCGCGATAACGAAAACGCGGCCTTTTTTTTGGAGAATTAAAATGCTGCAAGTTGCTATTATAGGTGCCAGCGGATATACGGGAGCCGAGGCTATCGAAATTCTTCTGCGCCATCCCCAGGCAAAGATTGCCTATCTTACCGCTTTGCCGGAAGAGTGCGGAAATGTCGCTGAGGTCTTTCCTCGATTCAAGGGACGCTGTCCACTTGACATTGAACCGCTGCAGATGAATAAACTTATAGACAAGGCAAAAGTCGTTCTTTGCTGCCTGCCGCACAAAATTTCGATGGAATTTGTGCCGAACCTTCTTAAGGCAGGATTGAAGGTGATCGATTTCAGCGCAGACTACCGAATCAAAGACGTTAAGGTCTATGAAAAGTATTACCAGCCGCACAGCGACAAGGAAAATCTCAAGCACGCTGTTTACGGCTTGTGCGAACTGTACCGCGATAAAATCAAGGATGCCAAACTAATTGCAAACCCCGGCTGTTTTCCAACCGGATTTATGCTCGGCGTCGCTCCGCTTTTGAAAAATAACTTAATCGAAAAATCGGTTATCGTCAGCGCGGTTACCGGCGCAAGCGGCGCGGGGAAAAATCAGTCAAAAAATTTCCACTTCCCGAATATGAACGAAAACTTTTTCGCATACAGCATAGGTAAGCACCGTCATCAGCCGGAGATGGAGCAAATCGCAGGCGAAATATCGGGCAAGAATATTGAGGTGCTGTTCCAGCCTCACGTCGGGCCGTTCGATGTCGGGATAATGTCGACAATTTACTGCCAGCCGAAAGAAAATATGACAAATGAAAAACTGGCTCAGCTTTACAAGGACTTCTATAAAAACGAGAATTTCGTACAGGTGCTGAATACCGCCCCGATGCTGAAAGACATTGCCGGGACAAACTACTGTCATATCTACCCGGCCGTCTGCAAGGATAAAATCGTGGTCTTCAGCGCATTGGACAACCTGATAAAAGGCGCATCCGGCCAGGCTATCCAGAATATGAATATTATGTACGGTTTTGACGAAACGTCGGGGCTGTCTTAAGAGTATGTTATAAAACTTTTTGTTAGTTATCACCGAAGCAGTAAGGTACTCTAAATCTTTCAATACAATAAAACTGCTATCGTTGGTGCGGATGAAGAACTTCTTTTTCGACTATGTCCCTCGTTTTCATTGACCATCTTTGATATTCTATTACCTCTTTAATATCTTTTTGTGGTACGTTTTTGTTCTTTAGGAGATTTTTAATTTGTAGCTCTCCTCGCAAACTAGGTTCATCTCTCGCTAATTCAGATGGCATTTGGGGGTGAACATCAACTATGATTTTCACATTCCCTTTACCACGAATCTCATCCCAGTCTTTCTTTATATGAAATAAGAATAATCCGGCATCCTCCGGCCAATTATTAGTTATCTTACTATGGTCAATGACAAACCAACATTCATAATTTCCATTACTTTTTAAAAGATGTTCAGTGATTACACGTGCAGTGCTGTTTTCTATAATTGGACCGCGTTCACTATCAAAACCTATACAACTTACCATGGCATGCGTAATCCCTTGAAGAGCCATCGGTAACATTTTATCTGCTTCAGAAAAGTATGGGGTTATTATAGCATTATTCAAATCAACGTTACCATCCCAGATAACTGACACTTCTCCTATTTGGCTCTCCACAGAAGGGTAAACTGAAATTATAGCTGCATTTACTGTACGCACTTTAACTTTGGCACTTGACTTCACCAGCCCTCGGAAAACGTAGTATAAGGTAGTTGAACCTGCCAAGAAAATGGTAGTATCCCCCAAAGATCCAGCAGCTATTCCTCCAATGTACTCTCCCAAAAGTTGTTTTTCAGTTTTATGAATACTCAAATTGTGATTAAATATAGAGTCCTTATCCCAAATTATATCAGGCTCCATACTTTTATTTTTGGTCATTTCTTTTAAAATCGCATCCCTTTGAGTCTCTGTTATTATTTGGTTCCTAATAAGAATATCACCAATAAGTTCAATAGTACCATTACCATGAAACCCCTGATGCACTTGGGCCACTAACGCTTCTGCAACATTCTTTTTAGTAGCATATCCCATCGATATTGCAATCTGCCCAAATCTCGTCATTCTATTTCTCCTTTTTTGCTAATTCTCCATATAAATCCGCATTCTTGTAACTTTCCTCTATTTACAAAAATGAGAATGTATTATACCATCAAACAGGGATTTTACAAGCGGTAAAATCTAATGCAACAACCTATTTTGCCCATTTTCACATAATGCAACAAATCCCTCTTGTTTGTTTAGAATTTCCATATAATACTCGTTCTTATCCCAAAATATTCACAACAGATTTCTAAATAAAAAAATTATCTTCTAAACCTAATCAGAAATATATCTATCTATTACCAACATAGACAAAAAGGATGTTTACAAATAAGAAATAATGCGATAGTTTTACCCCAAAACCCCATTGTGGTAATTAATGATTGAAAGTGTTTTAAAAATTGCAACCTGCCAGTTCCCTGTGAGCGAATCTGTCGAGCAAAACTCAGAATATATCCAGAAATTCCTCAAGAAAGCAAAAAAACTCGACGCTGATATAGTTCATTTTCCCGAATGTGCGATAAGCGGCTATGCGGGACCGGATTTTGATGGCTTTGAGGGATATAATTGGCCGCTTCTTGTCGAAGAAACCCAAAAAATTATGGCTCTGGCTGGCAAATTACAGTTGTGGGTCGTCCTCGGCAGTTCGCATAAACTCACAAAGCCGAATAAACCGGCAAACTCTCTTTATCTTATAAATCCGCAAGGACAAATCGAAGACAGATACGACAAACGATTCTGCACTGAAAGGGATTTGAATTATTACACGCCTGGCAACAGGTTCGTAACGTTTGAACTTAACGGCGTTAAATGCGCCCTGCTTATATGCTTTGATTTGCGGTTTCCTGAAATTTACAGAGAACTATGCAAACTTAACGTCCAGTGCATATTCCAGTCGTTCTATAACGCTCGGCAGAAAGAACAAAGTGTGCACAGGCATATAATAAGACAAACAATGCAGGCAAACGCCGCCTCGAATTATTTCTGGGTGAGTTTGGCAAATTCATCCGGCGTAATTGCTCCGTATCCATCTTGCTTTATCCAGCCGGACGGCGAAATTATAAATGAATTAAAACTGAACAGGCCCGGCATTATGGTAAATACCGTTGATACATCGCAGATTTTCTATGACCCCTCGGAAAAGTTCAGGTCGCTTGCAATGAGAGGGATTTTGACAAACGGGCCACAAAATCTTGATGACCCAAGAAGCAAAGACACAAAGAATCTGTAAGGATAAAAATGAAAAATAATACGGTAACAGCGCCAAAAGGATTTCTGGCGGCTGGAATAAGCTGCGGGATTAAACAAAGCGGCAAAAAAGACATCGCAATTTTAGCTTGTCCGACCGGAGCCAAGGCTGCCGGTGTCTTTACGACAAATAAAGTCGTCTCAGCAGCGGTAACTATCTGCAAAAAATATATAAAAACAGGCAATGCCGAAGCGGTTATCGTCAATTCTGGAAATGCCAATACCTGCACAGGTAAACTGGGCCTGAAAAACGCTCAAATTATGTGTCAAACTGCCGCTCAGTTAATCGATGCAAAGGCAAATCAGGTTCTTGTCGCCTCGACCGGCATTATCGGCCATCAATTGCCGATGGAAAAAATCACAACTGGAATCATTTTAGCCGCCGCAAAACTATCAGGCAGCCCAAAAGCAGGAAACGATTTCGCCCAGGCAATAATGACAACCGATACCCGATGCAAGCAGGCATTCAAAGCCGTCAATATTGACAATGTTAAAATCACAATAGCCGGCACTGCCAAAGGCGCTGGAATGATTGGACCTAATATGGCCACCACTCTTTGCTTCATCACGACCGATGCAGCCATAACAAAGGCCCTGCTCCAAAAAGCATTGAAAGATGCCGTTGGTGATTCAATAAATAAACTTACCGTTGACGGCCATCAGAGCACGAACGATACTGCGATTATCCTCGCCTCGGGACTTGCAGGAAATAAACCAATAACCAAAACGGCTGCACAATATAAAAAATTTGCTGCCGCCCTTGCTCAGCTTACCACCGATTTAGCCAAGCAGATGGCTCTCGACGCCGAAGGCGCCACAAAAATGTTTGCCGTCATTGTAAACGGCGCGGCAAATAAAAACGAGGCCGCAAAAGCGGCTCGCGCAGTCGCGGATTATGACCTTGTCAAATGCGCTATCCACGGCGGCGATGCTAACTGGGGACGAATTATCTGCGCAGTCGGAAGCTGCGGCGTAAAATTAAATCCCAAAAAACTAACTTGTTCTATCGGAAATATAACTGTTTTCAAAAACGGCCGGCCGGTAAAATTCGACCCTAAAAAAGTCTCGAAAATTATAAAGAAAAAAGAACACACAATTACGATAAATTTAGGCTCCGGCAAATTCAGCGATTTCTGCTATGGATGCGACCTAAGTGCTGGCTACGTAAGGATTAACGCTGATTATCATACCTGATAATAAAAGCCTTTTAAAATTGGTCTAAAAGTCAGACCAATTCTGCGGTTTTTATCGTTAATTTTCTTGCAAAAAAACCGCCTTTTTATACACTGTCCCTAATTTCGCGCGTACTAAACCTAATGTTTTCTTTATAAGGAGTTTTTAAGGTGAAAAATACAATCGTAAAGATAGGATTTCTGATCGCTGTATTATCAATTGCAGCAACAGCATTTGCACAGGAAGGTGCCGACATCAGTAAGCTTGGCCAAGTTTCGGGACCTGCTATACAAACAGCAGCAGAAAATCTTCCCTTGATATGGTGGATAGCGCCAATAGGGTCGATAGCCGGCCTGTTCGTTGCCTTCTATTTTTACAAGAAAATGATGCAGGCGCCTGAAGGCAACGAAACGATGGTTGCCATCGCCGGTTATGTTCGTGAGGGCGCCTATGCCTATCTGTTCAGACAATACAAGGTTGTTGCCTTTGTGTTTCTTATTTTATTTATTATCTTTGTGATAATGGCATATATGGGCTTACAGAACCCCTTTGTACCTGTGGCTTTTGTAACTGCCGGTTTCTTCAGCGCCCTGTCGGGCTTTTTCGGGATGAAAACTGCCACACAGGCATCCAGCAGAACCGCCCAGGGTGCAACAGTCAGCCTTAACAGTGCGCTTCAGGTTGCATTCCGTTCCGGCGCCGTGATGGGACTGGTTGTCGTCAGTTTCGGATTACTCAATATTACGGTCTGGTATTGGATACTCGACCGTCTGATTTATACGCCCGAACATATGCGGGACGGCCTGTTTCTCTGGGGGTTGACATTAGTAAAGGCCGGTATGGACCCTGCCCACAAACTGTCAGAAATCACCACGACAATGGTTACCTTCGGTATGGGCGCTTCAACACAGGCATTATTCGCACGTGTTGGCGGCGGAATCTTCACAAAAGCTGCTGACGTCGGAGCTGATTTAGTAGGAAAGGTCGAAGCAGGAATACCTGAAGACGACCCAAGAAACCCGGCTACTATCGCGGATAATGTAGGCGATAATGTCGGAGATGTTGCCGGTATGGGTGCCGACCTGTTCGAAAGCTATGTCGGCTCAATTCTTGCTGCCGCGGCGCTCGGTGCGGCGCTGTCAACACAGGCACTGGCCTCAAGGGGTATAGATCCGTTCAAAGCAGTTCTTGCTCCATCGGTTGTCGCCGGTATAGGCACAATACTTTCAATACTCGGTATCTTCGTCGTTCGCTGCAAAGAGAACGCTTCGCAGAAAAATCTGCTTCATGCATTACTTACAGGAACATTAACCAGCTCCATCCTTGTCGTTATCGCACTGGCGATTCTTGCTATGACCGGCTGGATAAGCTGGGGCATATTCGGCGCGGTAGTTGTCGGCCTGGTTGCCGGCGTTTTAATCGGCCAGTTTACTGAATACTACACATCCGATGAATACAAGCCGACTCGTGAGATTGCTGAACAGTCACTAATGGGTACAGGAACGATTATTATTACGGGTTTTGCAAACGGTATGATGTCAGCAGCAATGCCGGTTGTAACAATAGCTGCCTGTATAATCGGCGCTTATGGCTTTGCCGGTGGCTTTGACGATATGGCGCTGGGATTATACGGCATCGGCTTTGCAGCGGTAGGTATGTTGGCAACGCTGGGCATTACGCTCTCGACCGATACTTACGGTCCGATTGCCGATAATGCAGGCGGAAATGCCGAAATGAGCCATTTAGGACCTGATGTTCGCAAAAGAACCGATGCTCTCGATTCGCTGGGCAACACAACAGCGGCAACGGGCAAAGGTTTTGCCATCGGCTCAGCAGCGCTAACGACAATGGCTTTCATCGCTGCTAATATCGAAGGGATTCGTATATGGATTGGCCGGCTTGCAGCAGAAAGTCCGGACGGAGTCTATAAGGTTGAGAAAGTTATTTTCTCAGCTCCAGGCAGACATATTGAGGGAACTGTAAATATCGCAACGGCCCACATCTCAGATTTGCTTGCTGCTTATGACCTGACAATTATGAATCCGCGACTGCTTGCGGGCTTGTTCCTTGGCAGTATGATGGCGTTTTTATTCTGTGCAATGACAATGAAGGCGGTTGGCAGAAACGCCGGCAGAATCGTCGAAGAGGTTCGCCGTCAGTTCAAGGAAATTCCGGGTATTATGGAAGGCACGGGAAAACCGGATTACAGCCGGTGCGTCTCCATAGTAACAGCCGGTGCACAAAAAGAAATGATTGTACCGTCTCTATTGGCAATTATTGTACCGGTAGTCACCGGCATCGTAATCGGCATCCCGGGCGTGATGGGACTGTTGGTAGGAGCATTAACGTGCGGGTTTGTATTAGCCGTTACCTTGAACAACTCAGGCGGCGCCTGGGACAACGCCAAAAAGTTCATAGAAAAAGGCGCTCACGGCGGAAAAGGCTCCGATGCTCATAAGGCTGCTGTTGTAGGCGATACAGTAGGTGACCCATTCAAGGATACATCCGGGCCGAGTCTGAACATCCTCATTAAACTGATGAGTATGGTTAGTCTGGTCTTTACAGGTGTTATGCTTAAGTTTGCACCTATCGTAGGAAGTTGGCTGCATCTGCGCTAGTCATAAATAGTTGACTTAAACGGTAATTAAATGTAATCTATCGGGGTCGAGCACGCTCGACCCCGTTTTTTTAGTATTGGATAAGGAAAATTGGCAAAAAAAAAGACTACTGCAAAAAAGAAGACTGCTTTAACAGCAAAAAAATTCGTCCTCGAGTCGGCTAAAATCGCTCTCGAAAGACACTGCACCGATGTGGTTGTACTCGACCTTAAAGGCAAAAGCCCCGCAACAGATTACTTCCTCATCGCTACCGGCACAAGTAACCGCCAGACCCGTACCGTAGCCGATGAGATTAAAGACTTTGGAAAACAGCATAATTTTAGAATCTTCGGCCGGGCAGGCTACGAACAAGGCCGATGGATATTGCTCGATTTCGTCGATGTGGTCATCCATATCTTCGATGAAGAATTTAGAGAATATTACGATTTGGAACTGCTCTGGGGCGACGCAGAGAAATTGAAGATTTAAAACTAAAAATTAAAAATTTTGGAATCCCGATAAATCGGGATGGATTTCTATTTCCTTTATGAAGCCGGCGATTGAAATAATTTCGGAAAGAATATCTGATGCTATTCAAAAGGCGACCGGCCAAAATGTCCCCGCAATCGTAACCGCCGCGACAGACGCCAAATTTGGCGACTACCAAAGCAATAATGCCCTTGCACTTGCCAAACAATTAAAAGCCAACCCCCGTCAGCTTGCCGAAAAAATCATCACTGAACTGAAAATAGACGATATCTGCCAAAAGCCGGAAATTGCCGGCGCAGGTTTTATAAATTTAAGATTGAAGCCTGAATTCGTCGCTGAAAACCTGCTCAAAATAAACGCTGATAAAGACCTCGGTGCCGAAAAAACCGAAAAACCTCAAACTGTCGTCGTTGATTTCTCCGGTCCGAACATCGCAAAGCAAATGCACGTCGGCCACTTGCGAAGCACAATCATCGGCGACTGTATCTGCAGAATGTTGGAGCAGGCGGGTCATAATGTTATCCGCCAAAACCACATCGGTGACTGGGGAACGCAATTTGGAATGCTTTCCTATTATCTCGATTATAAAGAAATAGATGCATTCTTACATGAAAGATACCAAAAAAGAAAAGCTTTCAGACCAAAAGATTTCATTCCAGATGCAGAAAATTTTTATCGAGAAGCCAAAAAACTTTTCGATAATGATCCTGAATTTGCTGAAAAGTCGAGACAATATGTGGTAAAGCTGCATTCCGGAGATAAGCATGTAAAATTCAATTGGCAATTTATCACAGATGCTTCAAATGAGGAATTTCGAAACTTATACGAAAGATTAGGGGTCAGATTAAGCTCTGGTGACACGAGAGGCGAAAGTTTTTATAACAAAATGCTCCCTGATGTTGTGAATGATTTGAAAAAGGTCGGTCTTGCTGTTGAATCTGATGGTGCGATTTGCCTATTTCCGGAAGGTTTTAAGACAAAAGAGGGTGAGCCGCTGCCTTTTATTATTCAAAAGTCCGATGGAGCCTTCCTTTACGCAACTACGGATTTGGCGGCTATCAGATATAGAGTAAACGAATTAAAGGCCGATGAAATTATTTATGTTACAGACGCCAGACAGAAGCTGCATTTTGAAATGCTCTTTGCCGTGGTGAAAAAGGCCGGCTGGCTTGTCCCCCGAAGCTTTAGCGAAGGAGGAGCAAAAAATGCAAAACTTGTTCATATCACATTCGGAAGTGTCTTAGGCGAAGACGGCAAGCCGTTAAAAACACGCTCCGGCGAAAATGTAAAACTTAAAGAGCTCCTCGATGAAGCGGTTAAAAGAGCAAAATCGGTTGTTGAAGAAAAAAATCCCGAACTGAAAAACAGCGAAAAAGAAACTATCGCAAATGCAGTTGGAATCGGCGCGGTCAAATACGCCGATTACTCGAACAATCGAACGAGTGATTATATTTTCAGTTTCGATAAGATGCTGGCAATGGACGGCAACACCGCTCCTTATATGCAGTACGCTTACGCAAGAATCAAATCAATCGGAAGAAAAGGCGAGGAAAAAGGAATCGATACCGTAAAAGAATTGAAAGGCGTAAAAGAAGTTTACCTTAACGAGCCTGCCGAGTTTGAGCTTGCAAAGCAGCTTATCAGGTACGGCGAGGCGTTCAATTCGGCAATCGCCGATTTTAAGCCTAACTTTCTTACGAGCTATCTGTACGAACTGGCCGCAAAATTCAGTGCGTTTTATAATGCCTGTCCCGTTCTCGATGCAGAGCCGAAAATCAGGCCATCGAGACTATTGCTTTGCGAACTGACGGCACGGACGATACAGCACGGTCTTGAAAATCTGCTCGGCATTAAAACTATTGAAAGAATGTAAGAAGAAAAAATATGAAGATTTTGAATAATTCATTTACTGTCAGCACAAATAAACGCAATGAACTTGTCGACATCACAGATAAAGTCAAAAAAGTTATAGCCGAGTCGGGCATATCCGAAGGTAATGTCATAGTTTATTGCCCCCACACAACGGCGGCGATAACCATCAATGAAAACGCAGACCCGGACGTTGTGCATGATATCCTGCTGACCCTGGCGGATCTTATACCGCAAAACAAAAGCGGCTATCAGCACTCCGAAGGCAATTCCGACGCCCACGTCAAAAGCTCAATCCTCGGATGCAGCCAGACAGTACTCATCGACAACGGACAAATGCAGCTCGGCACCTGGCAGGGTATTTATTTTTGCGAATTTGACGGCCCCAGAAGAAGAACCGTCCTCGTCCAGATAACAGGACAATGACCTCCGCTTAAAAGTAAACCAGTGTAATACCAGCGGGAAAAATCTGCGCATAAAAATGGCGAGACGGTCAAAGTGGCTGGGGGGGAACCACTGTTTTGACACTGCCTCGCCGAGGTTTGTTAAACTGCTTTGCGCAGTATATTTACAACATAGGTATTATATCAATTTTAAAGAGCAAAGTCAATTGAATTTCCGGTTCCCGAACATCCTATAAAACAGAATCCCAAAGGCCTGTCAAGCCATTTTTAACAAAAAAAATGCGGAAACTTTAGGCTTGAATTACATTTTTTTACGCCTTAGATTATGTATGTTAATCCGCTGAAAACGGATAAAATTACTGGAAATTTCCCCTTATATTTTCGCAGGGAGCCGTAATAAATGACTAAAAGGAGCGATTCAGCCGTTACCGAAAAGATTAAAGGCGCCGCCAGGTTCATTCAGGACAAGATATTAAAAAAGCAAAAACCGACTATGTCCACGCCCATCCGTTCGCTCGGCAATGTCAAATACCGTTCCGACCGTGGATATTTTGAGATTCTCGGCAAAAACAAGGTTAGAACCCTGACTGTAAGCACGGTCAAAACTTTCGCCCAGACTCTGAAAATGATGTCTCTTTCCAAGGAACTTATCGAAAAAAGTGATATGGCCACAAAAAGGGAGGCCTATTATATCTCGAAAAACTGGGGCAAGGCGGGCTTTGCCGAGCAGCCCGAATCCGACACGATTATGGATGATGTCGAGGCAATGTTCGGCGTCAACCGTGAACAGCTTAAATTTATCCCCGAAGAAAAAGGCGGCGAAGTCGCCGGCAAACTTGTCGTCATAGACTCCGACGCCAAAGGTAAAAAGCTGAAAATCGACTGCACACGGTTCGGCTCCGGCTCATATTCCATTCCAA
Source organism: Planctomycetota bacterium (assembly GCA_018828825.1). Classification (GTDB taxonomy): domain Bacteria; phylum Planctomycetota; class Phycisphaerae; order Sedimentisphaerales; family UBA12454; genus UBA12454. Next base: position 1,707 of record JAHJUV010000029.1, on the reverse strand, counting down.
TCGACGTCGAGGACCTTGAATTTTCAAGCAACGCAAAATTTGTCCTCGCCATTGAAACGGCCGGTATGTTTCAAAGACTCGTAAAATACGACTATTGGGACAAAAACAACTGCATCCTGATAAGTATGGGAGGCGTTCCTACACGTGCGTGCCGAAGGTTCGTCCGCAGACTCTCGGATAAACTTAAAGTGCCCGTTTACGCCTTTGTCGATGGCGATCCTTATGGTTATTTCAATATTTACAGGACGCTGAAGGTCGGCTCCGGCAATGCCGCTCACCTGAACCAGTTTTTCTGCGTCCCCAAGACAAGATTTCTCGGCGTAACTCCACAGGATATTATCGATTACAAGCTGCCGACACATCCTTTGAAAGAGGTGGATATAAAACGTGCTAAAGATGCCCTAAAAAACGACCCGTTTGTAAAACATCACAAGCCCTGGCAGGCCGCGATAAACCAGATGCTGAAGATGGGCGTTCGTGTCGAGCAGCAGGCCTTTGCAAAACACGGCCTGGATTACGTCGTAAGTGAATACCTGCCGCGAAAACTTAAAAATACGGCAAAGTTTCTGCCCTGATGAAAAATACTAATGAATAAAATTGCTGACAATCTGCAAAAGGTTCGCAACAATATCGCTTCCGCCTGCGCCAGGTGCGGACGGGACAGTTCCGAAATAACTCTCGTCGTCGTAACGAAATCAGCTAACTTCGACGCCGTAAAACAGGTTGCCCGTCTCGGGTGCAGTGAGCTTGGCGAAAACAGGGTCCAGCACCTGAAAGTTGCCGCTGACGATATCGAGGTTTTCCTGCAGCAGAATCCCGATGACCCCGCCCTGCCGAAGAAAATCAACTGGCATATGATTGGTCATCTTCAGAGAAACAAGGTTCGCCAGTTACTGAGAGCTTCCCAAATAATCCACTCGGTCGATACGCTCCGGCTTGCCGAGGAAATAAGCAGAAACGCCGAAAAACTCGATATCTGCCCCAAAATCCTGATGCAGGTAAATTGCTCACAAGAACCACAAAAATACGGTGTTCCGGTAGGCGCCGCTGTTCATCTGGCCGAGCAGATTGTTACGATGCCGAACCTGAAACTCATCGGTCTAATGACTATGGGGCCTCTTACACTCAACAAGGACATTGCAAAAGCCTGCTTCGCCCGCGCACATGAACTGTTCGAAGAAATTCGCGGTGAAAAAATCGGAGGACCGGACTTTAAACACCTCAGTATGGGAATGAGCCAGGACTACGAAATCGCCATCGAAAACGGCGCTACGATTCTGCGCATCGGCTCATCAATATTCGCCTGACCGCCTCGCACTCGCTGTTAAGACTTTTTGTCTGCCGGCCAATTCGAAAACGCAAGAATACAAAGCATTATTATCGTGCCGAAAGGCGCCAGGAGAAGCAGACCAAACGCCCCGCCATACCCTGCTTTTGAAAAATTACAATCAAAGACCGATAAAATCCTAATATATTTAATATTTATGGTCAAGTGCCTCTTTTGAACATAAGTCGAGCCCCGAAACTGTCGAAATAAGCCTGTATTAAACAAATTGCAGTAAAAAAATGACAGAAATTCTTACAAAACCGAATAAAAGAGTAACCGATTCCATCGATGCCCTGGTCATCTCTGACAGGGGGGTTGTTTGTCCCAAAATTCAGAAAATTATCGACATTGAAAACTTCAGCTGGCAAAACGCGGATATC
>JAHJUV010000028.1 GCA_018828825.1 Planctomycetota bacterium | reverse complement strand
GCTTTGCCCTCTTTAATTTGATGAGGTTGCTTTTTTGGATTCGTCTGTTCAAAAGCCGACTGCCCCTCTTTCAAATCTTTTATCCACAGTTCCATTCTTTCAGGATAAGCTCTAAAAAAATGGTAAACATCCTCATTACTTATTTCTCCCATTTTTTTAAGTGCGGGCAAATAACCTATGGTGTCTCTGAGTATCGGAGCCTGTTCTTTATCAGGAAATATATCAAATGGCGTTACGTCTTTTAAATCTTTCCTAACACCCAATACTACGGTTCTGTTCCTATTGGATGGATTGCCATAATCAGCAAAATTAATTATTTTGTATAAAATATTATAATTGCCCAAATTTAATTCGATTGCCTGCTTAATTTGTCTTATAGTTCCATCTACATCAGAGCAATCTGCTTTTAAAAATCCTCTAACATTCTCAAACAAAAATATTTTGGGATTAATTTCTTTGGTGATAAGAATGGACTCGACAATCAATGAATTCCGGCTTAGTTCATTTTTCTTTTTATGATTGGCAACAGATATCCCCTGACAGGGTGGTGTAGCTATAACGACATCAACATCTTTTAATTTTTCGTGTTTTTCCCAAAATTTAATTTCTTGATAAATTTTATCCTTAGTTGATTTTAAAGTGATATCGCCACATATATAACCAGAATCGTGTCGGCATTTTTTGTTATATCGTTGAAATTTGATTCTTTCTTCGAGAAGTTCATTAGAGGCAATACATTCGAAACCGGCTTGTTTAAACCCATAACAGCCAATTCCAGCATTGCTAAACAAGCTAATATATGTCAGCTCCCTTGTCATTCCCTTGCCCGTGCCCGCCTCAACTTAAATTTTTACCCGCCACTGGCGGGCAGGCCTGATTTTATCGTGTAATTGCTTATAAGGCAAACGGAATTATCCTTTCCCAATTTTTTGAACAAATATACCGCTCGCTTACGGTCGCGGCTCTGAACCCTGCTATATCGGACAAGAATTTGCGGGTAAAAACGCCTGAAAAGCTCTCAATTCTGCGAAAAATCTTAAAAAAGTGCGGGGTTGACAACGCTTTTGTATGTGCGATAATTAAAACAGAATACAGTAGACAGAATACAGTAGACAGTAGCAGTAGACGGAATTTCGGATTTCGGATATTGTGCTGTAAGTATAGAAACGATACTTTCTTAAGGAAAGGGAAGATAAAATGGAATGGAACAGGTTTTTTAAGTCAGCAATAATAACAGCGATTCTATTATCTTCGATAGTAACAGCTGCCGACGAAAAACGACCTGCTGCGCTTGGTTCGCCGGAACCTGGGCCGGCGGAAGTGAACGAGGCTCAGTTCCCCTACATCGGCGAAATAACAGGAGCCGACCTGAACGTGCGTTCCGGCCCCGGAATGAACTACTACGGCTGCGGCAAAATCAGCACACCGGCGAGGGTAGTCGTTGTTGGTCAAAAATTCAGTTGGAGCCAGATTTTGCCGCCGCAAGGAAGTTTCTCCTGGATTTTCAAGCAGTATGTTCAAACCAATGTCAATAATCCGAGCATCGGAATCGTCAGTGGAGATAACGTCAGGGTCTATGCGGGGGCGGACGAGCGGGACGCGATGGTCAGCGATAGTGTTCAGATTGCACTGGACAAAGGACAAAAGGTCCGCATACTCGGCGCGGCAGTCGGCGACTATTACAAAATCAGTCCGCCGGAAGGGGCGACGCTGTGGACGAGCGGTCAATATATAAAATTCATTCGCAAGGCAGATGAAATAGATATTAAGGTGCCGAAATCCGCAGCTGGTTCGAGGCCGGGCATACTTATGGACCAGCTCGGCGGCGACAGCAGAAAAATAGAACTGTATTACGACCTTGCGAAACAGGCCGAAGATGAAAAGGTAAAACCGCTCGCTGAGCAGAACTACTCAAAAATAAGGGCTGAACTCGAAGTTCTCGTCGCGGACGCCAACAGCGGAAAAGCAGGCGACTATGCCAAATACCTGCTCAAGGATATAGAAAGATGCGAACTTGCGAAAGAATCGATAGGCCTGATTGAAGGGCAAAAGGCCGAACTGCAAGACAAGCTGACGGAAATTGAAGAAAGTCATAAGGAAACAGCCGAAAATCTTCCAGAGGCAAGTAAATACGCTGTTGTTGGAATATTTAAACAGTCGGTTATTTACGAGGGCAGGCCCACAGGCAACAAACGGTTTCTGATAGTTGATATAAACGATGTCCCGCTATGCTATGCTGAGGCCGTCGGTGAGGTCGCAGACGTTAATTTTGCAGATTATTTCGGTAAAAAGGTTGGTCTTGTCGGTGAAATTACAAGCGACCCGTTAAGCAGCTCGGCACTGGTTAAATTCACAGAAATAGAGAAGTTAGAAGAAGCGGCAGAGAAAAAGTAAAACCGCACAGCGATAACGAATTTACGCAGAATCACTCGGCTGCGATAATTTCAAGCAGTTTTTTGTGGACTTTTTTGTTTGCAACGAGAGTTTCAATAGTTTGGCCGGTATAAGTTTGCATATCGACCGGCCAAATCGGGCCGCCTTTCCAATCTGTTATAATCCCGCCGGCAGATTCTACTAAAAATGTTCCTGCAGTTATGTCCCAAAGTTTCGGCCTCTGGACTGCGGCAGCGATAAACGAACCTTTGGCGACATAGGCAAGGTGCATAGCAGTTGTGCCAAGGCTCCGGCAGCGGAGAGTTTTCATCAGGTAAGTAATCCACGGCGGAGGACCGTTAACAAAAACGCTTTCAATTCCGATGCTTTCGAAAATGGTAATATCGTTATCGCTGGCTTTGATTTTACTGCCGTTATACTGGGGCGGAGCATCTCCGGCGGCGGTGAACATCGAATCTGTCGAAGGCTCGAAAATCACGCCCAGTACAGGTTTGCCCTGATGGATTATTCCTATACTGACGGCGAAATTCATTACACGCTGCGCGAAGTTATTCGTGCCGTCGATAGGGTCGATAACCCACCAGATATCGTTATCGCCCCTCGGAGGCTGTTTGAAAATGGCCCCTGCTTTTCCCTCCTCGGCTACGATTCCGTGGGCAGGGAAGTTTTGCATAATGGTATCGACTATAATTTGCTGACAGCGGGTATCGGCATCGGTAACGAGCTCGGTGGTGCTCTTCTGGACTGCCTTTGCATAGTTTATCTGCTCGAGGGCATGTTGGCCCGCCAGGCGGGCAGAAACGACAGCGACCTCCAAGAACCTGCTCAAATCTTTATTATCGAGAGCCATTAAAAACCTTTCTATACCTCTGTCTAACGTGATAACATATTGAGCCGGTATGTACCATCGAAAAAAAGCGGAAAAAACGGTTGTTTTTTTGAAAAAATATAATTTTTTTGATGTG
>JAHJUV010000027.1 GCA_018828825.1 Planctomycetota bacterium | reverse complement strand
GTATGATGCCGCCGCGAAAAAATATCACGGCGAATTTGCAGTTTTAAATTTCCCGCAACAGAGCCCAAGCGATAGCGCAGGGAGAAAACAAAAACCCGCCCAAATTATTGTTGCCGCTGTCCTGATTTTGGGTACATTAGTAATGTTATTTGGTCTTATTAACATAAAGGAACGGGTTATGAGAATATCGGTAGAAGAGGTTTTTGAAACGGTAAAGATGACTATCGAGCAGAATTTCGACATAAGAACCGTTACGCTCGGCGTTAACCTGAAAGACTGTATGGACAGGAACCTGACGGCGTTTAATAAGAGGATTTATAAACGGCTTTCAGAAATGGGCAAACGCTTAAATCAATGCGCCGACCAGCTTGAGGACAAATACGGCATTCCGATTACCAACAGGCGAATAAGCGTAACGCCGGTTGCATTGCTGATTGAGCCGCTGCCTCGAAAAATTTCAACGGTTGTCTCCGTAGCCAAAACGCTCGACAGGGCGGCTAAGGAAGCGAACATTGATTTCATCGGCGGCTTCGGCGCCCTCGTCCACAAGGGAATGACAAAAGCCGATGAACTGCTTATTGATTCGATACCGCAGGCGTTATCGCAAACTCAAAGATTATGCGGATTTCTCAATCTTGCATCGAGCAGGGCCGGTATGAATATGACGGCGATTGAAAAGGTCGGACATATTCTGAAAGACCTTTCGGCCAGAAGCAAAAACGGTATCGGCTGCGCGAAGATTGCCGTCTTTGCCAATGTGCCTGAAGATAATCCTTTTATGGCGGGCGCCCATCACGGTATCGGCGAGCCTGACTTTTCGCTCAATATAGGTATATCAGGGCCGGGCGTTGTCAGGGACGTTGTCGCCAATAATCCCAAGTGTGATTTAACGATGCTTTCGGAGGTTATAAAACGGACGGTTTTCAAAATCACAAGAGCTGGAGAGCTTATAGGCAGGGAGATTGCGGAGTTAATGGGTGTCGATTTCGGTATTGTTGATATTTCGCTTGCATCGACGCCGAAACGCGGCGATTCGGTAGCGGAAATAATAGAGGCGATGGGGGTGTCGCGGATGGGTCGTCCCGGCTCGACTGCGGCATTAGCAATGTTGATGGATGCGGTAAAAAAGGGTGGTGCAATGGCATCTGGAAATGTAGGCGGTTTGTCGGGAACATTTATTCCGGTTAGTGAGGATGCCGGTATGATTCGCGCGGTGAGAACTGGCGCGCTTAATCTTGAAAAACTTGAGGCCCTGACAAGCGTTTGCTCGGTCGGCTTAGATATGTTCGCTGTGCCGGGCAGTACGCCTGCCGATGTCCTCAGCGCAATTATCGCCGACGAACTGGCAATCGGCGTCGTAAATAACAAGACCACCGGCGTGAGAATTATACCTATACCCGGCAAAAAGGCGGGACAAATCGTACATTTCGGCGGACTGCTTGGCTCGGCCCCTATTATGAAAGTCTCAAAAGTCGCTTCGCCAAACTTTATTAAACGCAAAGGCCGAATACCGGCACAAATACAAGCCCTGAGAAATTAAGACTATGTGGAATATCTTCGAATATCCGTTTACAGGAATTGCCGCAGCCATCGTTTCTATGATTGCAATATGGCTTTTCAGGATACTAAAGCCCGACAAAAAACACTGGTGGCAGATGCTTGTGCCGGCTGTAATTATAGTCTCGTCTTTTGCGATAGCGTTTTTTGTCCAAACCGACAGAGAGAAAATACTCGGGGCCGTCAACAAAGGCATCAAGGCTTTTGAAGAGCGAAAAATTGAGCCGATTAGAGAGATAATCGCCGATGATTACTTCGATGCCGTACATAGTTCGAAAGAGTACATAATCGCGTACTGTCAGGCATTGTTCGAGACGGCAATGATTGACAGGGTAACATTTATTAGCCGAAAGACGGAGATAGAAAATAATCAAGCGGTTTTTACGACAGAGGCGTTTGTGAAATTTGCCGAAGAGAGTGAAATAGCAAAAATGGGCAAGCCGTTTTTGATTGTAAAGGCGAGGTTCTATTTCAAAAAGACGCCGGATAAAAGTGGCTTATAAACAGCACCGAAATCCTCGAACTCGACAGAAAAGCTGTTAACTGGACACAAATCAGGGAGCATTAGTCCGTCTTTGCGGTTTTTGGGACAGGTTTCAAATCTTGACCTGCGGGGGTTATTCTGTTACCGTATGCGGCGTTAATCTCCGCTTTTGCGGGGACAATTTTGGCTGATAGGAGATATTTAAATGAGTTATTACAGGCGTATATGGAAGTATGTTTGGCCGCAGTGGCCGAGGGTAGTGTTGCTGCTGGTGGCCGTGTTCATAGTCAGCTCGTTGTTCGCGTTGAGTTTTATGACGGTCATCCCGCTGCTGAAAGTGATGATGGGAGAGGAGGGACTTCACGGCTGGATAGACCGAAAAACCTGCGAGAATCGTTATGGAATAGATTTTTATGTTCCGGATACGACAGACATCATTCATAACGAGGAAATGATTTATGGTTTGAAAATCAACAAAGTTAAAAAGGACAGCCTTGCCGCCAAGTTTGGTTTCAGGGCGGGCGATATAGTAGTATTTGTCAGCGATGATTCGAATGATACTGTCGAGTCAAAGCAATTGTCCGCAAAAATGCTTGAGATTCTCGCGTTATCGTCCGGTGAGGGGGTTTTAAAAATGGATGTTCGCCGATTCAGCGCCGGAGAAATTTCTACGCTAAAGCTTGTAATGAAAAAGCCTGCGAAATGGATGTATGATGATGCCGGTTTTATAACACGCACAAGCTGGTCGGCAAGATGGGCTTTAATGGAAAATGCGCAGAAGGCGATAAGTCTTTTGCCTCGCGATAACAGCAAGGAGGCGAAGAAAAAAGCTGTGATGTTTATAATTGTTGCGATGATAGGGGTAACGATATTCCGATGCCTGGGGACATTTATTCAAAAATATTATGGCGCAAAAGTTGTACAGGTAGCCACCGCAAGGCTTCGTGAAGAGCTTTTTGCCCATGCGATGAATATGAAGGTGGGATATTTTACGGCGCATGGCACCAGTGACGCTATCAGCAGAATGATTGGCGATGTTAACGGCATTGGCAAAGGTATTAAAGTTTTTCTCGGGAAAAACTTTCAGGAGCCGATGAAAGCGTTTTTTATGCTGACCTTTGCTATGATATTGAATTATAAGCTTACGCTGATTTTTCTTATATCCGCCCCGGCCGTACTGTTTATTTTTTCCAGTCTCGGTAAAAAAATACGAAAATATGCCGGCAAATCTCTTCGAAGCACCGCGGTCATGCTCGGAAAGCTTCAGGAGGCGGTTTCTTCGATTCGCGTTGTCAAAGTGTATAATCGTCAGCAGTATGAATCGCAGGTTTATAACGGTATAAGCAGGACCCTTCTCAAGCAGTCGTTGCGTTTGGCCAAGGTTGATTCCGTAACGGGTCCTTTACTTGATGTGCTCGGTATGTTCGCCGGCTCAGCGGCTCTTCTTTTGGGCATAATATGGGTTACCGATAGCAATATGCAGCCAAGTACGTTCTTTGGTATATTGATTGCGCTGGGGGTAGCGGCCGAGTCGGTTCGAAAAACCAGTGACGTATGGAATCAGATTCAGAATTGCAACGCGGCATCCGACAGGGTTTTTCAGCTTTTGGACAGCGAGGTCGAATATGAAAAGCCGGGTTCTGTCGAAATTAGTCCGCTGAAAAATAAAATCGAGTTTCAGAATGTAGTTTTTACCTATCCGAAAAGCAATGAGCCTGTCTTAAAAGGCATAAACTTATCAGTCCAAGCCGGCCATAATATTGCAGTGGTGGGCCCGAACGGTTCGGGCAAGACGACGCTGGTAAATCTGCTGCCGCGATTCTTCAATCCGGACAGCGGCAGAATACTGATAGACGGGGTAGATATATCGGATTGTACGCTTAAAAGCCTGCGTAATCAAATTGCAATGGTTACTCAGGAGGTTGTAACCTTTAACGATACAATAACTGCAAATATCAGTTACGGCAATCCAAATGCGACAATGGATGAGGTTATTATGGCAGCCAGGAGGGCGTATGTTCATGAATTCATAGAACCGCTGCCTGACGGCTATAACACAGTTATCGGAGAGCACGGGACCGGCCTTAGCGGCGGCCAACTGCAGCGCATAGTTATCGCCCGGGCGATATTGAAAAATCCATCGATATTAATTTTTGACGAGGCGATGAGCCAGGTCGATGCCGACAGCGAGGCCAAGATACATAAGGTACTGGAAGAGCTGATGCACGACAGGACCAGCTTTGTGATAGCTCATCGTTTCAGTACGGTTATATCAGCCGACAGGATAGTGGTTATGAATCGCGGCCAAATTATAGCACAAGGCGTACACGACGAGCTTGTAAAAGACTGCAGCCTGTACAAGAGCCTTTATGAGACGCAATTAATTGTAACATAATTTGTGCGGGTACTGTCCGAATGCCGAATATCAGCGTTTGTATTCCGACGTATAACAGGGAACATTTTTTAAAAGAAACTCTCGACAGTGTCTTTGCGCAGACATACAGGGATTTCGAAGTTGTTATAGTCGATGACGGCTCAACCGACAGCACAAAGCAGATGTTCGAGAAAAACGGCTATAATGTGCGCTACTATTGGCAGGAAAATACCGGGGACGCCAATGCAAGAAATAAACTCATCGAGCTTGCAAGCGGGAAATACATTTCATTTCTTGACTCCGATGACCTTTTATATCCTGACGCACTTGAAAAGATGGCAGAGGTAATGCCGCAAGGGTCTGAAGATGTTGTTGTTTATGGGCCTTACGTTGCAATAGATAAGTATGGCAATATTTTGCGGAGGGGCAAGAAGAAACTGTTCAACGGGAGAATAACAAGGCATCTTTTTGAAAACATATTAATACATTCCTGCGGTTCTCTTTTTCCGAAGAAGGTTCTGGTTCAAGCCGAAGGCTTTGATAATTCTTTGCCCGTTTGCTCGGATTATGATTTGTGGCTTCGGCTTTCACTGGATTATGATTTTATCAGCATAGACAAGCCGGTTTTTAAAAGAAGGCGACACAGCGGAAATATTTCGAGAATTTGTTTTGCCAACAGCAATATTGAATTCAGGGTTCTCGAGAATTTTTACTACAACGGCGGAGGTAGAAGAGTGATACCGTATAAAGTCGCAATGGCCAGATTGAGCAAAGAGCAGTACCGGGCCGCAAGAAACGCGATTAGAGAATCTATGAGAACGACCGCCTGTGATTTTTTGACGAAATCCCTGAAGAGACATTTTCATTTGAAGACGCTTCTTTGGTTTTTTATAGCCCAAAACCGGCTTCATCCTGCACTGTGGGGCAGCCAAGACCGCTCAGATATAAAAGAAAACAGCAGGGCTTTGGTTAAAAGGGCGCGAACTGTATCGGATATAAGAGTGGCAATAGATTTCAATCCTGTAGTTATAAATAAATTTTCGGGTTTTTATACTTTCGGTATGGGGCTGCTGAAAGGATTTGCGGCGATAGATGATAAACCTGAATTGGTGCTGTTTCATTCGAGTCGTTTTGCGTCAAGGATAAAGGAAATAGTCAAGAGTGAACTACCGGAGGCGATGGAATCAAAAACACTGACAGTGAAAATGCGGTGGCTTGAAAATTTCTGGAATTATTTTGATTATCCCAAACTGGAGTATCTGACTAGTGATTTCGATATTTATCATTGTTTTCATCATCTGATGCCTCCGACCAGCGGCAAGCCGCGTCTTATGACGGTTCACGACCTTAGACGTTATAAATTGCCGCAGTTATACACGAAGTCAAGACTTGACAGGTTCGAAAATGCCGTCAGGAAAGCCGACCATTTTGTAGCTGTATCGCAGTCGACAAAGAATGATTTGTGTTCAGTCTTTGAAATAGACACTAATAAGGTTGATGTTATATCGCTGGCAGCGGGTTTTGAAGCTTTGGAATATAATACGGAGCAGAAAAATAAAATAATGCTTCAATTGTCGGGGAAACTGGGCCAAAAACTGGAGGATTACCTCGTTGTTATTTCGTCTCCGGACAGACGAAAGAATATTTCCCGTACAGTTGAGGCCTTTGAATCGGGCAGGAGATTTTTGCCTGAAAACCTCAAACTTATAGTAATAGGACAATTGCCGAAACGAGAAGAGGAATTCGTAAGAAAACTTAAAAGCGGTCATTATCAAAATGTTTTTTGGGCCGGAGTTGTTGACGATCTGCGTCCGTGGCTCGGCTGTGCGAAGGCATTGATTTTTGCGAGTCTCTACGAGGGTTTCGGCATTCCTATTCTTGAGGGATTTACCTGCAGAACAGCGGTAATTACATCGGATATTTCATCGATGCCTGAAGTTGCGGGCGACGCGGCTTTATACGTTGACCCCTCCAGTACAGAATCGATTGCAGATGCGATTGTAAAAATTTCAAATGATGAAAACCTGAGACGAAATTTGATTGCGGCGGGAGCGGAAAGAAATAAACAGTATACCTGGCAGAGAACGGCACAGGATGTGATAGGGATTTATAAAAAATTAACGGGGATATAATAACTCGTTTAGTTTTTGCATAATGAGTTCCGGGGCGAGCAGAACTTTGCATACCGGTTTTTCGCACGGTTTTTCCAGCCAACAGGGGCTGCAGGGCAGGTCGGCAGTTATGTTTATATTGCAGGGATATCGCTCTTTTGTAGAGCGAAGGTTTTTTCCCATTACGACCCGCCCGTTATAACAGGCGGCAACATCAGGGCTGTTTTCGAAAATTTCCCATCGTCTTTTTGTGAGGACGAAAATTCTCATATCGGGGAATTCTTTTTTAATTCCTGCGATGACAGCCGTAGCCATCAGGTTGTCGCCAAATCCGTGGCCGATTGAAAGATAAACGGCTTTACCGGCATTTTCAGTAGAATCAGTCCATTTGTCAGGTCTCAATATTTGATTAGAAACGTTTTTCTCACAGTTTTCGATATTTTACAGTTTGCTTTATGTCTTCCAGGAACTGTTTTTGTTTAAAACCAGCTCATCTCAGGACTTTATTGTTTGTGTAAAAAAAGGTTTTCAAACAGATATTGATATGGTATTATCGCCGGCATAGTCGGCAACAACCGTTTGCGTTGGGCAAAGAGAACAGAATTAACCATAAATTAGGGAAGGATAAGTTATGGAATTTAGTTCACCTG
>JAHJUV010000026.1 GCA_018828825.1 Planctomycetota bacterium | reverse complement strand
TCAGCTGCTCTACCAACTGAGCTAATCGCCCGGCAAAAGACCGGTACTTTATAGTTATCAGGTGAATATTGCAAGAAGTATTAAGGGCCGACGGTTCAAACCCGGAAGATACTGCCGAAATCAGGATTTTTGCGCTAAAACCATAGCCGATGTTGGGTGTCCTTTAATTTGTCAAAAAAAAATTAAATTAACATCCGATAAAAGCACAGCTTTAATTTGAAAATACCAAATCTTTAAAAATTTCCCCAAAGTTCGTCATTTTCCCTAAATATTCTATTTTACCTACTTTCACATTGTCGATAAAATCATAGAAGGTTGGACCGAGTTATTTTTAAAATGGAGTTTATATTATGACACAGGTATTAGAGACATCGGTCGAGAATCGTAATTTTAATCGCACAGACCTTAGCTGGCCGGTCAGTCTTTGGCTGCCGGAGGCAAACAGGTTCTTCAACGGCAGAACAATCAATGTGGCAAAAGGCGGTGCATTGCTTTCGCTGCCTATGTCCACGCCGGTAAGACCCGGACACGTTGTGGAGATTAATTTCCCGCGTACCGTTAATCTTGCCAAAAAGAAAGGCCAATTTGCCAGAATAAAAACCGGAAAGGTTATACGGGTACAGCGCGATTCCCTTATCAGCGACGCTACAATAGGCGTAGCTGTTCAGTTTGCCTGACAGCAGAAAGCTGTTAATTATAAGTTCCTGCCCATTCTGACTGCGGGCCGACTTTATCTGAACGATAATGTCGGCCCGATAGTCCGGAAACGGATAAATACCTTAAATCCTGTCCCCAAAAAGGATTAACCATCTCTTTTTTCAGATAAGAATTTGCTTTACATGGATACCCCGAGTTTCTATAATACGCCCCTTAATTTCGGTTAACCTTTTATAAATACTGGAGATAATTTGATGTACGCGGTAATAGAACAGGGCGGCAAGCAGTATAAGGTCAAGCAGGGCGATGTTATAAAGATCGAACTTGCAGACGTGGCTTCTGACGCCAAAAAGATAGAGATAGATAAAGTACTGCTCGTAGGTGAAGGCAAGACTGCAAAGATAGGCACGCCTTATGTTGAAGGCGCAAAGGTTACAGGTAAATTTGCTGATACAGCCACCGATTCGATTGTAAAAGGCCGGAAGTTATATCCGACTCATTTCAAACGGCGCAAGGCCAGTAAGAGACGTATCGGCCATCGTCAGAAATATATGGAAGTAACTATCGAAAAGATTAAAGCCTAATCTTCTGATTCGCTGATGATTTTTTCGGCCCAATCGCCAAGAGCTTTTGGGCCGTTTTTTTTGAATACTTCGAACGCCTCATCGCCGGCAAGGGTGCCGAGAATGGTTCTTCTTTTGTCCTCATTGCTTACGAGATTGAAAACTTCCTGTCTCAGCTTTTCGAGTTCCGTTAAAAATCGGCCGTGGTCTTCGGTGATGACTTCCTCAAGCTTGCGTCTTAAATGGCCTGCATAAGCGGGACAGTTGCCCTCGGTGCAGACGGCGACCTGCAGGCTATCCCTTTTAATTATGGCGGGAACATAAAAATCGCAAAGGTCGGGCTCATCTGCCACATTGCAAAGTACTTCAAGCTGCTGGCAGTCTTTGTAAATCTGCTCGTTGATTTTTCTGTCGTTTGTTGCCGCAAAGGCGATGGTCGCGCCGACAAGATGGTCATTCGAATATTTTGCCTCTACGAATTCGATATCTGTATTTTTGCATCTGGCTTTGAGGGCGTCGTCGATATGTTCGGCAACGACAACGAGGCGTGCTTTGGCATCGAGAAGTCCTAATATTTTCCTCGCGGCGACAGAACCTGCACCGATAACCACCGCGCGCTTTGATTCGAGGTTTAAAAAGATGGGATATTTCATCCCGCACCTTCTTTTAGATCATTCTTCTTTAAAAAATTGTCATATGCAATATACAAACTATTATTCCTTTCAAAGAAACACAAACATAATGAATATTTGGAAAGTGCGGGGTTCATAGCCATATAAACAATAACATTTTTTCAGGCCTTCGACAACAAATTATTTGACGTGCAAAACAGGTGCTTCTATGTAAAATAGGCCTTTATGAAGAAAATAACGACACCTTTAACAGATGATATTGTTCGTTCCTTAAAAGCCGGCGATGAGGTCGCCATAAGCGGTATTGTTTATACCGCTCGCGACGCGGCACATAAAAGGCTTTGCGAACTCCTCGAACAAGGCAAGGAATTGCCGATACCGATTAAAGGACAGGTTTTTTATTTTGTCGGTCCTACGCCTGCGCCGCCCGGGGCGGTGATCGGCTCGGCAGGCCCGACGACCTCGTCGAGAATGGACAATTTTTCACCGATACTTTTGGCGGCAGGCCTGAAGGGAATGATTGGCAAAGGCTATCGCTCCGATGCGGTCAGGGATGTCTTGAAAAAACATTGCGCGGTTCATTTCGCGGCGCTGGGCGGAGCAGGGGCGCTTTTGAGTCAATATATAGTTTCCGCCGAGACGGCCGCTTATGAAGATTTGGGTACAGAGGCGATAAGAAAACTTGAGGTTAAGGATTTTCCCGCGGTTGTAGCGTACGATTGTTTCGGCGGCAGTGTTTTTAAAATGGAAGGAGCCACGAAGACACAAAGGCACTAAAAATAATATATAAATAAAAAAATTAGTGTCTTGGTGCCTTTGTGGCTAAGAAAGGTGCGGGATGAAAACAGCATTTCTCGGCATAACAGGTTCGGGCAAAAGTACATTACTTGCGGCGGTCAGCGGCAGACAAATGGGCCAGCCGGGCGCAGCGCAGATTGAAGAGGTAATTGCCAAAGTTCCCGACGAGAGACTTGACTGGCTTTTTAATTTATATAAGCCGAAAAAGAATGTCCCCGCCACGATAGACTGTATCGATTTGCCGGGCGTATCTTTCACCGATGACCATACAAGAGCGGCGGCAAGGAGGCTTCTCAACCAGGTAAGAACCTCAGAGTTGCTGGTACTCGTTATAAGGGCGTTTGACAATGCGGGAATTAAGGCAGAGCCTTTGAAGGAACTTTCAGAGCTGATGACCGAAATACTTCTTGCCGACCTTGAGCTTGTCGAGACGCGAATCGAGAAACTTGAAAAACAGGTCAACAAGCCTTCGAAAGACCAGGCCAGGCAAAAAGCGGAACTTGAGATTCAATTGAAACTGCGGCAGACTATCGAGGCGGAAAAACCTTTAAAGACCGCCATTGCAAACGACCTTGAACTTGAGATTGTAAAACCGCTGGGCTTTTTGACGCTCAAGCCTATAGTGGTTGTTTTTAATACGGCAGAAAGCAATCCCGCGCAGAGCTTTGACACGGCAGGTATTATCGATTCAACCGTGCCGGTGATCAGCGTTTGTGCTGAGATTGAATATGAGATAAGTCAGCTTGATGAAAAAAGCCGGATTGATTTTATGAAAGATTTGGGAATAAACGAACCCGCTATAAAAAAATTTGTTAAAAGTTGTTATTCATCGCTTGGTTTTATTACGTTTCTTACATTTGGCGATGAACAGACCAGGGCATGGCAGATAAAAGCGGGCATGACGGCTGTTGACGCGGCAGGTAAAATTCACAGCGACATAGCACGCGGTTTTATCAGAGCTGAGACGATGCACTTCGACGATTTGAAAAAGCTCGGTGATGAAAAAGCGGTTAAAGCCGCCGGCAAAGTTCGGCTCGAAGGCAAAAACTATGTCGTTCAGGACGGCGATGTGATATTGTTCAGGTTTAATGTGTAAGACAATTGAAGATTTAAGATTGAAAATTTAAAATTGTAAAATAATACCGCCGCAGGCTACAAAGACGGCGTTATCAAAGCAATGGTTGAATTTTAAACAAGGTATATTGGTTATGAGGATGATATGAAAAAGAAAGCCACCTGGCAGGAAAAACTGGCAGACAGTAAAGATTTGCCGAAAGTCGAAAAAATCCAAACGCTGGGGCACTGGCACTTTTGTTATTCTAGCTCCGATTGAAGTTGGCGAAATTATGCGCAAAGTTCCGAAAGGAAAACTTATAACAATAAACGAGATCAGGCAAATCCTGGCAAAAAAACACAAAGCTACGATAGGCTGCCCTATTACAACCGGCATTTTTTCCTGGATAGCTGCCCATGCTGCTGATGAGATGGAAAAACAGGGCAAAAAGAATATTACTCCTTACTGGCGAACCCTGAAAACAAGCGGGATACTGAATGAAAAATATCCCGGCGGCCTTGAAAACCTCAAGAAGAGATTACAAGCCGAAGGCCATACAATAATCCGAAAAGGTAAAAGCAAATATTTTATGGTCGAAAATTTTGAAAAAGCCTTGATTGCAATTTGAAAAAATTGAATGTTTATAATAATTCGTTGATTCTGCTGATTCAGATTCTGGTTTAGACGGTTAAATTTTGAGATATGAATAATGCTGCGATAATAAGTATTGGTAATGAGCTTTTGAACGGCCATACTGTAAATACAAACAGCAGTTGGCTTTGCGGTAGGCTGCTTACCATATAGGTGCCGGTGGTTTATAATTGTGATGTAGGCGATGATATCGGCCAGATTAAAAACGCGATTGAATACGCATTCGGCAAAGCGGATATAATTTTAATTACCGGCGGCCTGGGCCCTACAGATGACGACCTGACAAGAAATGGAATCGCCCAATTTCTGAACGTAAAACTTGAATATCATTCCGAAATTGAGGAGAAAATAAAAAAGTTTTTCGCAGCCAGAAACTACCCAATGCCTGAAAAGAACAAAGTCCAGGCCTATCTTCCAGCCGGCACAGGCGAAATTGAAAACAGCCTGGGCACAGCACCGGGAATATTTTACAAAAACGGCAAAAAAATCATCGCGGCATTTCCGGGAGTGCCTTCCGAGATGAAGCAGATGTTTGATGAATCTGTTTTGCCGAAGCTGAAGGAGATTTCCAGCAGCGATTTTTTAATCGTAAGAAAAGTCAGGTGTATCGGCACTGGTGAGTCCACAATCGTCGAAATGTTGGGCGATTCGATGAATCGCGACAGAAATCCCCTTATAAATTGTACCGTTGACCACGGCATTATCACGCTGCACATCGTCGCAAAGGCAAAGGACAAAAAAAATGCTGAAACAATGGCGGCAAAAGATATTGAAAAACTTAGCGGTCTTCTCGGCAGTCTTGTTTACGGTCTTGACGAACAAAGCCTTGCCGAAGTTGTGGGGCAGAAACTTTTAGAGAAAAAAAAGACCCTTGCTCTGGCCGAGTCCTGCACAGGCGGTCTTATTGCCAAAATTATTACCGATGTACCGGGTTCAAGCGGATATTTTACTTACGGCTGGGTTACGTACAGCAACGAGGCGAAAATATCTGAACTTGGCGTCGAAAAATCGTTAATTGAACAATTCGGCGCCGTCAGCGCCGAAGCGGCACGAGCCATGGCCGCCGGGGCGAGGAAAAAGGCTAATTCTAATTATGCGATAGCCGCGACGGGAATTGCCGGACCGCAGGGCGGAAGTGAAAAAAAACCTGTCGGATTAGTGTATATTTCCATAGCTTCCGATAAGGGCGTAGATACAGAGAAATTTTTGTTCGGGCCCAGAAACAGGGATTTTATCAGACTAAGAACTTGCCAAAACGCACTTAATTTACTCAGATTGAAATTGGGCGGTTGAACAATTTTGCCGATAATGGTATAGTTATGGTAACTATTAGTGTTGGAGTGTATCTATAGATTTTATGGCCAAAAACCGGAGAAAATTAGGCGAAATACTCTACAAAAGCCAGTTGATTGGCAAAGAGGCCCTTATTGAGGCTATAAAGGCCAGTCAGCAGAAGAACAAACGGCTTGGTGAGACGTTGATTGAGCTGGGGCTGGTCTCGGAAGATAATATCTGCAAGGCGATTGCCCATCAGTTCGGACTTCCGTATGTGGACCTCGATAAGCATTCGATTCCGCAGGAAACAATGAAGCTTGTACCTGAGGAAATTGTTCAGAAATATAATGTTCTTCCGCTGGGCAAGGAAAACGGCAGGCTGAAACTGATTATCAGCGACCCGCTGGATTTGGATATGCTGGACACGCTGCGTTTCAGGCTCAGCAGCGAACTCGATTGTTCCATCGCAAGCCCGACGAAGATTCGCGCCTTTATCAACCGAAGTCTCGACAATGTAAGGACAAGTATAGACGCCACTGCTGCCGAATTGGCAGAAGAAGGTCATACTCTTGAAGAGGAAATCAGAAAGGCCGAAGAGGCGGAAGAGGATGATGAAGGACCGGTTATCCGTCTGGTAAATATGATTATTGACGAAGCGGTTCACCTGAAGGCAAGCGATATTCATATTGAGCCGATGACCGACCGTGTACGGGTTCGCTATCGTATAGACGGTGTTTGCAGCCAGAGAGATAATATTCCCAAACATATGCAGGCTTCGGTACTTACGCGTTTGAAAATTCTGGCTGGTATGGATATTTCTGAAAGAAGGCTTCCGCAGGACGGAAGAATACAGAGAGAAATCGACAATAGAAAAATAGACTTCCGTGTTTCGGCGCTTCCGGGCTATCACGGCGAAAGTACCGTACTTCGTATTTTGGAGCCTGAATCGATTAATATCGGTATTCAGGCGCTTGGCCTTGGCGATGAGGACAATGAGAAATTTTTGAAAATCATCAAAAGGCCGAACGGCATATTTCTTGTTACAGGCCCGACCGGAAGCGGTAAAAGTACGACGCTTTATTCGGCCCTGAAAGAGCTTAACAAACCGGACAAGAAAATTATTACCGCCGAAGACCCTGTGGAATATAACGTAGCGGGCATCAACCAGTGCCAGGTGAAAGAGGAAATCCAACTTACTTTCGCTAAAATACTGCGGTCAATGCTGCGTCAGGCGCCTAATGTGATTCTTGTCGGTGAAATTCGTGACGGCGAGGTTGCTGATATTGCTATCCAGGCGGCACTTACAGGCCACCTTGTTTTCAGTACGCTGCATACAAATGACGCTTCCAGCGCTATTACGCGTTTGATTGATATGGGCGTAAAACCGTTCCTTGTTGCAAGCTCGATTCAGGCTATTATGGCACAGCGGCTCGTTAGAAAGATTTGCCCCGCCTGTAAGATTGTTGATGAACATCCCGACCCGCATTATCTGCGGCTGCTCAATATCAGCCCGGAAGATGTGAAAAATCATCCTATATACAAGGGCGCAGGATGCAATAAATGCCATAATATCGGTTATAAAGGCAGACAGGGTATTTTTGAAATACTTGAAATGAATACCGAGATGAGGGAACTTGCCTTTGCCAGGGCCCCTGCGACAGAATTGCGTAAAGCGGCAAAGGCTGGCGGAATGAGAACGCTGCTTGAGGACGGAAAAGAAAAAGTATTCAAGGGTATAACAACGCCTGAGGAAGTTTCAAAGCATTCACAGGCGGAAGGTCTTTTATTAGATTGATTTTGAATAGGATTTTAAAATGGCTACTGTACATATAGACAGACTTCTCGATGCGTGTATAAAAATGGACGGTTCGGATTTGCACCTTACGGTCGGCAGGCCTCCGGTATTAAGAATACACGGCAGGTTAAGGTCGCTCGAAACCAAAGTGCTTGAACCTGAAGACACAAACTCGCTTATGAAAAGTATCACGCCGGAAAAAAACCAGCAGGAACTCCAGGAAGTGGGCGGTACCGATTTTGGTTTTGCCTTCGGGGACAAGGCAAGGTTCAGAACGTCTATTTTCAAGCAAAAAGGCAATGTAACGCTCGTATTACGACAAATACCATCTCAATTGATGAGTTTTGAGCAGATTGGCCTTCCGAAGATTTGTGCCGCACTTTGCCGAAGGCCGAGAGGCCTGTTTCTTGTTACCGGGCCGACCGGCTGCGGTAAAACCACGACACTTGCAAGTATGATTAACTATATCAATGAAACCCTCGACCATCATATAGTAACGATTGAGCATCCTATTGAATATTATCATCCTCACAAAAAATCGATTGTAAACCAGCGAGAAATAGGTGTCGATGTGCCGACATTTTCCGAAGCTTTAAGGAGAGTATTGCGGATGGACCCGGACGTGATTCTTGTCGGCGAGTTGCGAGACCTTGAGACAATGGAAAATGCCATTCGAGCGGCTGAAACCGGACACCTTGTGTTCAGTACCGTTCATACTACCGGCTGCCAGGGTACGATAAACCGTATTGTCAACGTTTTTCCAGTTGACCAGCAGGAGCAAATTCGGGTTCAGTTGAGTACTAATCTTATTGCGGTTTTAAGCCAGGCATTATGCCCCTTGAAGTCCGGCAAAGGCAGAGTCGCGGCTTATGAATTTATGGTTGTAACGCCTGCTATCGCTAACCTTATTCGTGAGAACAAGACCTATAGAATCGATTCAAGTATCCAAACGGGCAGAAAACTTGGTATGCAGCTTCTCGATGACCATTTGTGGGATCTCTATGATGACGACAAAATAGCGCTTTCCGAGATGCTCGACAAGGCAAGACAGCCAAGTGCACTGCTTGAAAAAGCGGAAAAGAAACTGGGAGGCAGAACCGAAGAGATTAGAAAAGAGTTGGATGATATGGGTCCTGTTATTGGGGCTTCGGAGTAATTTCTTTATCGGTCAAGTTAATATTGAGGGAAAAAGGGTTTGCCGTATCTTTAATTTTGCGGGTTTTATCCTCATTTGTAAAAATACATATCAGGACGATAGTTATATCCCAAATTATCATATTGGGGTGGTTATTTTTAACCATTTTTGACCTTGGCAGACATATAAATAGAAGACCTGTTTTTGTTATATTATCTTAAATACCAAATGTCGTATGCATAAATTTGTTGCTATGGCGGTTTTATGAGCGTATATTGTTATTAGAAAGGCAAAATAAGTTTTGCCTGCAGAAGTGAAATTGGAGGTCTAATATGGCCAAAGAGATTCCAGTTGAACAATTAAGGGGGAGAACATTAGGAAGAATCCTTGTTAAGATGGGGGTTTTGACAAGAGAGAAAGTTCATCAATGCTTAGCCGTCCAGAAGAAAAAAGGCGGAGGGGTTCTGCTCGGACAGGTAGCGATGGAGTTAGGTCTGATAAATGAAAAGCAGATAAGGAAGGCTCTGGCCGCGCAGAGGGGAATGGAATATGTGGACCTTGCAGGGGTAGGAATCGACAAGTCTATTATTGAGCAGGTGCCTGCCCAGATGGCCAATGCCTACAGAGTTGTGCCTTTGGAATACAGTAAAACAGACAACATTATGACGGTAGCCATCGACAATCCCGACAATTTCAAGGCGACGGACGATTTGAGCACATTGATGGGTTATAAAGTATCGGCCAAAGTTACTTCACCGGCCGACCTCGACGAGGTACTTAAGAAATATTACTCCAAGGAAGAAGAGAGTATTAATGACCTGATAACCCAGCTTGAGCAGGATGAATTTCTGGATGAATTTCAGGACAGAGACCAGAGCATCGACCTTAGCGAACTTAAAGAGCTTGCCGAATCGAACCCGGTCAAAAAACTGCTCAACCTTGTGCTTTTGCAGGCCATAAAAGACAAGGCCTCAGACATTCACTTCGAGCCTTTCGAGGACGAATACAAGATGCGTTATCGAATCGACGGTGTGCTTTACGAGATGATACCGCCGCCGAAACATATAGCTGTTGCTATCAGTTCGAGAATAAAGGTTATGGCAAATCTTGACATAGCCGAAAGACGAATGCCCCAGGACGGCAGAATTCCCCTTACGGTTCAAGGCAACCAGGTGGACCTGCGTGTAAGTATTCTGCCGACGATGTTTGGGGAAAGCGTAGTGCTTCGTGTTCTTGACAGGTCACAGCTCGATTTGAAACTCGAAAAACTGGGCTTAAACCAGGAAGATATGGATATGATTCGTGTGCTGATAGACAGACCCAATGGAATTCTGATTGTAACGGGTCCGACCGGCAGCGGCAAAACGACGACGCTTTATTCGGCGCTGAAGGAGCTTAATACAATTGACAGCAAGCTGATTACCACCGAGGACCCGGTTGAGTATGATATCGACGGTATTATTCAGGTTCAGATGAAACCTGATATAGGGCTTACATTTGCCAGTTGTCTGCGGTCTATCTTGCGTCAGGACCCTGATGTGATAATGGTTGGTGAAATTCGTGACCTTGAGACGGCAGAGATTGCCGCTCAGGCATCGCTTACAGGCCACCTTGTGTTTACAACGCTTCACACAAATGACGCTCCGAGTGCAATCGCAAGACTTCTGGACCTTGGTCTTGAGCCGTTTTTAATTACAGCGACACTCGAAGGTATTATTGCCCAGAGACTTGTAAGAAAGATATGCACAAACTGCAAAGAGGCCTATGAGCCGTCGGAAGAACAGCTTCTCGAGCTTGATTTGACGCCTGATATGGTAAAGGGTAAGCAATTTTACTACGGCCCGGGCTGCGACCAATGCAACCAGACAGGTTACAGTGGCCGGCTGGGAATATTTGAGATAATGACATTTACCGATGATATGCGCGAGCTTGTGATGAACCACGCATCGACAAACGTTCTGCGAAACGCGGCGAAGACAAACGGAATGAAGACACTTCGCGAAAAAGGACTTAATGCGATATATGACGGCCTGACAACGATTGATGAAGTTGTCAAAGAAACGGTAATGGAAGAGCAATAAAAAAGAATACAGAATACAGAATTCAGAATACAGAAGGTGATTTATGCCGGTTTTTCAATATGAAGCGCTCGATTCGAGCGGACAGGAAGTAAAGGGGCAGATAGAGGCCCTCAGTGGTGAGGAAGCGCTGAGCAAGATACGAAATATGGGTTGTTTTCCCACGAAGCCTCCCAAGGCCAAAGGGGCATCCCGAGAGAAAAAGACAGCGTCGGCCAAGCCTAAAAAGCGTCGTGGTGCCGGCGGCAGGGTAGGTGTAAAACAACTTACACAGTTCGCAAGACAGCTTTCGACACTTCAGGACGCAGGTTTGCCGATTCTTCGTTCACTTCGGATTCTCGAAGAGCAGCAAAAGGCCGGTACTTTTAAGAAGGTTATCGGTTATGTAGCGGACGATATTGAAGGCGGTTCGACTCTTTCGGAAGCTCTTGGTAAATTTCCCAAGGCGTTCAACAAGCTGTTCGTAAATATGGTGGCGGCGGGCGAGGTAGGCGGCGTTCTCGATGTTATTCTCTCAAGGCTTGCCGACTTTATGGAAAAGGCGCAAAGGCTGAAAGCCAAAATCAAAGGTGCGATGGTTTATCCGGTTGTTGTTATGACGGCGGCGTTCGGCATAGTTTTGGGTTTGATGCTCGGTGTTATTCCCAAATTCAGTACGGTTCTGAAAGATATGTCCGGCGGCGATTTGCCGGGACTTACAACAAACCTTATATCAATCAGCAACTGGATTGCGTACAAGTACGGCTGGGCGATACTGATTGCATCGCCGATAGCAATAGTTTTTATACTGCGGATGATAAGACAGTTTGCAATCGGAAGATATATTCTTGATTTTATTAACCTTCGTTTGCCGGTCGTAGGCCAAATTGTGTATAAAACCGTTGTCGCAAGGTGGACCAGAACGCTCGGGACGCTGATAAGCGCCGGTGTGCCGATACTCGAGGCGATAAACATCACATCCGAAACGAGCGGCAACGAGGTTTATTCGAATATGCTTCATAAGGTTCACAACGCGATTCGGCAGGGCGATACGTTTGCCAACCCGCTTCGCCAGTCCAAGACGGCCGATGGACTTGTGGTCAATATGATTGACGTAGGCGAAGAGACGGGCGATATGGACAAGATGCTTTTGAAAATCGCGGGCAATTTCGACGAAGAAGTCGATGTGCTGGTGGGCGCTCTTATGAGTCTGCTTGAGCCGATAATGATTATCGTGCTCGGCAGCGTTGTCGGCACAATCGTTATGGCGATATTCTTACCGATGGTAAGGATTATTACATCGCTGATGTAATTGAAAAGAATACGAAATTCGGCAATCAGCATTAAAAATAAAAAAGGCAATTATATGAAAGGCTTTACAATGAAGACAAAAAAGAAAAAAAATGGTTTTACAATCGTCGAGCTCCTGACGGTTATGGCGGTAATCGCAATGCTGATGGGCATACTCGTGCCAGCTCTTAATCTTGTCAGAAGACTTGCCAAGGACACAAATCAAAGGGCCCAGTTCCACGGCATCGAAGTAGGACTTGAGGCTTACGTTAGCGAAAATGAAGGACGTTATCCGGAATCAACGGCATTGAATACTGGGACAGGCAATATGACAGTTGGCGCACAGAAACTCGCCGAGGCCCTTATAGGAAGGGATATGCTTGGTCTTGACCCGAATACAACCTGGGATGCGGATTATGACGAGACGAACCCGTGTACTTATGCGAGTAAAAGCCTCAAGGGTTCAAGCGATACACAGGTAACGGATTCCTTAAAACGAAGGCAGGGGCCGTACCTCGATGTATCAAAAACGGAGGCTTTTCAGGTCGGCCAGTTGTTTACAAACACATATAATGTTTATGACGGCCTGACCACGCCGGCGCCGGTTTTGACTGACACCTACCGTGCAAAAAAGGTCGTTATGCAAGGGAAGACAATGATGGCCGGTACGCCGATTCTCTATTACAAGGCCAATGCCGCATCGCTGACTTTTCCGGATACAAACGATGTGACTGCAATTGCCAATCCCGATTGCAACGACATATATTGCAGTCTCGATAATGAGGAGCTTATTGTACTTGGAACGATGAATAATCCGAGTAAGCCGCATAATTTTGCCCCGGACTACGAGGCTGTTGGTAAAGGAACCTGGTATTTTTATGATACCATCACAAACAAGCAGATAACCAGCTTGGCTCGGCCATTCAATCCTGACAGCTATATCCTTATGTCAGCCGGTTACGACGGCATATACGGAACACGGGACGATATTTATAATTTTGATTGATAAATAGCCACCCCGATGAGATAGCTGCGGCATCTCACGGGGCAGGCGCCGACACGAAGACACTAAGTCCTTGGGACTCCTAACGGAGAAAAAATAGAAATATTTATTTAAAAACTTCGTGTCTTGGCGCCTTAGTGGCTAAAAAATGGAAAAGGGATATAAAATGAAGACCGAAAAAATCACCCCCACACCAATTTATATTGTGGGCGGGCAGCGGGAAAATATGCAAAAGCGGATTAATGGACAAATGTCTAACTTCCTTGCCATAAACAAATTGGTGAGGGGGTTCACGCTAATTGAGATTTTGACGGTGATAACGATAATCGCGATAATGCTCGGCATCCTTTTGCCGGCCCTGAATCAGGTAAAAAAAATCGCCGCAAACGCAAAACAAAAAGCACAGAACAGCAGTATCGAAATCGGCTTAACTCTTTACAGGAACGATTTCGGCGAATACCCGCCGTCGCACGGATGGGACCCTAGTCTTGCCCCTGGCGATACCAATGACTATAAATACAGCGGCGCCCAGACACTTACCGAGGCTATGTTCGGTTATGATTTGCTTGGCGTTCATCCTGACACTGTTTACAGAGCCGACGGCTATGATATTTCCGGTAACTCTAACAGATTATTATATCCTGTGCCAAGTGCGTCAGAGCCGAACACTACAAACATTGGCAAAAGGAAAGGGCCTTATCTTGACAGGGCGAATATCGGCGTTTACGAGCCTAATCAGATATTCAGCGATACCGCAACATCTCTAAACAAAAAAGGACATATGATTTGTGATGTTTTTTCCTTTAAGAGCGAAAAAATCGGCAATAAGAGATGCAAAATCGGCACCCCCATCCTGTATTTTCGGGCGAACCTTTCTCCTGTAAATATGCAATCTATCTCTGACAGCAGCTGGCCTCCAATTCCGCACACAGAGAATGTATATAACTATTTTGATAATTACTTTGTTATAGTGGCCGGAAGGGTTAATGAAAAAGAACATAAGCTTTATGAATCACCTGCCGACGGCAGTAATTTTTACGATTTTATCCGTGACCCGATGATACCGATTTCAGGAACCGACAGTTGCGGCAGGCCTGTTCGGCCGGATTCGTTCCTTTTAATTTCAGCGGGCTACGACGGCCTGTACGGCACGAGCGACGATATCTGTAATTTTGAGCCCAATATTGAATAGAGATGGCGATTATTTTTGATAATGAAACGAAACCAAAACACAAACGGTCTGACAATCGTGGAAATTCTGGTCGCTATTGCGATAGTGGCGATCCTGGCAGCCGGGCTGTATTCTGTCGGCAATTATGTTGAAACGCAATCTAAAATAAAACTCACAGAATCTACAATCGAGACGCTTGTTACCGCGCTGGATGAATATCACGACTTCTACGGCAAATTTCCCGACCCAAACGCCGACAGCGAGTATCTTACCGGTTGCGATTTGTCGGTAGAAAAGCTGTATTACAAGCTTGGTCTTGCACCGGGTGCGAAAAAAATTCTTGGGCATATAAATACTTCGCTGATAAAAGACGCTAACAGCGATGGTTTTCGGGAAGTTGTCGATGCGTGGGGGACGGATTTCGGCTACGACTATAAGACGAGCTATAATTTTCCGGTTATTACTTCAGCCGGGCCGGACAGGGATTTTGGAGTCACAGACCCTAATAATGCGCAAGATAATATTACCAGCCGGTGATTAATAATTTTGAATTTTTAGTTTTAAATTTTTAATTGAATATTCTCTGTGTTTTCTGCCTGTCCGCCATAGCCTTTGGCGACGGCGGATGAGCTCGGTGGCTAAAACAAAAAATGAACTCTGCGGCTAAAAAAAAACGAAACCAGAAAAACAAGCGAGTCCCGCCCAGGCGGGCAGGCTTTTCGCTGATGGAGCTGCTTGTCGTTATCGGGATAATCGCCGTCCTTGCGGGGCTCTCAATGCCTATGATAAAAGCTATGCAGAAGTCGTTCAATTCCACCGGCACCGAGAGTATGATAGCCGCGGCCCTTGCGACCGCACGGACACTGGCAATCAGCAATCATAGATACGCAGGCGTCAGATTTCAAAAGGCCTGGAAATCTACCGAGGACGCCAATAAAGCAGACCAGTATATGATTTTTATAACTTATCTTGAATCCAAAAAAGCGGGAAATAATGTTGACGCGTTTCGTGCAGTCGAGGGCTATAAACCCATAAAATTACCGGAAAATATCGGAGTTATGGACATGAAACTTGGTAGTGGCATTGAGATTACCTCCGATGCGCAGATTAGCAATACAACAGGATTGATTGATACAACTACTTTTTCAATAATTTTTTCTCCTTCCGGAAAGCTGGTAATTCACGATGTTCGCGTAAGATATTGGGATAGCTACACCCCGGATAATGATGAAATTTTTAACACTGTATCGAGAGTCAATAGCGGCGATGCTATGTTTATATATGATAAGGATGATGATGCTGTTGCAGCTATCGATAAGGAATCCAGCCGGAATAAATTTATCATTTACGACCGGGACAAATTCAACACGCTTGCTACCAGTGCCCGTTTTTCGGGATATTTAGATAATTTGCCGCCGGTTTATATAAATGCTTATACCGGCGAGATTATTAAAAATTGAAGATTGAAAATTGAAGATTTTCTTTGTGTCTTGGCGCCTTAGTGGCTAAAAAATTAAAAAATAATGGTTTCTCTTTGACCGAGGTCTTAATGGCCGTGGGGATATTGTCTATCGGTATGATGCTCGTGGCGACGATGTTTCCGGCTGCGCTCTACCTTACGACCGTTGCGTCCGAAAGGACTATGGCTGCGATTGTCGCCGATGAGGCCTTTGCAAAAATTCAGCTCTTCGGGCTTAAGTCTTATCCTGCTGACGTCAATGACTATAACGATGTTACTTTAATGAACGCTATCGAATTTTCTTATCCACCGGTTGACCCCTGCACGAACACTCGGCAGTATTACTGGTCGGCGCTGTTTAAGCCGATATCGACGGACCCGAACGACGGGTATCTGGTTACGGTTTTTGTCGCGCGAAAGACTTCGCCGAATCATAAATATTATGGCGGCGGAGACAGCGGAAAAAGACCTAAGGCTGTTTTAGTTGATGTAATCGTTCGAACTGACCCGAATGATGAATTGCAGATTTCAGACGGAAACGAAATGAGGGTCAATCCGCCGACGACGGTGCTCGATGACGCGACCGGAAAAATATACCGTGTTATAGAAAGAAAAATTGATGAGCCTAATGTGGTACAGCTCGACAGGGCATGGGAAAATGCACCTTCATCGCCGGATCGTATCTGGCTTGTTCCGCCTCCGCAAAGCGGCGGGAAAAACGCCGATATCGAAGTCTTTCAAAGAATTATGAGATTTTAAAATAGAATACAGAACTCAGAATACAGTAGACAGAAAAAAATATCTCTGTGAACTCTGTGTTCTCTGTGGCTGAAAAAAAAGTGAACTCTGTGGCAAAAAAATGAAAAAAGCGTTTACTATTACCGAGCTATTAGTTGCAATCGGCCTGCTTATGGCTGTGCTTGGGGCCTCGACTACGATTTTCCATTATTCAATCGAGGCCCAGAGAATCGCGATGGCGACATCTGAAATTATGCACAGCCTCCGCGCCATAACCGACCAGCTCAACGCCAATTTTGCCGGTCTGCGAAAAGACGGATATCTAGTCCTGCGATCCACAAGCGACGCCAACGATGCGGTATATTTCTTCAGTACAGGTGATTTTATTTCCTGGGAAGATTCCGATGTAAGGTCGAACACTGCACGAATTTATTTCGGCCCGGCAAAAATAGACCCGACCAATTTGGCACTCGATATAAAGCTTCTTACTCCGGGCAAATCCGGCATAGATTATAACGATGCCAATTTTGCGGCCTGTCAGTCTAATATTTTCGATAATTACGAAGACCCTTACAATATACTTTCCGCCGGCCGACCGAATATTAATATTCAAAGTGAACCCAACGATGTCAGGAAACTTTTGGCGCAAAATGTCGGCCAAATGCGGATTGAGTGGACAGATGCAAACGCGCCTTCCGGCCTGATAAATTGGTACACAGCAGATAAGCCCAAACCCGGCAGCCAATCTTTTGAAATCGAAGGCCCTCCGTATCTTGCTTTCTGGTCGCCTTTTAACCCGACGGATTGGCCGATGGCTCTTAAATTTACGTTTACGCTTTACGATTCCAAAGGAATCTTAAAAACCGGCAGAAGATTCGAACATATTGTTTATATAGGGAATTAGCCACAAAGGCACAAAGGCACAAAGAAAATAAAAGGTAAAAAAGGAAAAATGATAGATAAGAAAACAAAACGGTTTAAGCCTGCCCCCGCGCTTTCTTGCGAAAGCAAGAGCGGGGGTTCTGCTTTAATAATGACGATTGTCCTGACCTCACTGCTGGCGATTGTCGCTGTGATGTTTGTGGCTGTGGCCAGAATGGACAGGGCATCGACAAGCAATATCGCCGATAACAAAACACTCGACTTGGCCGCTAAATCCATCGCCGAAATTATCAGTAGAGAACTCATAAATGACACCCCCGGCGTGCGGTCGGGAGAAGAATATTACGATTACCCCGACCCCTGCAACGCCTGGCTCGCAAGCATCGAACCCTATAAATCCGGAACCGATTATTACTGGCGGCAAATAAGCGATGTAACTGGGTGTTTAAAGAACGAAGGCTTTGATACAAACGATGTTGATGTCAATGTGCCCGGCGGCAGAAAAACTGTCGATGAATATCCTGATATAACCCTTACCGGTGGCAAATTAGACGAACTCTGGGCCGATGCCGACGGCGACGGTATAGCGGATTCGAAATGGTTTGAGCTTAAAGACCTGTATTCATCCAAAGGCAAGGCGATTTATGCCGCTGTTCGTGTAATCGACAACGGCGGAATGGTCAATATCAATACCGCCCATTCGTTTAATCCCGATAGCGGCGACATAACGAAAATCAACGGCTCAACCCAGATGCAGATAAATCTAAGAGGTCTTCTTAAAGGAACGCCGGCACAGGTAAGTACCCAGATGACAGATTTCAACGAAGCCCGTTGTAGCGGCAGTTCGGAAGCCTGGCCGGATTACGAAAGAAATGTTATCTGGGATTATAACACTGTGCCGGGCGGCGGTTATCTACCGTTCGATATATCCGATGAGCTTGAATTGCGGTACCGATACTGTATAGACAGCAAATTTATAGGGCGAGTCGAATCAAATACCCCTCCACGCGTATTACCGGTAACTCTTCGCAGTAGAGGAGTCCTGAATTTTGGACATCTTTATAGGGATTCCGTCTCTAACTGGGGACTTGCCGACTGGCAGGAAAGAATTACAGAACCGAATAATCTCTATGCCGACCGCAGGCATATGCTGACGACCGTAAATTATGACCGTGTTATCGACCCCAACGGCGATAAAATGACTAATATAAATGACGCCAATGCTAATAGTTTATACGCCAGTATCCGCAAAGGTATTCTTGATGCCAACAGCAATTTTCCCGATGTGAACGAGGTATCCGCTCAAATCGCCGTCAACATAATTGATTATCGCGACGGCGACTCGAATGTTACCGTTTTTAGCGTCAATGATGTTAATTATTACGGTTTCGAGACGCCCTGCGCCTATATTTCGGAATTGGCGTGCAGGGTGGGCACTGACGTAAATGACCCCAACAGGTCTTACGCAATTGAGCTTTTTAAGCCTTATGACGATATCGACCCCAATAACAGTTGGAATGTTGTCATTGATACTGGTGCGACTACGACTATTCCAATTAGCGACTGGTCTGGAACTAATAGCCGGTATTATGTTATAAGGTGGAACAACACTTTTGTTCCGCTTGATGATGTAAATGGTGCTCCAGGCCAGAGTACTGATACTACAACAGATTATACTATTATATTTGATGCCAACAGTAAGATTTCATTGACCCGTAATGTTAACGGCGCTGATATTGTAGTCGATTCTGTTGAAATTCCCCCCGGCTGGTCGCCGGCCCCGTCGCCAGTGGCTGACAGCAATCATTGTATCCGAAGAGATATACGTACTAATAAATGCATAATGCGTTTGTGGGACTTGACAGACAGTAATAAAGTAACGCTC
>JAHJUV010000025.1 GCA_018828825.1 Planctomycetota bacterium | reverse complement strand
GGCAAACTCTGGGACTATTACCAGAACCCGATGTACTCGACAACCGGCCTGTCCGCTGCCGATGCAAAACTGAATGAATCGGCACGGGTTTACGTGCAGGCCCAGGAGATGGGACTGCCGGCAAGGATTACAGGAATAAAGAGAACCCAGGCCAGCGGCCTATTGGGCGGAAGGGCTGTCGCTGATATCGAACGCAAGGAAGTTGTCGTTGAAAACGATATCGGCTGGCGAGTCAACGCTATGGTGGATTTTCTGTTCGGCAAAGGCGTCGATATCGTCAGCAGGGCGGAAGATAAAAGCAGACGGGTAGAGATTGATAAAATCTTAAAACAGATATTCAGCGCCAACGGCGGAGTGAGATTCTTTCAGGATATGGCAGTGCTCGGGGCGGTCTATGGTTTTGTGGATTGTGTCATCCGGCCTGGCAGGAAAATTGCAGAGTTTGCTACAGGATCACCTGTCGGGTTTACTCCTGTCGCTTTCGCTCCAGGCTCTGTAGGCTCTGTTGGTTATGAGAGATTGATGGAACTTGTTTCAGATTGCAGTCTGGAACTGATTGAGGCCCCAAGGGCACTGCCTGTCCTTGATGAAAGAGACTTTCGCAAAATCAATTTCTACGTTCAGCATTTTATCGAGCAAAAAAATGAAGTCGCAACAGAAGGAAATTTCCTTCGCAGACTGCTTGCGCCAAAAGGCAGCAGTACCGCAAGGCAATCGATAGCTGTAACGGAAGTGATATCGCCGTGGTGGTGGCAGAGATACGAGGAAAAACATCTTGCCGCAGAAGGGCCTAACATTATGGGCGTTGTGCCTGTCGTGCATATTCAGAATATCGCTCAGCCGTTGTATTACGAGGGGATAAGCGATGTTGAGCCGTTGGTGCCGCTTCAGGATGAACTCAATACGCGCCTCAGCGACAGGGCAAGCAGGATAACGTTCCAGGCGTTCAAGATGTATCTCGCCAAGGGGATTGAAGGCGTTGAGAACAGGGCGGTTTCGCCGGGCAGGATGTGGTGCACGGATAATCCTGATGCGAGTATCGAACAGTTCGGCGGCGATGCGTCAATGCCGAGCGAAGATGCACATATCGCGGAAATACGAGAGGCTTTGGACAAATCCAGCGGCGTTACGCCTGTGGTGGCAGGTGTTCTGAAAGAAAAAATCGGGAATTTAACCAGCGCAGTCGCGCTGAGAATGACGCTGATGGGTATGCTCGCAAGGACAGAACGGAAACATTTTGCTTACGGCCAGGGTTTGAAAGAAATCGCGGCGATGATAATGCATCTGCTGAATGTTACGAAGGTTTATCCCAATTCAAAAGAGGAAAGAGTCTTCGATGTGATTTTCCCAAGCCCGCTGCCGGAAAATACGCTTGAAAAACTCAATGAGGCAAAATTGAAACAGGAACTCGGAGTGCCTAAAGAGCAGGTGCTGCGAGAGCTTGGATACGAAATAAATTTATAGGAGAGGTTTTAAATGAGTCAGATTGACGCAGAAAAGATTGAAGGCTCAGAAGAGCCGGAGCAGCGGGGCGAAAAGCTTGTGGATGTAAGTGAAGCTATTCGCTATCGCAAAAGGGCACAGGCGGCCGAGCAGAAGAAAACGATTCTTGAACAGGAACTTGCCGAAAGAAAAGCTGAAGTTGAAAAGCTGAATCAAAATCTTTCACAGATGACGATTGAGCGGCAATTGATAGACAAGCTTGTTTCGGCGGGAGTCAGGGATTTGGAAGCTGCCGTGATTATCGGCAGAACAAAGCTCGAAGGCGACAAAGAAACTACGGCGGCAGATGTTGTCGAGCGGTTGAGAAAAGAAAAAAGTTATCTTTTCAACGATACGCCGGCCGCTGCGGTAGGAGCAAAGACAAGCGGAGTCAAAGACAGGTTGTCGGGGGCAACAGGAACTCTTGAGCGGGCGGCAAAAAAAGCTGCCAATACCGGCTCAAGGGCAGACCTGCAGGAGTACCTGCGGGCCAGAAGAAACTTTGTATAAAATATTATGGATTCCCGCTTGCGCGGGAATGACAACTAACATTAAGGAGAATAATTATGGCTTTTACAGGTAAAGCGACATATTCGGCAGGAATTACATTACCTGAACTTGCGGAAGATGTTGCCGACATTGTCGGGATAATCTCGCCTGTCGAGACGCACTTGCTGGACGCGATAGGCAATCCGCTTCGTGAGGCAAGAAGTACATATCACGAGTGGCTCGAAGATTCACTTGTGCCGAACAAGGACGCGATTAGCGACATCTCAATAACCGACCCGAACGCTGAGACCAGCTTTGACGTTGCCAACGGCGACAGATTCAGAACTGGCGACCAGATTCAGGCGGAAGGCTCGGAAGAGCTGATGCTGGTGACAGGTGTAAGCGGGGATACGATTACCGTTGTCCGCGGCTATGCGGGCACAACGCCTGAAAATATTGCTGACGGCCAGGTGATTAGAATCCTCGGCAACGCGGCTCTTGAAGGTGATGATAAACCTGCTGCGAGATTTACCAACAGAACACGCTGCGGAAACTACACGCAGATTTTCACAAACTCTGTTGAGGTAAGCGGCACAAATGTAGCCGCCAGTCATCTGGGAATTTCAGACGAGATGGATTATCAGAAAGGTGAAAGGCTGCGCGAACTGGTTCGCGACCTTGAAAACACCATTATCAACGGCGGTCAGCCATCGGCCAATCCGCAGGGTTCGGGTTCTGTTCGCAGGAGTATGAAAGGTATCGTCCAGAACATCGCAACGCACGTTTATCGGCCGGGCGATTCGGGATTTCCAACAGGAGACGGTCTTGACGAGGCCAAGATTAATTATGCTCTGCGCCAGATTTGGGAAAACAGCAGCGGCAATGTCGATTTGATTGTCGTCGGCGGTTCCCAGAAACGAAAAATCAATTCGTTCCTGAGCGCAAGCAGAAGTTTCGGCCCAGCCGACAAGGTGTACACCGATATGGTCAATTTGTATGAAAGCGATTTCGGTGTATGCAAAATTGTTACGAGTAGATGGATTCCGCAGGACGCCGTGCTGCTTCTCGATTCATCGCGGATAAGCGTTCTTCCTCTTGCGGGCAGAAGTTTCCACTTCAAGCCTTTGGCAAGCAGCGGTGATTACGAATGCGGCCAGTTAATCGGTGAGTACACACTTGAGTTTAAGAATGAGGCGGCGCACGGTCTAATCAGGGACCTTGCTGTCAGCTGATGATTTGCTTTTATCGGCTGGGTGCGGATATCTAAAAAACAATTGTGATTTATAAAGGTTAGATTATTCCGGCCCGGCCGGGCAAGTACGAGGTAAAACAATGAATCCCGCACCTTCTAAAATATTCGTTTCAAACGTTGTCAAAGGTGCGGAATTTATACAATAGATATAAGAAAATTTTAATCATAGAAGGTGCGGGATGAACAGTTTTTCAAACGATATTGATATTTTGAGATATGAGCCGAGCCTGTTTGGTGATTTGCATTTTGCAGACCAGGTTTTGACCAGCGGCAGCGGCGCAGGAATTTCAGGTACAACCTTTACCGCCGAGAATGCGGATTTTAACGCCGCTAAAATTACAGCGGGAATGGTTATATATCTGCAAAGCACAGACGGTGTTGTGGATAGTGTATATGAAATAGTGTCTGTGGATTCGGCGACGCAGCTTACGGTTTCTGTTTTAAGGGCCGATGGACAAACTGAAGCGGTCGCTCTGCAGGATGCACAAGACGTGAATTACAGAATCTGCACTTATCAGCCGCAGGTCGGTGAGATATTCCTGCAGCTTACGCAGCATTTCGGGTTAAGGCCAGGCGTTGCTGACGGCCAATACAGCGCAGATGATATTCTTGACGTTTCGGTTTTGAGGCAGGTCTCTGTTTATGGAGTTTTGTCGATTGTTTACGCCGCACTGTCAGGCAGGGCGAATGACAGCGAGGAAAATTTCTGGAAAAAGAGCAAATATTACAGACAGCTTTATGAAAAAGCCCTGCAGCGATGCAGAGTCAGTATCGACCTTGGTGATGACGGCGTCGCGGATTCTGTCCGCAGCGGAGCAAGCGTCAGACTGTTGAGGGATGAAAGCTGTACTTGATGACAAGGTATTTTTTTCTGAAACGGTTTTTGCACTTGAGGTCAAAAGTCCGCAAAGAGACATCATTCAAAGGTCGGCTGCTGGTCTTGACGGACAGGTAAATATCGACCTTGGTTTTCGCGGCAGAAAAATTGTGCAGAAAGGTGAGCTGCGGGCCAGAAACCAGGCTGAACTTCAGAAACAAATAGACGAAATAAATGGGCTTATTGACGGCAAGCTGCATATTCTCAAATGTCCCGATGGAAGGATTTTTGAAAATCTTCTGATTGATGAGTTTCAAACAGGTTCATCGGTAACCGGCGGGGCACATATTTGCTGCAAATACAAATTAACATATACACAGCAGGGCTGAGTTAATGATTTTGAGTCAGGGAATAAATAAAGTACGGGCTTTTGCGTTGCCGGCGGGTGTCAGCGGCGATGGAAGTGCAAATCAGCTTGCAGGTGCGGCGATTGTTAAATGGCATTCGGCGTATGATGACAAGCTGTATCAGGTTTATGTCAACGGCAGGTTTGCAGGCGCGGCCGTTGAGCTGACGCAGAGGCAAATGATAGTGCCGATACCTCTTTCACAAAAAACCGCTGTGCGGATTGAAGTTTTTGCGGTTGAGCCGCAATTTGCTGATGTGGATTTTTCAGAGAAAATAGATACATCGCAAAATCAGGCAGGGCGGGTAAAAATTGAATTTCCGAGAACAGACAACCTGCCGATGGACGGCAAAGCTGATTATTACCTTGAGGAAAACAGGCTAAATAACAAAAGCGTAAGAATCCAGCCGGAGTTTACGGACAAGGGAGGGTTCGGGCTGAGCAGTTTTGGCAGCAGTGATTTTGGCTATGACGGTTCCGCTGCGATTGGATTTGGCAAAGGGAATTTTGGTTTCGGCTGGTTTGGTTTTGATGCTTGTCTGCTTCGCTGGCAAAGCGGACAACTGCAAGCCGGCAGTTATAAATTCGATATTAAAATTACTGATAATCTGGGCAATACGACAGATGGGCAGGAGACGGAAACGATAACGGTTATTCCGCCCGCGATGCCCGCGGAAGAACTGACAATAAAATCTTTCGACAAACAGAACGGCAAACTGATTTTGCAAGTTGCATAGGAGAATTTCACCTCCACACCAATTTTCTGATGTGGAGAGAAATGCATTTGAAATGTTATTTTAAATGT
Organism: Planctomycetota bacterium; assembly: GCA_018828825.1. Lineage (GTDB taxonomy): Bacteria > Planctomycetota > Phycisphaerae > Sedimentisphaerales > UBA12454 > UBA12454. Next base: position 19,604 of record JAHJUV010000025.1, on the reverse strand, counting down.
GTTTTCAAGATGTTAACTAAAATAATAAATTGGTATGGAGGTAAAAATGGCTGAAGTTTATCCATCCGATAATGAGCTTTTGAATATCATAAACGACACCGAGACAGGCGTCGAATACATCGCTACGGGCAAGGCGCCTTACTATCTTGAGTTTCGCAAGCTGCTTTACAGACTGATTCTTGCGGCAAGGCTCGCAAATGATTTGCGGGTCTTTGACGAGGGTGGACTGGATATCGGCGTAAAGGGCGGGGCGTTCTGGCTCGGGACAACGCTGGTTGAATACAGCGGCTCAAGCGGTAATACTCTCGCTGACGACAAGAGCAATATCTATATCTATCTTGACGCGAATGGCAATCTGGTTACGGACGAATACAGCGGATTTCCCGATATGGCAACAACTCCTCATTTACGACTGGCAATTGTAACGACAAGCGGCGGTGATATTACATCGATAACAGATGCAAGATGTAACTTCTATGTGCCCAGCGGCGGAGCTTAATAATGGCAAATAAATTCGTATCATCTGCAGGACCAAAAGGCATCGGCGACGGCAGCAGCGAACAAAACGCCTGGAGTTTGCAGCAGGCGCTGAATAGCGCAACCGCGGGCGACTATGTATGGATAAAAAATGACGGTACTTATGCCGGCACCTTTACCGTCAATTGCAGCGGTTCATATACGGCAAATACCCATATTTTCCTTATCGGTTATAACGATATTAATAACTGCGACCTGGTAAATCATATAAGCGATATGGATTATGGTCAGCCTTTCTGGGGCGGACCGCTTAATCCCGACGCTGAAAACTGCTGGGTCAATATCGACGGAGAAGGTGCAGCGGGTAATGTTGTGTACCAAAACGCAAAACATAACGTACACTGGAGAAATGTACATTTCCATAATTCCAATAAACAGGCATATAATTGTGCTTACAAAGTTAGCAACAGCCAAAACGTTTCATTTACGAAATGCAAATTTACAGACGGCTATATAAATTTGTGGATGGACAACAGCAGTACAAGTTGTCTTGTTGAATATTGCTATTTCAGTGATTATGTTGTTTCGAATCTGGATATCGGCGGAGGGAGCTACCTGAATATATTTTCGCATTGCGTCTTCAACGGAGGCAGGGCAAAAATATACAGGTCGGTTGGCTGCAACAGTATATTTATAGGCGGCAGTTATGCCGTTGGGGCTTACTATTATCAGAATGTCGTATTTAACAACACAATGTATAACCAGAGCTCTTACTGTCTTGCCTACGGGCACAATTCTTATCCAGGCGGGCTGATTGAATATAATAATATTTTCATACCGGCGGCAAAAGACATACCGGCAATATATAAAAATGGATACGGTTCTTTGGCTTATTCGGGCTTTGGCTGTGCTTATTGCGTAAACGATGGCAGTGTTCTGGATAATCCTTACAGCGGAGAAAACGGTCTTAATGTCAATCCTCAGTTTGCCAATGCTGCTGGAAATGATTTCAGACCGACAAATCCCGCTGTTCTGCGCGGCGGCAGACCTGATTTTGCCGGCAATCCAAGTCAAATCGGAGCAATTCTGCAAAAGTATCAGTTTATAAAACGCTGGCAAGCTGCGAATCCCGGCAGGCTTTCAATCTTTAAATAGGAGTGTTCAAAAATGGCTAATACGGCAATTGAAATACCTTTTTACGTCGCAAAAGACGGCTCACCCTTAACTGGCGCCGCTGCTGAAATGAATTTTGAGTCTCTGAAAACTGTCAGCGGCACAGACGAAATCGGTTCTGCACCGTCAATTTCAGAAATCGGAGGCGGATGGTACAAATTCAGCGTTGCTTACGGAACAGCCCCTTTCGATTCAGGCGACCTTGTCGGCGTTATCGATGCGGACAAAAACGGAAACAATAACCTTGCAAGCGCTGAACGTTATATCCCAGTTGAGGCGAGGCTTGATTTTTACGGTCTGCTGCGGAGCGTCTATAAAATGACACAGGATAAACTCACCGGCGATATGGAAATCAAAGATTCAACCGGCAATACGATATTGAAGCTCGATATTACAGACAGCGACAGTGAAGTTATCAGGGAACCGGTTGCGGAATAATGGAAACAAAATTTTTTGACAGTTTGTTCAGCGGAGATTCCGCCAACGGCATAAAGCTGTGTATGGGCGTTACAGAGGGCGACTTCTGGGCTCGGCTGGGCAGTGTACAGCTTTTATATATGGGACAGGATGACGATGTTGATTTCGGCCGGATTGCTGCATCCTCAAATATAGATAATGATTCTATTGAGGTCGCATCCGGCCAGCCTTTAACCAGATGGCTCTACATTGCAAGACGGGTTAACTGCTGCGGCATAGAAGAACAAACACTTTCCGCCGCGGCAAGAGCTGAATTCGACAATTTGGGCAATCTAATTGAGCAAAGCTGCAATAAAATTTTTACGGCTTGTGCAAAACAGACCGGCGGAAGCAAAATTCTGCTCAAGTGGTTTTATCAGCCGATTCATCAGTCCAAAAGAATAGACAAATTTGAGATTTATTACGATAACGCGACCGGAACAATTGACTATCAGAATCCGATAGGCAGCGTGAATTACGCCGGAAGAAAGTTTTATCAGTTTGTTACCGGTGAACTTGTAGGCGACAGTTATAAATTCTGCATAAGAGCAATTGCCGCTGACGATTCCGATGACGGTTTTATGGGACAGATAATAATTCAGTTTAACAGGCAAAGTCCTGACGGAGTTTCAATACTTATATGTCAAACAGAATAGATTTTTTTCAGCCGCAATGCGATTTGCTTTCCATCGGCGCATCTTCAGCAGGCATTTACATGGACGGCAAATGGTGCGATTGTCTTGTCGTCGAGAATATAACACTGGCGGCGGATAACGATTTCAATCAGGCAATATTAAGTTACTGGCCTAAAGATGACAGCTTGCTGCCTGAAGAGATAGATTCTGTCGTAAGATGCGGACAGCAGATTATTTTAAAAGCTGTTTATGACGCCGGAATAGGTTCGACGCAGCCGCAGGAGATACCGATATTTGCCGGCTTTGTCGAGGAAATCGATACGGATATATCCTCGAAGCAGCAGAAGATAACGGTTATAGCAAAGGATTTTTCAGCAAGACTCAAAAGAAAAACAGTTTACGGCAGAGGAGTTTATTCCGATGACGGACAGGCTGTTTTTATCGCAGGGGCAGATACAGTTTTTAATCCGTCAGGGGCGGCAAACAGGGCAAAAGAGGCGATAAATCAGAACGGCAGAAGCTTCAAGGGCTTTGCGGCGGATGAAAAGACGGTTGATTTTTTCACCTGCGCCGAGGCGGTTTATTATCTATTGTGCAATTACATTCCCGCCGGCGAGCTTGTTATTCCGACTTTGCCGCAGCTTGAGAAACTGACGGGCGGATGCAAAATTATTGACGTTGATGTAACAGGGCTTAATCTGATTGACGCGCTGCGGCGATGCTGCGGGCAGGCGGGAATAAGATTTAAATTTGTTCCGAATCTCGGCCTGACAGGTCCGGCTGAAGCGATTGTTTTTTTCAAGCCTGAACTTTGCAGAAATATTGAACTGAACTGCCAATGGCGGGGTGAGAAAATCGATATCTCAAAAACGACCGTTGCCGAAGTGGCCGGCCGGAAAAAATATTCACCCATAACGCACAGATACATCGTTCAGGGCGACTATAAGATTTATGAGGCGACATTTGAGCTGGTAAAAGCCTGGGACCCGGCTCTTGAAGAGCATAACTACGACAGATATTCTCCTCTTACCAATGAGAATTTCAACGAAGTCAGAGACGTTTACCGCAAATGGTGTCTGAACGAGGCAGGCGACTATAGTTCCAGTCCGTATAATCAGGGGCCTGTGTTTGATTTTTCGAGGATATTTGAAAATGATAATTACATCCGCAGGCCAAGAAGATTTCTCGGCGCCCTGACAGGCACGCAGGACGGCGAATCAATCGGATATTACCTCGAGGTTTCATACGTCAACGGCAGCTATTGGTGGCCTTATATGAACTCGTTCAAAGTATTGCTCGACCAGTGCGGCGTATGGCTGTCAACTGAGCAGATTGATACAAATATGTGGTTTGCGATTCTCAAGGGCGTGCTGAAATTCAGGATAACCGCTTCGGTAATGGCGGATGAGCGGATAAATTTTGCCGTTGCCGATGGGCCGGTGAATTCGACAGCCGAGGTGGTTGATAAAATTATAACCCTGCCGCGCAGGTTCAAATATCAAAAGGTTTCGCCTTACAGCATTTTCGCCAATGCCTCGGCAAACCAGATAGACGATACACAATCTCTTGTAGAGTTCACACGGGGCCTTGCGGATACGGGCGGCTTTGCGACGGAACAGATGCAGATAAAGACGGCGTGCCTGTCGCCTGTTTTCACAGTCGGCGACAGAATTTCCACCGGACCCGACAGCAGGGATATTCTCGGCGTCAAATATGATAACAGGAGCATATGCCAGATTGAAAAGGTGCAGATGGATTTCGCCAATCAGCAGACAATTCTTACAGCGGTAAAAAAGAGGAGATAAACCCCCACACCAATGTTTTGGTATAGGGGAAGAGATTTAAGAAAAGAAGTGAAGATGAAATTTTTATCAAAAAGGCAAAATTCAAGACTTATAACATTGGTGTGAGGGTAAATATGACGGACAATTTTACACAAAATCAGCAGCAGCTTATCGAGCAGCTTTCGCGCAGCAGCGGCGGGGTGAATGAAAGCTCGTTTGTAACTTCGACAGGCGGCAAGGCCACTGGCTTCGTCGCCAGAGTTATCAGTAAATACGACCGAAACCATTACTACGTAAGGATTGTCGAGGTCGGCATTCTCGGTTCGGTTCCAATCGCGATGGGCGATGAGTTTATAGCGGTCAATGTTGCAGAATCGTTCACCGCGCAGGGCAATTTGCCGGCCGGTACGTATGTAATAATATTCAAAATCGGCAATTACTACTGCTTCTATGTGCCGGTGTAATTCGCCAGAGGCGAATTAGAGCAGGTGAATAGTGGAACAGGCGAGCAGATGATTAAAAAAGAAAAGAAAAACTGGTATTTCAATAAGCAAATCGATTTGTCGGTACTTGTGCAGATTATTTTTCTTGCGGTGCTGATTGTCGGCAGTTGGGTTAATCTGCAAAAGCAGCTTTCATCGCTGCAGCACGACATAACGAACCTGCTCGAAACACAGCGGCAGTTTCAGCAGCGGATTGAAGAGTTAAACAAAGCGAGCATCTGCTACGAATACCGTCTGCGTGCGATAGAAAAGAAAATACCCGAAGCCGATATCGGCAAAAATGGAAAAATGTGAAAATTTCGAAATGCCATATTTTAGGGTTTTTAGCTCTTTTACAAGTGAATAGTAGGGGTGTGAAACCGGAATAAAAGGGTCTATATGTCCAGATATATGGCCCAAAACAATAATATTATTAAGTTCGTATGATAATTTGCCGAAAAATAACTTGACCCTTAGTATAGCCTATGCTATACTCTAATGGTGCCAAGCGAGAAAAGATTTAATCTGGTTAGGGAGATACTGGAAAAAAAGGGATATGAACTGGCAAGGATTTCGGGTTCGCATCATATTTTTACAAAAAAGGGAGTGTTGCCTGTAAGTATTCCAGTACACAAAGGAAAGGTCAAGGCTTATTATGTTAAGCAAATTGAAAAAATTGAATAGTAAATTTGACGAAAAGGCTTTATCCAGCGCCAAAAAGATTGTTGATAAATACGAAGTTATTATGTCGTGCTGTAATGGTGAATGGTACGGCAGGGGCCTTGAGATACCAACGGTTTTTGGTGATGGGAAAACTCCCGATGAGTGCATTAATAACACTAAAGAAGCCCTCGTGGCAACAGTGGCATATCTTTTAGAACAAGGCGAAGCTGTGCCTGTGCCGTCAAGTACGGGCAAGCGCACCGAACAAGTAAATATTCGTTTAACAGCGGAAGAAAAAGCCATTCTTGGTGCATCTGCTCACTCTCAAGGTTTCAAAGGGCTTAGTGATTTTCTTAGGGCGAAAGTGGTTAGTTGGTCGTCAGTACGACCAACTTAACTAACAGCCCTTTTAACCATCAAGGCAAAAACCTCTCCATTGTGTCGGTTACAAGGCAGGGCTTCTTAATATACCTTACGAAAGATGACAGTCCTTTGTAGTTATGCTATGCAATTACATAATTGTGTTTTGAAATTAAGGTTGTCGTATATTTCCCGGCTTTCTCTACAGATGCCGATGCTTACTTTTTTGTTATAGCAAAGTATAGAATCGAGCAGGAATTTGTAAAATTCTGTGCGTTGTTGAGAATTATAGCGTAATTTCCCATCTTTTGCCGGTTCTTGCAAAGGCTCGAATATTTTAGAATTAGTTTTGATGTTATAGGCTTTTGTGGAAAGATTTATATGACCCTTAAAAAGTCTTAACATTCCGACAGTGATATTTTCTGGTTCCGTATGAGTAAATATTTTTTCAGCAGGGATTCATACGCGGTTTTCCAATTGCTGCAAAGTATGCCCGGGTCAATTCTGAATCTTATTCTGTAGCCGTGCTCCTGGCATCGCTTTGCTGCATCGATTCTTTCGTCGAGTGAGGCTGTTCCGAGTTCGTATTCGTTAATAATCGTTTGCGGGTTAAGGCTCCACGAAACAACAACTTGATGATTAGGCTTTATTTTCAAAAGATTATCTATATTACTGCTTTTCGTGAGCATCATCAGATATGCGTTATTGAAATTCTTAAATAATGGGACAAGCAGAGAAGTAAGATTTGTAATGTGGTCGAGGGCAAGACTATCGAGCATCTCGCCGAGGTTAAAATGGATTTTGCGAGAGTTGTCTGACACAGTTTTTTTTATCTGCTTAAGCATTTTGTCATAATTAATATTAATTTTTATAAAAGCACCGTATTTTCTGTAAATATAAGCAAGATAGCAATAGATGCAGCTATAAGGGCATCCATTTGAAAGAGGGACAAGTTTATAGTAAGGAAAACATCTCATATTTTTCCCGATATCACCGTTGAAATGATTGATAAATGAGGATGTTTTTCCAATCATTAGAATTTTTTTGCTTTTCCGCAGGGCTTCTGCTGTGGATAAAGATTTGGGATAATTTAATCTTTGATTTTTAACAATTTCTACTTCGGCGTCTTTAAACAAGTTTATTATTCTCTGCGATTCAAAGCTGTCGGCAGCTTTATCCCAGAGGAGAATTTTATCCGGCCTGAAGTTTTTTGCCGTATCCACAATATACCTTTTTAATCCTGACAATATAGTCTACGCGTATTTTAACACGTTATAAATAAATTTGAATCTAAATTGAAAGGAAATTTTATGAATCCTGTTAGACCCCCCTGATTTGTACATAAGTTTTTTTAAATATAAAAGGATAAGCACATTTTAGCAATAAATTATAGATTGAATGGAGGTCTAACGGGATGAACTGGAAAGTGATTTTATCCGTTATTATTATCGCCTCGGCCGTGCTGGTAACAGGCTGTCAGTTCGCTTACGATTTCTGGCCTGCGGAAATATCGCCTCTTGCGATTAAATACGCGGGTCGTGAGCCGAATAGCGTCAAATGGTATGACAAAAATCTGCATACCGCCAGAGAACTGAAAAATCAGGTCATCGACACCTACATCGACCGGCAACTGAGGCTTGATTATCTTGCAAATCTCAACAAGGAAAAATATCAGCAGGTAATCGGCATACTCGACTTGTCGATAACCCAGGCCGAGCAGGACAGACAAACTGCGCTCGGTACTATCGCCCAGCCGGGCTGGTTATTGGCCGGGCTGCTTACGCTTTTGCCGGTGGGTTCTTATGTGGCAGGCTGGCGAACCTTATGGCCGAGCCATTATACAGAAGAAGAAGTCAAGGTTGAGATTGCAAAGGCAAAAAGCCCTAATGCCTGAAAAATCGTTTATTATAGGGCCTTTGCGGGGAAAAAGAGCCTTTTTTCTGTTCTTAATTGCCTCTTTTAGCTTAATCGCCACGCTGAATAATCCGATAAATTTATACAAGCATTAACTATCTATGGAATAGGTGTGCGAAAATAAATCCCGCACCTTCCAAATATTCAATTATTTATATATCTTTGAAAGGAATAACAGCTTGTATTTTGTATATACCAAAGTTTTAAAGAAGAAGGAATAAACGGAAGGTGCGGGATGAAAACCAAAAAACAGCGAAAAGTTCTTGTCATTGACGACAGTCAGCCGAACCTTGTTCTGCTCAAGGCCCATCTGAACAGTATGGGATTGATTGCGCTTCTTGCGGACAATGCCCGCGAAGGCATCGCTATCGCCGCCGAGCAGAAGCCTGATGTGATTCTGCTCGATGTGATGATGCCGGAAATTGACGGCTTCGAAACCTGCAGGAGACTCAAAGCTGATATTCGTACATCTTCCATACCGGTTATTTTTGTTTCAGCAAGGGATGCGAGCGAAGACAAAATCGGCGGCCTAAAACTCGGCGCAATCGATTATGTTGCCAAGCCTTTCAACAGGGCCGAGCTGCAGGCAAGGATAGGAATCGTGCTCCAGATGACCGAGCTTCAGGAAAGACTGCTTCTGCTTGCCAATACCGATGAGCTAACCGGCCTTTCGAACAGGCGTCACTTTTTCGAGATTCTCGAACGCGAAGTGCTGCAGGCCAAGATACGCGGCGGCTCCATCGCTGTGATGATGTTCGATGTTGACCATTTCAAAAACTTTAACGATACCTACGGCCATTTAGCAGGCGACAAAATCCTGCAGCAGGTCGGCAAGATTCTCAATGAGAATATTTATCCGCTGGATATGGCGGCAAGATACGGCGGCGAGGAATTTGTCATTGTTATGCCCGGTATGCCGGTGGAAGTCGCAACCCAGCGGGCGATCAAACTTTGTTCGATAGTTGACAAGTACAGTTGGGAAATCTCAGACCAGTCGGTATCGGTTACCTGCAGTGTCGGTGTTGCTGTTTTCAACGGCGTCGATTCCACCGACCCGTACGAACTTGTCAGAAGGGCAGACGAGGCCCTTTACGCCGCTAAACGCAGAGGAAGAAACTGCGTCGTTTCTTATGATACTCTCAATCCGGATGAACAGCTTCAGGCTCATCAGGACGAGGACTTCTACGAACTGCAGACCAAAATCTCTGCGCTGGCTCTGCAGATAAGGGAGCAGGCGATGGGAATAATATCTGCCTTTACAAAGGCGATAGCCGCCAAGGACCCGTACCTCGCAAATCACGTAGAAAATGTCAAAAAATATGCCATTGCGATAGCAAAACAGATGGAAGTCTCTGACCTGCTCATACAGCAGCTCGAGACAGCCGCTATGCTGCACGACCTGGGCAAAATCATTATTCCCAACAACATCCTGCACAAATTGTCGGGTCTCACCGATGACGAGCGGAGAATTATGCAGCGGCATCCGATTTCAAGCTCTGAGATACTTGCTCCGATAGGCCTGTTCGGCCAGGAGATAGTGATTATAAGACATCACCACGAAAACTATGACGGCACAGGCTATCCCAACGGCCTTGTCGGGGAAAATATCCCCATCGGCTCAAGAATTCTTGCCGTTGCCAACAGCTTCGATTCCATAACATCGTCAAAACCCTGGTGTGCCGAAACCAAATCGGCCGATGACGCTCTTGGCGAGATAGTAAGTCTTGCCGGTTCGCAATTCGACCCAGAAGTGGTTGATGCTTTCAAAAGAGCCTATGCCGAGAATCACAGTTTCTGGCCGCTGTCCCAAAGACGAAAAGCCGAATGCACCGCCAATTAGAGCGTTTGCGTTCCCCCCGCTTATTTTGTTATCCGCTTGGTAAGTTCCGTAAGCTGTGACTGAATTCTTTCGTTGGACTGCTGAAGCCCGGCGATTTTCCCGCAGGCGTGCATAACTGTCGTATGGTCTCTTCCCCCAAGATGTCCGCCGATTTCCTCAAGACTGTGACTTGTTAAATTCCTTGCAAGATACATACAGATTTGCCTGGGCATCGTGATGCTCTGGCTGCGTTTCTTGCTCTGCAAATCAGCGGGTCTAACTTCATAATAGCTCGTTACCGCTTTGATGATGTCGGTTATGCTGATATTTTTATCCGCTGTTTCATCATCGCCCAGTGCGATTTTGGCCAGTTCCTTTGAAATTTCCTCTCCGGTTGTGCCCGCCAGCGCGTAAAGTGTCGTCAGCGCACCTTCGATTTCTCTGATGTTGGCTTTTACTCTGCCTGCGATATATTCGGCCGCATCGTCGGAAACTTTCATCCCGCGAAGCCTCGCTTTTTTCTGCACTATTGCGATTCTCGTCTCGTAGCTCGGCGCATCGATTCTTGCCACCAGTCCGCATTTGAATCTGCTCGTCAGCCTTTCAGGCAGGGACGGTATCTCGCCCGGCGCCGCATCGGCGCTCAGGACAATCTGGCTCCGGTTGTCGTACAGGGCGTTAAACGTGTGGAAAAATTCCTCCTGGCTCTGGTCGCGTTCCTGTAAAAACTGCACATCGTCGATTACCAGCAAATCTACCGTTCTGTATTGGCTTTTGAATTCAGCCATCGACCCCTGTTCGATAGCGTTGATGAAGCGGTTGACAAATTCCTCGCAGCTTAGAAACAGAATCTTGGCTTTCGGATTACTGCTTTGTGTTTCCCGGCAGACCGCGTGCAGCAGATGGGTCTTGCCCAGTCCGACAGTGCCGTAGATGAATAAAGGATTATAGGTTGTACCCAGCGATTTGCTTACCGCTATGCAGCTTGCGTGTGCCAGCCGATTGCAGGGCCCGACGACAAAATTATCGAACGTATAATCCGGATGCAGTTTCGGTTCAGCGGTGGTTTGTTTGGCTGCTTTGCCTTTTGGGATTTTACCGTCGCTGAGAAACCTGATTGTTACGAGGTGTCCCGTAATCTGCTGGGCGGCGAGCGTAAAACTGCCGACACACGTATCCTGCAGAAAAGAGGCGCTTTGGCTGTCGGGACATAATATCTCAAGCATTCCCCCGTTGAAATTTTTAAGTGCCAGGCTGTTAAACCAGCTTCTGCTGTTCACCGGGTCAAGAACCTTGACTCGTTCAATTACTGCTTCAAATATTTCTCTTGCATCCTGTGTCAATCTCTTCCTCCCGGAGCGTTAAGCATATTTTTAAGTTGCCAGAAGTGCCGTCCTTGACCAGATTACTTTATAGCCGAAAGGCTGTTTTGTCAAAGAAAAAATTCGCAAAGTATCTATTCGGACGGTTGAATTTATCTGTTAAACTTTTTAATCTCTTTATTTTGACTGTTTTGTCGATTATAATAGCATTTTTGGAGAGCTTTTATGGGAATTTTTACTAAAACGCTGGATTATATTCGAGGCCATCTCGGCAAAACCCGCGATAAAATTAAAACCTCTCTCCAGACCATTTTGACCATCGGCCGCGATATCGACGATGAACTTCTCGACCAGCTTCAGGAAACTTTAATCAGCGACGACATCGGCGTCGAAACCACCGACAAGCTCATATCCGACCTCCGCGAAGCTTACAAAACTAAAAAGATACAGAAATCCGAAGACATAATTCCTTTTTTAAAGGAGCACATAAAAAGTTATTGGCCCGTTGAGCATCGCCAGCTCAACACCGCGCCGACAAATCCGACCGTCATTCTCATCGCCGGCGTCAACGGCTCCGGCAAAACCACCAGCATCGCCAAGCTCGCCTATATGCTCAGCCGAAATAAGGAAAAAGTTATTGTCGCTGCCTGCGACACATTCCGCGCCGCCGCTGTCGAGCAGCTTTCAATCTGGTCCAAGCGCATCGGCGTTGAAATTGTAAAGCACGCCCAGGATTCCGACCCTGCCGCTGTTGCCTATGATGCCTGCTCCGCCGCTGTTGCTCGCGGCGCAAAATATCTCATCCTCGACACTGCCGGCCGGCTGCATACTCAGAAAAACCTTATGAAGGAGCTGATAAAAATCCGCGACGTCGTCGCAAAACAGATTCCATCGTCGCCGCACGAAGTTATGCTCGTCCTCGACGCCACTACGGGCCAGAACGCCATTGCCCAGGCTAAAATGTTCACCGAAGCCATAAACGTTACTGGCATTTTCCTTGCCAAGCTCGACGGCACCGCCAGAGGCGGAATAGTCATCGCAATAAAGGACCAGCTCAATATTCCCGTAAAATTCATCGGCCTTGGCGAAAAGCCGGACGACATTGCAGAGTTCGACCCCGATACATTTGTCGAAGCTCTTTTTAACTGAATTCACCCCCTTTGCCCGCAGGATAATTTTAGTATAACCGCCTTAAAATAAAGCACTTATAAAAAATATCCAGCCAATTTTTTGCTTTTTGCCCGTTTATTTGTTACAATGCACTCATACTTGATAGGAAGAAGTTGATTTAAGGGTGATTAAAAGTGGCAAAAATTAGAAGTTTTTATTACACAATTTGGCTTCCGTTTACTTTCAATAAGAAGCGGATATTGATTCTTGCGATAGCCAGTTATATCGCATTATGCTGATTAATTAAGCGCAGTCGCGCCCGGTGATGTTAAATATAAATCAGCGGCCGAATTCAAATCTCGGCCGTTTTTTTTGTGCGCTAATGTATTTGACAAAAACCTCATTTTTTCATACTATTTTTTCGTATTTTGATACTTGTCCACCACAGCCTTGGCGACGGTGGATTCATATTTGGGATTTTTTATGATTATCGTAACAGGCGGAGCAGGTTTTATAGGTTCGGCTCTCGTTGCAGGTCTTAACGCAAAAGGCCGCAGGGACATTCTAATCGTCGATACCATTGCCGAGCCGGGAAACTGTCCCAACCTCCGCAATTTGTCCTTTGCTGACTATCTTTCCGCGGACGACTTTCTTTCGCAAATCACTGCCGGCAGGTTTAATTCTCCTGTCGATGCCGTTTTCCATCTCGGCGCCTGTTCTTCGACTACCGAAACGGATACCGCGTTTCTGACTAAAAACAATGTCGAGTATTCCAAGTCCGTTGCCGCCTTTGCCCTCGATAAAAAAGCACGCCTTGTTCACGCCTCCAGCGCTGCTACCTACGGCGACGGCTCAAATGGCTTCAGCGACGACCACGCAAAACTTCGTACCCTCCAGCCTCTGAATCCCTACGGCCAATCCAAGCAGGACTTCGACCTCTGGGCACTCGACAATGGAATGCTCGAAAAAATCGTAGCGCTGAAATATTTCAACGTCTTCGGCCCCAACGAATATCACAAGGCCGATATGCGAAGCTTTGTCTTAAAAGGTTACGAGCAGATAAAGCAGACCGGCAAAGTTTGCCTCTTCAAATCGCACAATCCCGATTACAAAGACGGCTGTCAGATGAGGGATTTCCTTTACGTCAAGGACGCCGTCGATATGACCCTGTTCTTCCTCGCCGGCAAAATCGCCAATGGCGTTTTTAATATTGGTTCAGGCCAAGCCCGCACCTGGCTCGATTTGGCAAACGCATTATTCGCGGCTATGAATTTAAAACCTGACATTGAGTTTATCGATATGCCGGAAATTCTCCGCGACAAATACCAGTATTTTACCCAGGCCGACATCTCCAAACTCCGCGCCGCAGGCTGCAAAAGCCAAATTACATCTCTCGAAAACGCCGTCAAAGATTACGTCCAGAATTATTTAGTTCCCAACCGTTATCTATCTGCCTAAACCTCAAAAGGCAAAAAAGACCTAATCGCAAAACTGAAAAATACCAGAAAGTGGTAGCGATTGGTGGTCTATCCCGCACCCATTAAGTATTCAATAATTACTCAATTCCTAAAATGATTGCAATGCAATTATCTTATTAGCGAAGGAGAAATAGGGCTGTTTTTTCTTCACTTTTATTGGGATGAATTTTTATTATTTCCAATTACGCGGTTTAAACCAATGACAATCATGAAAATCCCAGCGATTAATTGGGATATGACAAGAAATTTAGCAATCCAAGATATTGGCCTAAAATCTCCATATCCTAATGTGGTTATAGTAACAAAACTGAAATATATACTATTCAATATGCCCGTTGATGAGATGTCAAAAGATGGTTGAATATGATCTCCTGGTAGAAAAGACAGATAGTAATAAACAAAACCATACAAGATAGTTACCCATGCATAAACAAGCATTACTGATACAGCAATAAGTAATTTTTTTGCATCACTTTTAAAGAGCCCCCAAATAAGTTTTGTCATCCCGAGAGAAATAACTATTAAAATGCCCCAAATGATAGCATTTAAGAACATAGAAATGACAATAGTAGAAAATGCAATAATAAAGTATAAGACAAATCTTTTCATTGACTCTTATCTCGTAAAAGACACTAAGAAACTCTAAATCTAAACCTTTTTTGCCACTCTTGATAGATGTTTTCTGGAATAAACCCTATCTCATGGTTTACTATAAAGGATTCGACTATATCTTGGTCAAACTTCAATTTTTTAATATCTGACACTGTGCTCATTAGGCACTCTCGTAATCCAAACATTAGCTCCATGGGGCCAATTGAAAAGAAAGCATTCGGCGGAAAGGTCTCCTTTAGCACTTCGGAAAGGCCAATATTGTCGGTTAAAACCCAAATTCCTGCTTGGTTAAAAATTAACTTAAATCTTTCTTTGCCAATATTTTCTATAAAATTAAAGTCGCTAAAATCATTACTTGAAAAATAATCATCACTCTTTGTCAAGAAGGCTCTAATATTATCGGTCGGAAATATATGACATTCCTCAATATTGAAAACCTCATTTTCTCTTGGTTCATCTTTATGCCTTTCCATGCAATAACCAAGTAAAACAATGCTTGCTGTCGGATTTGAAACCAGCTTTGCAGAAAACACCCCAATCGCTTGGCTGCTAGACAATGTTTTAAAAATTACGACACCTATTCCTGCTAATCCTCCGGCGATAATGCCTACGAGTTCATGAAAAGCATTTTGAGCCCGTGAAGAATCATCCTTAGGAGATACTTTTAGAACTTCACCTTTATACTTGCCTGTAGCAGAAAAAGATAGACGTTCTTTAAGTGCTTTCAAAACATCAAGGAATTTACTACTCATTTACTAACCTTTTTTCCACCGCATGATTCTACTAAAAACGCGAAATAAAGCAACAAATTAACTGTAATTATTCAATACCCGTTGCAAGATACCAAGGCCCAGATACTGAAAAATCAGCTTTTTTAGCAGATTTCCCTTGACTTTTATTAATAATATGGTAAAATACAACCATAGTTAGACGGAAAAACAACAAAATTGTAAGTCTAACTATGGAAATCCGAAATCCTAATATCTAAATCCGAAACAAATTCAAAATTCTAATTTTCCAATGTTCCAAACTGTTTTGAACATTTAAGTTTTGGTAATTTGGATTTGTTTAGAGCTTAGGATTTAGTGCTTAGAATTTAATCTTATATCTTATGCTCTACATTCCATATAAAATTCCGATTCCCGACCCTGTCGCTCTTATCGCGCTTGCGCCTATCCTGTTTTACAGATGGCTCAAGTTCGGCTTTTCATTTATGCGCACAAAGCTCTCTCGCGGCCTGTTTGCCATCGTTGACGCCAGAGACTATCTGAAACTCTATATGTATAACTGGTACGCCAAAGAAAGTAACAGCACCTTTTACGCCAGACGAACTTTTTATGAAAACGGAAAAAAGAAAGAGATTTTTATGCACCGCCAAATAATGGACCCACAAAAGGGCTTTTTCGTTGACCATAGAAACCACATCGGCATTGACAACAGAAGGGCAAATCTAAGACAAGCCACACAGGCCCAGAACAATTATAACCGCAAAAAAATACTCGGCCATGGCTCCTCGATTTACAAAGGCGTTATGTTCCACAAGGACCACAATAAATTTTACGCTGGTATCAAGGTCGACCGCCGAAAAATCTTCCTCGGATATTTCGACAGCGAGTTAGAAGCCGCCAAAGCTTACGATGAAGCTGCAAAAAAGTATTTCGGCAAATTTGCCTCCCTCAATTTCGACTCTGTCCCTGCAATCCCGGATAAGTATAAAAAGGCCGTCTTCGGCTTTTAAATTCTTGTCCCGCACCAATTTGATATTCAATTATATCTCTTATCGCTACGGTAAAATGGATTGGTGCGGGGTTTTCCTACTCTCCGCCTTGCGGCGGCGGGGTTCGTCATTTAGCCCCCGCCGCCCTGTCCTTCCGTAGTTCTTAACGAAGGAGGATTGAGGCGGGGAGTTTATATTTCGTTTGCCGTCTTCTGAAATCTGAACTTTCAAATCTGAAATTCGTTTACCCTTCTCACCTTTCATTCCTTTTCGTAAACCAATAAATTCTATATCTGACTAGCAATCTTCCATCTTCTATTGAAAGTTTCTTGTAACGAATCATATACATCACCGGCTATTCTTTTTTCTAATTTAACAGCAAATGATTCTTTGTCTCCTAAGTCTTTTATGCTATGACCTAAAAGAATAAGACTATCATTCAAAATAATATATCTGTCGTGAATATCTGAAGATGTGTAATTTCTAAACTCTATATTTGGATATTCAGATTTAAAATCTTGCAGTTCTGCCACAAATTGTTTTTTGTTTGGCAAAGATAAATTGTCTAATTTAGTTAGAAAATAAACATTTTTTGCTTTCGCCTTTAGTAGAATTCCTAAAACTTTAGGGTCAACATAAGGATCTACAATTTTTAAAGTACCTTTCAAATTTGACAATATGTCGTTAGTGAGAATCCTTTTGCTTTGAAACTTCTTTCTGGGTTCAAAATAATAAACTTCTACATGTCCCCCGCCAACCTTTGATAATAAATGTTCTTTTCCAAGTTGCATAATTTCGTAGTAAGTCTTTCCGTCTTTCTGATGTCGGTGAATTTTTCCCCCCTTAGCCTTATTAAACGCGTTAACAATCGCCCTTGCCGTAACGGTATGTTCCATCCCGTTAACAATTATATCAGCAATTTCATAAGCTGTTAGTGTTTTTATATTAATTTTTTCTTTAGCTGCCCATAAAACCCACAATCCCATTTCAAAGGGCTTATCGTAATTGCTAAAATCAGGCAGACCATTTGTTTCTACTTTTCGGAATTTTTCTAATATTTCCTTATTCATACAATTACATTCCATTTTTTAACTCCTCTATTTTTATTGGACATCCAAAGTCCCTAAATGTTTTTCACCATCTGGGGTTATTCGCCAAAAGTTTGTTCCCGGGTCAAAAGTCACTAAACCATCTGCTACCTTCTCGCGAACGTGATTTACAGTGGAATATTTTGTATTTTTATACAAACGTTTAGAAAGTAGATATGCGATTTCATGATTATTTAAGCCATCAATACCAGACTTTTTTGCCGCCACCAAAACCCATAAGCATCTTTCCCATACTTTTTTGCAAAATTTGTAGGGAACCAATTCTTTCGTTTGGTTAGCAATGTTAATGTTTTTTATTTCATCTCTTACGTTGTCAATCGAATAGTATAAACAAGCATTATTTTTGCCGCTTTTCTTTTTAGTAAGCTTTTTGACCTTTTTCTTTTTCTGTTCTTTCCTAGCAGGTTCTCCTAGCTCTTGACTGAGTAACTTTTCAAACGCGATCTTCCTCAGTTCTTGGTCTTTAATAATGGAAACTTCAGATTCTATTTTTTTTAAAATTTCTTGTCTGTCCATAAAGTTATCCTCGATTCATTCAACTTGAAGTTTTTTCATTTACAACTTGTTCTTTACAAAAACAATTCTTAACAAAAGATTAACCAGAAGCAGTCAAAACAAAAGAATTTGTATTTCCTTTCATTGCTTCACACCTTGCCTCTATGCAGTTCTTTTTGGTATCGAGGTATGTTTGAATCAATTGATGCCGAAACTTGCTCAAAACATTTGCAATCGCGGAATCCAGAACAGGACTAAGGTTTATTGTACTCATATTGTTCATCTTTGTTCTTCTTTCTGGTTAATTCCCCGCTACGAACCATGTTTGCAAGTTTTCCTGAAAATCCATTAGCTTTGAAGGAACGCGCTAAGTTGTGCTTACAGTGTTCAATTATATCGTTGATGGTGCGTGGTTGAGTAAAGAAATCTCCATCCATGAGTTTAGCCAGAGTAGCTTTGGCTCCAGTGCCTCCCGATAGTTTTTTCTTTGGAGACGACCGCGAGACGGTTGCTTTTTTTTGTGTTTCTGGCTCACTGATTAATTTCTTTATCAAATCTTCACCGGAAGCTGTTAATGTATATGCTTTCCTTTCATCTTTTATATCTTTTGATTCCATAATATTGCCATTTTTAATATTTTGGTTTATGAATGCTAAGGTATTGCTTAACATCGGTTCTTTTGCCATGTTAAAAGCTCGCTTAATATCATCTGTATTAAAGCTTTTATATTTTTCATAAAATTCCAAATAGTATCCAACCAATAATGTTTTTTCAACACTAGTGGAATATTTAACCTTTCGCATAAGTTCTCTTAGAGATAATTTTTTTTGCGAAATTATTGGGTCGTTGATTCCTCCAGAACTCTGAATTAATAGTTGTTCCAATTTTTTAATTCTTTCCTCATGGTCGTAAACGCTTTTCAAAATTGCTTCTATATTAGTATCCATATTCTTAACTCCAAATATTTTGATAATAATTTATTATTATAAATTAGGCGAATTCTTTTCACAGAATGCCTTTGCAACTTCAACAGCTTTATCAATCTCAGCCGGCTTTAATTGCAAAATCTGCCCACGTCTACTCTGAAGCCAGGGGCAATTTTTAATTGAACGAGTTGGATTTTTCCCCTCCAAACCAATAGCTGAAAGGATAGTTTGGCATTGTTGCATTGTTGGATTTTCTAATCCGGCCGACCGAAACCATAGGCAAAGTAAAGTCGCTGAAAGTGCAAAAGCACTTACCGCAGTCGGACCTCGAGTTGGTACATTCTTAACCCATTCAGCCCAGCAACGCATATCTAAATGCATGAATGGCTCTTTAAGTATTGGATCGCACGCGATTTGTAACATCGACACATCAATACCGATTTCCTTTGCAAATTTTATAACTGGTTCTTGAATCTGAGATGTGCCAGATAATATGTTATCATTCAATCGCAGGCTATCGCTCGTTGTGCCGCTATCTTCATTACGGTTTATCGCAGCAAATACAGACTGCCAAAGCTTAACGTCGTCTGATTCTGCAACTTGATTATCTCCCACAAATAACCTTACTTTAAAAACATCCTTAGCAACTGCCATGAGATTCCTTTCAACTGATTTTCATTTATTCTATAATCATACCAGATTCTTGTCAACAAGAAAATATAGACTATTTATGTTTTTTGAAAAATTATACATCAGATTATCAGTTGTGAAATTGCAACATTAACACATATCAATTAAAGCAATCAACATATCATCAATCAAATAAAAGACTTATAACTAAATACATATTGCAATGGCATTGTATTAATGTTTATATGTAGACACTAATATTAAGATGTGTAACTCTTAAATAGCTATGCCATTTTTAAACGCGTAATAACGTTGCCAACGTGGGTACCCTTATAGCCATATTTCAAATTAATTGATTCTGAGGCCGTATATGCGTTAATAGATTTAGTGTTTGACTTATATATTTTAGTTGTATTTTCAAAAAATAATGAATAATTAAATG
>JAHJUV010000024.1 GCA_018828825.1 Planctomycetota bacterium | reverse complement strand
TAGAGCGAATGCTCAGCAGTTTGACCGGGAAGCTAAATGATAAACGGAATAAGTAACTTGCAGTTTAACTAATGATTGAAAAAGTCATAACAATTTTCGGGACAAGCAGCGATAAGGTTTTCGAACTTGCATATGAACTGGGCAAATTATGCGCCGAAGCTGGATTTACAATCGCCAGCGGCAGTTACGGCGGGACAATGCTGGCGGCGGCAAAAGGGGCAAAATCGGCAGGCGGTCGCGGCTTTGAACCCCCACACCAATTTCCCCAGCATTTGCACCTGTTCAGAATCGTCGGCAAAAATCAGTGTCCAACATTCCCAAATAAATCAACACTCTGAAAAAATTGGTGTGGGGGCGTGCAAATGGACAGGGGATTTGAAAAAATTAAAGGTTGTGCATATAGATAAATCCTTCAAAATCAAATCTCCAGACAGTAAAAAGAAAAAGCAAACATATGCAGTTTTTGTAATAGATTTTTTCAATATAATCGACCTTGGCGATTTTGGTTTGGATAGGCCTGATTTAATTTATGAGGCAATCAGTAAAAACATCCGCAATTCTTCACAGGATATTTCTGATGAAATTGTCGAGCGGTTTTCGATAGTGTCATATTTTCTTTACCGCAGCAAGCCATCGGGGTTGTGGTTAAATATTTCAGATGGATTCGATAAAAAAGAAATTCTGAAATTTACGATTTAAGATTTGTAATCACCCTGCGCTATCGCTTGGGCTCTGAACCCTGCCAAAGTGTTGGCAGGGCTAACCAACCTAAACTATAATCTTGACTGGAAAAACGGTTTGATTATAATATTTGGCTGTTTGTAAGGTATTAAGAAATAAGGGTTTATATGGCTTTGGAAAACGAAGGGCAGCAAAAACTTGATTTTGTTCGGCAGATTGTGGCTGACGACTGCAAGAGCGGCAAATGGGACGGCAGGGTCGTTACGCGATTTCCGCCCGAGCCGAACGGCTATCTGCATATCGGACACGCAAAGAGCATCTGTCTTAATTTCGGCATCGCCGCTGAGTTCGGCGGCAAGTGCCATCTGCGATTCGACGATACCAACCCGGAAAAAGAAGAGCAGGAATACGTCGATTCGATTATCGAAGATGTAAAATGGCTGGGCTGGGACTGGGGCGAGAATTTGTTCTTCGGGTCGGATTATTTTCAGCAGATGTACGACCTGGCGGTCGAGCTTATCAAGAAAGGCAAGGCATATGTTTGTGACCTTGACGCAGAGCAGATACGCCAGAATCGGGGGACGCCTACGCAGGGCGGGGCGGATAGTCCGAATCGAAACAGAAGCGTCGAGGAAAATCTCGACTTGTTCAAGAGGATGCGAAAAGGGGGATTTCCGGATGGCTCAAAGACGTTGCGGGCAAAGATTGATATGACCTCGCCGAATTTTAATATGCGCGACCCTGTGATGTATCGAATCGTTCACGCATCACATCACCGCACCGGCGATAAATGGTGCATATATCCGATGTACGACTGGGCGCACGGACTGGAAGATTCGGTTGAGAAAATCACGCATTCAATATGCACGCTTGAATTTGAAAATCACCGGCCATTATACGACTGGTTTATCAATGAGCTTGGGATTTATCATCCGCAGCAGATTGAATTTGCACGATTAAATCTTACATATACGGTTATGAGCAAACGCAAACTTTTGAAACTTGTACAGGATAAATTAGTTGCTGGCTGGGACGACCCGCGGATGCCGACAATTTGCGGGATGAGACGGCGGGGTTATTCGCCGCAGGCCGTGAGAAACTTCTGTACGAAAATCAGCGTAAATAAATTTAACAGCACAATCGATTTCGCACTGCTGGAGCATTGTCTGCGCGAGGATTTAAATAAAACCTCGCCTCGTGTGATGGCGGTGCTTAATCCTTTGAAGGTTGTGATTGAAAATTATCCCGAAGGAAAGGTCGAACATCTCGATGCGATAAACAATCCGGAGGACGCGGCGGCAGGGAGCAGAGGCGTTCCGTTTTCACGGGAGATTTATATCGAGCGGGACGATTTTATGGAGACACCACCGAAAAAGTTCTTCCGTCTTGCGCCGGGCAGAGAAGTCCGGCTGCGGTACGCGTATTTTATTACCTGCTGCGACGTAATAAAAGATTCTGCGGGAAATATAATCGAACTGCGATGCAGTTACGATGCGGCCACACGAGGCGGGGATGCTCCGGACGGCAGGAAAGTAAAATCGACGCTTCACTGGGTTTGCGTTAAAACTGCGCTCGACGCAGAGGTGAGACTTTATGAACATCTTTTCACGAAGGAAAATCCGGACGAGACCGAAGAGGGCAAGGATTTTACAACGTATCTTAATCCTAATTCATTAACGAAATTGACGGGATGTAAAGTCGAGCCTTACTTGAAAGACGCAAAGGCTTTAAGCAGGTGGCAGTTCGAGAGATTAGGCTATTTCTGCGTCGACCCTGATAGTAAGGATGGAAAGTTGATTTTTAACCGCACGGCAACGCTTCGCGACGAATGGGCGAAGATAAAAAAAGCCGGCAAATAACGCTCACTTAAAGAAAATCATTCTCACTGAAATGACGAGGAGGAAGATTCCGAACATTTTTTTCAATATCTGCTCCGGTATTCCGATTGCGAATTTGGCGCCGAGCAGGCCGCCTATGAAGAAACCGATGCAGACAAAGGCGGCGATTTTCAAATCGACAAAACCCTTCTGATAATACATCCAGGCAGCCAATAACCCTATCGGCGGAACCATAAGGGCAAGTGTCGTGCCCTGGGCCATATGCTGGGACAGGCCGAAAAGAAGAACCAGCGCCGGAATTATAATCGTCGCACCGCCGATACCGATAAGGCCACTGGCGGTTCCGGCGATGAGACCTAAAAGCAAATAGAGAAGGATGTTAGCCATATTGATTCCTTTCGCAATTGTTTTCAGGCGAAATTATACCATAATTTAGTATCCGACAAAGAAAAAGAATTTGGCTTTTGATTTCGGACGGTAAATGTTTATCATATATTTATAATGTGTTTATAAGAGCAGATTAGTGAAAAAACTCGAAAAATTCGGAAGGGCAATATTCTTTTCGCTGTTCGCGGCGATAGGGATTTTTGCCGTTGCGCTTGCGGTGCTCGGTCCGGAGTGGAAAAATCTTTACAAAATAAACGCGGCGACAAAACTGTCGGAACGGGACAACCGCGAAATCGAACAAATCATACAGGACCACGAAGTGCTTATCGGTAAAATAGACAAAGACCCTAATATGCTCAAGCGTCTTGCACCCCAAACAGCAATAGAAAAAAACGAAGAAGCCAATCTGCCGGAAGTGCAAATAACGGCCAAGACGCTGGAACAGGCAAAAGCTGCGATTGAGCAGATGGACAATAATGAAAATACGAAAATACAGGGAGAAGAGACTCCGGCCTGGCTACAGCGAGCCAGTTCGAAAGTATCGCGGATAATTCTTTTTACGGCCGGGGCCGGACTGGTGCTGGTTTCGTTTGCCTGTTTTAATGCAAAAAAGAAATAGGGTTTTGCTTTGCAGGCCTGCCTGCTGCAAAATGCATATCCGGCAGAAAATAAAATATGCTGAAAATCGGAAATATAAAACTTAATACTCCAATTATGCAGTCGCCGCTAAGCGGGTACAGCGACCGCGCGATGAGGACGCTGGCCAGACAGTTCGGATGCGAACTGACGTTCAGCGGTGTTATGCTCGATACGTCGGCCTGTCATAAGCCGCTGCTTAAAAGGAATCTTTACAAGCTCAGAAAAGAAGAACATCCTATCGGCGGGCAATTGCTTGGCACCGAGCCGAAGACGATGGCGCAGGCGGCTCATAATTTCTGTGATATGGGATATGATATAATAGATTTGAATTTTGCCTGTCCTGCTCCGAAGGTTTTGCGAAGAGGCAGGGGCGGGGCGATGCTGGATAACCCAGCAAAGATACTCGAAATTTTCTGTGCGGTTAAAAATGCCGTTAAATGTCCGGTTATGATGAAGCTGCGAATCGGGGTCGATGAAAGCGAAGGGTCGCGTGAGAATTTTTTCCGGATTTGCAACGATGCCGTCGCCGAAGGAGTTGACGGGCTGATTGTGCACGGCAGGACTACTTCACAATACTTCAGGGGCAGCGCGGACTGGGGCATTATCGCTGAACTGAAAAAACTATATCCCCAAACGGTTATCATCGGCAGCGGGGATTTATTCGATGCGAAAGATATTGTAAATAAACTCGAAACGAGCGGAGCTGACGGGGCGGCTGTCGCAAGAGGCGCGATAGGAAAGCCCTGGATTTTCAGACAAATAAAAGAGGTGCTCGAAGGCAAAGAGGAAATTTATCAGCCCAACATCATAGAGCAGGGGCAGATTATTCTCGAACATTTCAGTTTGCTTAAGGAACTTTACGAGCCGAAAAAATGTGTCTGGTATTTCAGGAAGTTTCTTTCTCAATACGGCAGATCGCACGGGCAATCAGGCAAGGTCCGCAGGGAACTTGTAACGGCTAAGGACGAGGCTAAACTGATAGAGACAATCAAAAAATGGTATGGCGTTTAGCGCCTTTTCTATGGTATTATACGACTATGGCAAAAGACGAAAAAAAGAGTAAGCACATACCGAAAATGGAGAACCGCAAGGCGTTTTTCGATTTTGAGATAATCGAAAAGATAGAGGCGGGAATGGCGCTCCTCGGCAGCGAGGTAAAATCGCTGCGGGACGGCGGTGGGGATTTAAAAGGGGCCTTCGCAAGGATAGACAGTAACGAATGCTGGCTCATCGGGTGCAATATAGCACCATATAAGCAGGCAAGCCTCCGCAATCATGACCCCTTGAGGAAACGAAAATTACTGCTTCATAAAAGGCAGGTTAGAAAAATTGACGGGAAACTGCAACAGCAGGGTTTTACGCTTGTGCCGCTGCGGATATATTTTTCAGATAATGGGCATGCTAAAATAGAGCTGGCGATAGCGACCGGCAAACGACAGTACGATAAACGCGATAAAATCAAGAAAAGACAGCTAAAAGGCGATATGGAAAAAGGGATGAGAAAATATAAACGATAATTTTGTAATCTGGAGATAATTATGACAGAAGAAAAAAGTCAGGAAAAGAAAATCATCGTTGACGAAGACTGGAAGAACAAGGCGCAAAAGGAAAAAGAGGCTCTGGAGGACAAGGAAGAACCAAAGCAAGAGCGGCCGTCTCAGCTTCCGGCGGGCGATTTCAGTTCGCTGGTCAGTATGCTTGCTACGCAGGCATTGTTCGCGATGGGTCTGATTGCAACTGAAGAAAACGCAGAGCCCAAAAAGGACCTGAGGCTTGCGAAGTTTCATATTGATATGCTCGAGGCGCTGGAAGAAAGGACCAAGGGCAATCTTACCGAACAGGAGGAGAAATTTCTGACCAGTGCGATGGGCCAGCTTAGAATGGGTTTTGTTGAGGCCTCAAAATAATCGAATGGCGAACATACTCAAAGAAATAATCGACCACAAACGAAAAGGGCTGGAGCAGCAAAAAACGGCTGTTCCGGCTGAACAGCTCAAGGAGCAGATAAAAAATCTACCCAAATGCAGAAACTTTCACAAGGCTGTTACGAAATCGAATCCGCGGGGCATAAACGTTATCGCGGAGGTCAAAAAGGCATCGCCTTCGGCGGGACTTATACGTGAGGATTTCGACCCTGTTGCAATCGCGAAAATTTACGAGTCCTGCGGGGCGGATGCGATAAGCGTTCTGACGGATGAGAAATATTTTCAGGGCAGGCTCGAATACCTGACGCAAATTAAGGATGCGGTTTCGCTGCCGGTATTGAGGAAAGATTTTATCATCGATGAATACCAGGTTTACGAGGCCCGGGCGGCCGGGGCTGATGCGATACTGCTGATAGCAGAGGCGTTTGAACCAACCGACGGCAGGATACTCGATTTGATGATACTGGCGGCGGAGCTTACGCTTTCGATACTGCTGGAGGTGCACAGCGCAGAAAGTCTGCTGCGGGCAGGAAGTCTTATCGGATTTCCCAAGGCGCATTACAGCGTGATAGGAATAAACAACCGCGACCTTGAAACGATGAATGTCGATTTGAATACAACAGTCAGATTAGCAGAACTTACCGGCGAAACAAAAGGGCTTGTCGCTGAGAGCGGGATAAAAACAAGACAGGATGTCGAGAAAATCCAAAAAGCCGGTGCGACAGCGGCCCTGGTCGGTGAGGTCCTCTGCAAAAGCCCCGATATCGGGGGCAAATTCAAAGAACTTTTCGGTTAGCCTGCTTTTGGCCACAAAAAGGCTTTCTTTAGCTGAAAAAATGGTTTTTCGCTGGTATTATTAATATAACTTCTTTTAAAATAAAGACTTGGCACAAAAATCCGTAATGACTATCCCATTTTTGCTGCCTTTATCACCGTAAAATTTTAGAGGTTGCCTTTAGTTTTATCCGGTTTAAAGGAACTAAAGAATGAAACTATTATATCAGGACATTATAAGCCCCCTTTGTTTTATCCCAATTTTGGCACTGGCATAGCAGGCCTTTTTCTGGTATAAGTATCGCCTCTGTTTATGATAATTTTGTTTATTACTCCGGGAAAACTGCATGTTTGCGATAATCAGCGATATACATTCGAATATTGAAGCCCTGACGACCGTGCTTGCGGATATTGAAAAAAGGGGCATAAAAGAGATTTATTGCCTCGGCGATATAATCGGCTACGGCCCCAATCCGAAAGAATGCCTCGATTTGGTAATCGAAAAAACGCAGGTTGGTGTTATAGGCAATCACGATTACGCGATTTTATACGAGCCGATAAACTTTAACCTCGGCGCCGAACGGGCAAGTTTTTGGACAAGAAGCCAGCTTGAAACTGAACCGGGCAGTAATAAAAGACATAAACGCTGGGAATATCTCGGCACTCAACAAATGAGACACACCTTTCCCGCGGACCTTGACGGCGTAAAGGCAACGCTCGAGTTCGTTCATGCTTCGCCGAAAAGACCTATCAACGAATACCTTTTCCCTGATGATGTCTATACAACGCCTACAAAAATAATCTCTCAGTTCGACAGGTTTAAACATATTTGTTTCATCGGACATACACATCTGCCAGGCGTTTTCCTCGACGACCCGGATTTCTACACTCCGGAAGAACTCGATTATGTTTATCCTATAACGCCTGAAGAAAGGGCGATTATAAATGTTGGTTCCGTAGGCCAGCCGAGAGACAAGGACAACAGGGCGGCTTATGTTTATATTGAAAAAAATAACATCAACTTTGTCCGTCTGCAATACGACCACGAAACTACGGCAAAAAAAATCCGTGAAATCCCGGAACTCGACAATTTCGAGGCCGATAGACTAAGCGAAGGACGATAAAATAATGAGCACAAAAAGGATTGCCATATTCTTCATTGCTGCCTACTTAATTCTCTGTACTGTTTTGATATTCAAATCAGGCGTATTTTCAGAGCAGCAAAATACAGACAGGAAAATTCTGGCTCTCGCCGCTGAAGCTAATCAGCCTGCCGAAAAAACGCTGCCCCAAATTTCTTCCCTGCCCGAAGAGCTGACCAGCACGGCTCAAATTACTGCTGTAAGCGCTGAAGAGCAAATATTTACGCTCGGTTCCGTGCTGCCGGCGGAAAGCGATAATCCTTATAAACTCGAACTTGTGATCACAACCAAAGGCGCTGCCGTAACGTCGGCAACACTTCGCGACTATGATAATCGGGACAGCAAAAATCCGCAGCCGTTGAAGCTTTTGTCATCTGTTGACAATGCAAACACCCTGGCAAGTGCCAAATTGCTGCTGCCGGAGATTGGCAAGGCGTTTCCTCTTAACAGGCTTAACTGGCAAAGTGCCGGAGTAAATAAGAACGCCGACGGCTCTGAAAGGATAACTTTTTATGCAACTATTTTAAAAGACAACCGCGACCTTATCAAATTAACAAAAATTTATACGCTCCGGCCTGAAAACTATCTGCTGGACTGCACCGTCGGCGTTGAAAATCTGAGCGGCGGGGAAGTCAAAACCTCGCTTGATATGTTTGGTCCTGTCGGAATAATAAGAGAAGACCAAAGAACCGATGTCAGAACAGCAGCGGCAGGATTTTTGAATTCCCAGGGCGTTGTTGAAGTAACAAAGATAAATATTAAAAAGCTTATCAAAGACTTCGGGGATAAAGCTCCATTGTTCCATAAAAACGCCGAGTTCAAATTTCTCTGGGCCTCTATATCGGACAAATATTTCGTTTCCATTATTCGGCCCGTACCGGCGGATTCAAATAATCTCTACTGCGACTGGATAGGCGAAAAATACGGAATATGCTTCGACCCGGACACTATGGTGAAAAACGATGAAGATATCGGCGTTCGTCTTCAAACACAGACAGCGACAATCGCCCCGTATAGCCGACTTTCATATAACTTCCAGGTCTATATCGGTCCCAAGGACAGGAACCTTTTTAACAGTGTGCCGCTTTACAAAAGTCTTGGTTTTATAAAAACGATAGATTTTCAGGCCTGCTGCGGTGATATTTTCAGCAGTTTGAGCTTTGCCATACTTGCGGCGATGAACTGGCTGCATCAGTATATCCCCAACTACGGAATTGTAATTATAATCTTCGTCTTTGTAGTTCGTGTACTGCTGCATCCGATTACGAAGAAAAGCCAGGTCTCGATGATGAAGATGTCCAAGCTGGCGCCGAAAGCGGAAGAGATAAAGAAAAAATACGCCGACAACAAGGCGGAAATGCAAAAGCAGCTCGGCACTCTTTATAAAGAACAGGGTATGGCACCAATGCTCGGCTGTTTGCCTATGCTCCTGCAAATGCCGATATGGATTGCGCTGTACAGCGCTATTTACGCCGGTATCGAATTCAGAGGCGCTGAGTTTCTGCCGTTCTGGATTACCGACCTTTCATCACCCGATGCGCTGTTTCCCCTGCCCGCCGCTGTTGGAAATATCCCTATCATCGGCTCGTTTATCGGCACAAATTTTAACCTGCTTCCGCTCCTGCTCGGGGTATCAATGTTCGCACAGCAAAGAATTATGCCCTCGTCCGCCCCATCGACAAACCCGCAGGCGGCCCAGCAGCAGAAAATGATGCTGTGGATGATGCCGGTAATGATGCTTGTGTTCCTTTACAGGGCGCCGTCAGGCTTGAATCTTTATATTATGGCCAGTACCACCGCGGGTGTTGTCGAACAATATGTAATCCGAAAACACATTCGTGAAAAAGAGGCTCTCGAAGAGGCAGTCCTTGTTCCGACTACGAGCAAACTCGGCGGAAAATTAAAGAAGAAAAAACCGAAGCCGCCAATCAGATTTTCCTGACCGGCACAAATTCAAATGCGACTATGTACAATATAGACGACACGATAGTTGCAGTATCCAGCGGTTCTGGCTCGGCGGCGAAAAAAATAATTCGCATCAGCGGGGATAAGACTTTCGATATATTAAATTTTTTCGCCGCGCAAAATTTCCAAAAACAGCGAAATATAATTCATACATCGATAAACGTCGACGACCTCGAACTTGAATGCCGCTTTTATCTTTTTCCTTCTCCGAATTCATACACCGGCAGCGACCTTGCTGAAATTCATATTTTCGCCTGCGACGAAGCTGTCGAACTTATCTTTTCCAGGTTTTTAACCCTGGGCTGTCGAGGCGCGCTGGCCGGAGAATTTACATACAGAGCATACATCAATGGAAAAATGGATTTGTCAAAGGCTGAGGCCGTCGCACAATTGATACAAAGCTCGAATCAATATCAGCTTTGCGCCGCTCAACGGCTTTTCGGCGGCTCCATTGAGAAAAAAATCGGTCAAATCAGGCGGGAAATACTTGAACTGCTGAGTTTAATCGAGGCAGGTCTCGATTTCAGCGCTGAAGATATAGAAATAATCGCCCCGAAAAAGGCTATTGAAACAGCAGAAAAAATCCGAGGCGGCCTCGGTGAGCTTTTGTCGGGCTCAATAACATTTGAACAGATTGCTCAGGCCCCCTCGGTGGTAATCGCCGGCGATACAAACGCAGGCAAAAGCAGTCTTGTAAATGCACTCATCGGCACAAAACGAAGTATTGTCTCGGACCAGAGCGGCACAACCCGTGACGTGCTTGAACATTGGCTGAAATTAGACAAGTGCGACTGCGTCCTGTTCGATTGTGCGGGCCTTGTCGCCGAGCCGACCGATATACTCCAAACCCTCGCTAACGCCGCGGCACTAAGAGCAATTGATGATGCCATGTTGATAATCTTTTGCGCAGATATAACAAAACCGGATTATTCGAAAGATTTGGAAATTTTAAAGCGACTTTCTAAAAAACCTGCAATTTATGCAGCAACTAAATGCGATTGTTTGACGGACACCCAAATAAGCACTAAATTGAAATCTCTTACAAAGCTGTTCGGCACCGATTTTACAATTACCAGTGCAAAAACAGGGCTCGGCCTTGAAAAACTTAAAGAGCTTATTGAGCAAAACATAATTACTCAAACTTTCAACACATCGGAAACTGCTGAAAAAACAGCCCTTACAGAAAGACATAAACAGGCCGTAATTGAGGCGATTAAAAACATCGAAAATGCCTGCGGCGAACTGGAAAAAGGCAGTGAAGAAATCACAGCGATGCTTTTGCGGTCAGCACTTCAAACTCTGTCAAGCTTCGAGGCTGAACATATTGACGAGCAAATCCTTGAAACTATCTTTTCCCGCTTCTGCATCGGGAAATAGTGCTATCTTAATACATCTTTGTTTCAATGTTCGTTCAGGCAATTATGTTGGGAGCAGGCACTTTCGGTGGTTAATTCTTCAAGTTCACCCTGTTTATATCGCTTGATAATTTCTTCAACTGTACCGCCTGATGCTCTATATGTCTTTATCCCGCCTTCGGTTAGTTTCTGAACCGCTCTCGCTCCCATTCCGCCACAGACTACCGCATCGATTTTTTTACCTGTTAATGCACCCATCGGCTGACAAGCACCGTGAACATGATGCTGATTTGAATTATCAATAATATCAACCGCATCATTTTCGGTATCATAAACGGTAAAACAGGGAGCACTGCCGAAATGACCGTAAATTTTTGCTTTTTTGCCGGCCTTTGACTCTGTTGGAATACATATTTTCATATACCCATCCTCCTGCATATTCCGTGTCCCCTGCCGCCTCTGCCTGCACGAGCCCAGCCTCTGTCCTGCGGGGCTCTATGAATATCTGTACTCTGACATTTCGGGCATTGGGCCGGCCGGCCTGTACCATAATCCTGACTCCACAGGTGATTACAATCCGAACATAAAAATTGTTTCTGCATCATTTTTACAACACCTCCATCAATTTTAAGAGCTTTGGCATTAACAATCGTATCCGCAATTTTCCTGTGAGCGGACTGGATAATATTGCCAAAGGTCTGTCGTGAAATATTCATTTTTTTTGCCGCATCTTCCTGATATAGCTCCTGCAAATCAGCAAGCCTTATAGCCTCAAATTCATCTACCGTTAAGATTATTTCCTCCAATTGCAGAACCGGCACTCCGCCAGGCTTAAAATAATTCGTTTGTGGATTTCCATAGATACGTCTGCATTTACAAGGCCGCGGCATAACAGTCTCCGTTTGGTTATTGGCATATGCTAATAATATATAATAAAAAACTATTTGTCAATATAAGATAAAATTTTTTGGATTTTCAGCCAAATAACGTATAATTCCCGTCGCCTTTAAAAATGAACAAACTAATTAAAAAATCTGTTTTCGTTTTGATAACGGCTGTTTTTTTGCTGAATGCGGTCAATATTCCTCTTTATATCCATTTAGCGGAGCATAAATCAGACGCAGAACACGACCATGACAAATGTCCTATCTGCCAGCATGCCGCTATAAATAAAACTAAGGCTGTTATTCCGAATATCGTGGCAATTTTCGAATTGCCTCAAGTGATTTACACTGATGTTTATGTACCGGAAACTTTTGTAAAAAGTTTCGATTTTCTCATACCTTACCTTCGCGCACCCCCCGCATAATCCTGATTTTTAAAACGGATAAAATTAATAATCAACTATCGCGGTATTTCTGCGCCAGGAAAGGATTTATAATGAAAAAAAATGCAGTTATTGTTTTTGTAACGGTTTTAATATTAAATTTCTCTGTTGCTAATGCACACGAAACACTGCTTGACAGGGAAAGTCTAAAAAACAGCGGCATAGACTTTGATGTGTCCGTTACACAGATTTATCAGAACAACGTCAGGGGCGGCCTCAGCACGCATAATCA
Organism: Planctomycetota bacterium; assembly: GCA_018828825.1. Lineage (GTDB taxonomy): Bacteria > Planctomycetota > Phycisphaerae > Sedimentisphaerales > UBA12454 > UBA12454. The sequence continues at coordinate 913 of JAHJUV010000024.1, read as the reverse complement.
TCGCGGCAGGTATTCAGGCAGGTACGATTTTGAGCTCTATTTCGACGGTCAAAAAATATTCGGCCTTGAAAACTCTCTCTTTTATATGCACAACAGAGGAAGCTGGACTGATGCCGGCGGTATTGACGGCACTTCCGTTGGAAGTATTTTCGGTGTAAACGCCAATGCTTTCGGTGACAGGGCTTTTGATATTGTGGAGCTATGGTATCAGCAGGGATTTAACGACAACAAATTTATTTTACGCCTCGGCAAGCTCGACCTTACAGGCGGATTCGAATGCAAAGGATGCCCGGTCAGTTTCGACGGCAGCAGTTTCGCAAACAATGAAACTGCTCAATTTATGAACGGTGCTTTAGTGAATAATCCGACTATTCCCTTTCCTGATAACGGGCTCGGCATAATCGGACATTATAATCCTGTTGAGTGGTGGTATATCTCCGCAGGTATTGCCGATGCGCAGGCTGATTTCAGGGAAACCGGTTTTAATACGGCTTTCCACGATGAAGATTATTTCTTCAGTATCGCTGAAACGGGAATTGTTACTGAAATAGATTCAGCCAACGGCCCGCTACAGGGCGCTTACAGGGCAGGTTTATGGTATGACCCGCAGCCCAAAGGTCATTCTGATATGGATAAAAGATATCGTGACGATACCGGCTTTTATCTAAGCTTTGATCAGATGCTGCACAGGGAAAATGCCGATGATCAGCAGGGGCTTGGAACTTTCTTTCGTTATGGTTACGCTCCGAGCAAGGCAAATGATTTAACGAATTTTGTAAGTGCCGGCCTTCAATACCAGGGGCTTTTAGAGGGTAGAGATGATGATGTACTTGGGTTTGGCTTTGCAAAAGGTTTTCTAAGCGACAAGGCAAAGGCCACGTATACCGAAGATGCTGAATCTGTTTATGAGATT
>JAHJUV010000023.1 GCA_018828825.1 Planctomycetota bacterium | reverse complement strand
CGTCCAGCCGGGCACCGGAATATGTGTGGCAAAAAATATTCCGACCCAGTAAAATATCAGGACTATTGTAAAGAATTTTCGTTCTTTGCTCAGGTTCATAGTACAGGTTTCTGATAAGTGTTGTTTTTATAGCACATTCGGTTATCATAAACCAGTTAATTTATTTTTCAGGAGCGGTATATATGTTTGAATCTTTAGTGAAAGAACTTTCGCAGGAGCCGGTCTGGACGGCTGTCGGTTTTGTGGGACAAATCGCTTTTGGAGGCAGGTTTGTACTTCAGTGGATTGCCAGCGAGGTTAAAAAACGTTCGCACGTACCGATCGGTTTCTGGTATTTGTCTTTGGTAGGCAGCCTCATATTGCTGGCTTACAGCATTCACCGTTGCGAGCCTGTCTTTATTCTCGGCTTTTCGCTCAACACAGTTATTTACGTTCGAAATCTGCATCTTATTTATAAGCACGAGAAAAGCGGCAGAATTGGCCCGTTGGAAAAAGATGAAGACTGATTACTGGAGGGTTTTAAAATGAAAAAAAGATTGTTATTGGTTTTGTTGATAGCTTCGGGTTTCCTGGCTTGGCCCGGAACCGCTAATTCTTTTATGACAATCATAAGGCTGCCCGAGCCGCATTTGAATAGCAATGTTTCTCTTGAACAGGCAATAAAAAATCTCATGAGCGTTCGCGATTTTACCGCCAAAGAGCTTAAAATCGAGCAAATAGGGCAGTTATGCTGGTCGGCCCAGGGAATAACCGACCCTAACAGGGGCATAAGAACTGCTCTATCACCTATAGCTATTTATCCGATGCAGTTAAATGTTGTTTTGCCGGATGGCTTATATGTTTATGATTCGAACGACCACAGCTTGATAAAGTATGTCAATACGGATATCAGACCTATGCTTTATGCAGCGTCTTTTAAACAGCAGGTCGTCCGGAATTCGCCGTGTATTTTTGTCATTTCCGGTTCAGCTAAAAAAGTCGAGGCCAGGTTCCGAGGCAGAGGTGAAAGATTTATATGTCTTGAGGCCGGCCATATCGCCCAGAATATCGATCTCCAGGCCGTAACTCTTGGCCTCGGGTCTGCCCCTGTCGGCGATTTCGACTCCAAAGCGGTCGCGGGAATCTGCAAATTAAATGAAAACCTTGAGCCCCTATACCTGGTTTGTGTCGGCAACCCGGTTAAAAAGACGTCTCTCGAATCTCTTTCGTCGCCCGGTTTTACACCGTCTCCTGCTGTTCGGCGTCCGCTGGATATCCGCACGAAAAAGGTAGTTGCTGTAATAGCTGCCCGTCGCTTTAATGATTCGGAGTTTTTTGGCATCCAGGAAACCCTGCAGATAGCCGGCGTCAAAATGGACATCGCCGCAATAGAGATAGGCGAAATAAAAGGGCTGGAAAGAAATAAAATCACGGCAACTATGCTCATAAAGGATGTAAGGGTTGACGATTACGATGCCTTTGTTTTCATCGGCGGCTCCAGCACGGGGGAATACTTAAAGGACAAGAATTTATTAAAGCTCGTCCGTCAGGCAAATAGCAGGGAAAAGATTCTTGCGGCTATTAATATTACTCCCGCCATATTCGCCTATGCCGACGTCGTTAGGGGGAAAAAAGTTGCAAGTTCTATCTCGCAGCGGGCAAAACTTAATCTGGCCGGAGCCCAGTGGCAGACAAGTCCTCTTGAAATCGATGGCAATTTAATTACCGCCTCCGACCAGGATGCCGCAAGACGCCTCGGCTCTGTTATCCTGCAGATGATGAGAGAACAAAACGAATAGATTTTACGCTTCTGCCCGGAAAACGTCGAATTCACTGCCGAACGGCAGCAATACAATAGTGCTTATATAAGGTATAAACAGGACCGCCCATAAAAATTCTCCTGTTTGTATATTACCATTTTTGTCTTATCGGTATCCCTGCGGCAATTAGTTCATCCTTTATTTGCCTGATTGTAAACCTTCCTGTATGAATCATACTCGCGATAATTGCCGCGTCAGCCTTGCCCTCGGTAAAAACGTCGATTAAATGCTGATATGTCCCGCCTCCTCCGCTTGCCACTACCGGAATACCTACGTTTTCAGCGATTAATCTCGTCAGGTTGATTTCAAACCCCGCCTGCGTTCCGTCCGCATCGACGCTGTTTACGACTATCTCGCCGGCGCCAAGTCCCTCGGCCCGTTTTGCCCATTCCAGAGCGTCAAGCCCCGTCCTGGTTCTGAAACCTTGTATCGTTATCTCGTATCCGCTCGGAAACTTACCGCTCTTTTCGACCTTTACAGGGTCCATCCCCAGCACTATACACTGTGAACCGAAGAGCTTTGCACCCTTGGCGATAATATCCGGATTGCTAACGGCCAGCGAATTTACGCTCACCTTTTCAGCGCCTGCCCAAAGCACCTGCCTCATATCTTCGATATTTTTTATCCCGCCCCCGACGGCAAACGGTATATGCACCGCCTTTGCGACCTCGCGAACAATATCGATATCTATAGGCCTTTCTTGGGCCGATGCTGTTATATCGTAAAAGACCAGCTCATCGCATCCGCCGTCGCTGTACGCCACCGCCATCTCGACCGGGTCGCCCAGCTCGATGTTATTTTGAAACTTAACGCCCTTGGTAACCTTTCGGCCCATCACATCTAAACACGGTATTATTCTTTTCGTCAGCATTTACCATCCCAGTTACTGAAATTCTCAAGCAGTTTCAACCCGATTCTGCCAGACCTTTCCGGGTGAAATTGTACCGCGACAAGATTTCCCTTTCCCGCTGCGCTTGCGAAAGCTGCGTCAGCGTATTCGGTTTGGCCGATTATATTATTCTTGTCGCTGCACGCCGGATAATAGCTGTGCACAAAATAAAATTCGCTCTCATCTTCAATCCCGTCAAAAATCGCATGCCGCTTTGTCATTTTTACCGTGTTCCAGCCCATCTGCGGAATTTTGCACAGTTTATCGTTCGATTTGAATTTTTTAACACTGCCGCTCAGTATGCCCAGGCATTCTGTTCCGCCGTCTTCTTCGCTTTTCTCGAACAGAACCTGCATCCCGATGCATATTCCCAAAAACGGAATGCCGTCGGCTATTACCTTCCGGATAGGCTCGATTAAGTTTAGAGATTTGAGGTTGTCCATTGCCGCCTTTGCCGCTCCTACGCCCGGAAAGACTATTTTTTCAGCTTGCAGTATCTCCCTCGGCTCATCGGTAATTTTCACCTTTTGGCCGATGGACTCGAATGCAAGCTTAACGCTCGTCAGGTTGCCTGCTTTGTAATCGATTATTGTTATCATTCCGGGACCAATTTTAACCTGCTTTGGCTTTTGAGCAAGTTTTTTTAGCGCAGGGTTTTATCGTGGTTTGTTTTGCCCATTGACCGGCGACTAACGGCTATTTTTCTCCTCCGAGCACTTCTGCGATGTTCAGGCCGTGGTCTTTTATCCGCCGATACGAATTTAGCATATCGGTAAAAATCAGACTCTTAAGCGGGCTTGCCTCGCCGCTGCTAACCCGTGCCAGATGTTCGGTCCGGTACTTTTTCATCAGTTCCGTTATGGTTTTGCCTTCGGTTTCTGCCGTAGCAAGTACACTCGAATCCTCATTTTTCGTGGCCTTGTTTATAAGTTCGATATATTCAGCCGCATTATTGTGCAAATCTATTATAGCTGCCAGGCCTTCCGGCGTCATTTTCTGTCCCGTCTGCCGAAGCTTGAGATTCAGTTTCAGAATATTGGCTATATAATCGCTTATCGACTCAAGCTCATCGGCCATTCTCAAATGTCTGCGGCTCTCCTCGGCCACATCGTGCGGGATATTGCCTGAGATAATAGCGCTGATGAACTCGATGATTTCTTTTTGCATTAAATCCAGATAGTCTTCTTTTTGGAAGATTTGTTCGGTTTTTTCCTTCTGCTCATCCGGAGATGAGATGACTTCCTTTAGCGTCTTCATCATTTCCATTACCGCTGAACCCATTATTAGGATTTCTCTTTTGGACTGTTCGATGGCAAGTGCCGGTGCGTCGAACAGTCTGATATCCAGTGCCGTAAGTCTTGGCTTTTCCGGTATCGCTTTTTCCGGCACAAGCCGGCTGAGCAGATTCGCCAGCGGCCGAACGAACGGCAGGAATATAATGGTATTGCACACATTAAAAACCGTATGGGTAATAGCTATGGCCGCCATTATATGAGGATATGTAGTCACGCCATCGGTCACGACCGGCGTAGATGCCGCCAGTCCGCTTTGCCAGTGGATAATTGCCTGTATCGTTTGTGTATAGGGAAAGAATATAGGTGTAATCCACAATACTCCTAAAACATTGAAACACGTATGTGCCAATGCTGCTCTCTTGGCGTTGGTTGATGTCCCAAGCGATGCCAGCAGCGCCGTCACAGTCGTTCCTATATTTTCTCCCATCACAAGTGCCGCCGCTGTCGGGTAATCAATAATTCCATTGAATGCCAAACCCATAGTGATACCGATTGTAGCAGAGGACGATTGAACTACGCCGGTCAGAAGGGCTCCGGCAAGGACGCATTTTATTACGCCGAAATAGGAAGTCGGTGAAAATCGTGAAAACCACGCTTCAAAACCGGGCATCTCTTTTAACGGGGCAAAACCGTTCTTCATCAGTTCCAGGCCGAAAAAGACCATACCAAGACCCATTAGGGCCATCGCCAGATAGCGAATCTTATCCTTTTTAGTAAAAAGATAAAATATAGCTGAAATGCCCAGAAGCGGCAGCCCATAAGCGCTTATTTTTATGACCAAAATCCACGCGGTTATCGTTGTGCCTATATTAGCCCCTAAAATGACCCCTATTGCCTGCATAAGGTTCATTAGGCCCGCGTTTACGAGGCCTACGACGATTACGGTGGTGACAGAGCTGGATTGAATGATAGCGGTGACAAGCGTACCAATACCGCAGGCCAAGAAACGGTTATTCGTAACGGCGTTTATAAGCTTGCGCAGTTTATCGCCTGCAACGGCCTGCATACCCTCGGAAACGTTCTTCATTCCAAGCAGAAATATCCCGAGCCCGCCGACTATGCCGAAAATCATTTCTATCATTGTACTACTGTCCATAGAACCCCTTCTAAAGTGTGATTGTTTAGGATGTTATTAGATACCGCCAGAATATATCTGACGGGAACATTTAAGCAAGCAAAAAATCTTGCCGAACAACAAAAAAACGTGTATAACCTCGTTAAAATTGAAAGGCAGACTGAAAATGACTAAAAATAAATTGCAAAAATTCATTATCGTATCGGTTCTGGCTGTGATGGTGTTACAGTCGGGCTGTGACAAGCAAACTGACCAAAATGCTAAACCAGTTCAAAAGGATGAAAAAATAATGACACCGCAAAACGACACAACAGCCGCAAAAGTTAAAATCGAAACAAGCAAAGGCGATATCATAGTCGAACTTGACGCAGCCAAAGCTCCGGTTACCTGCGAAAATTTTCTCGCCTATGTCGCGGACAAATATTATGACGGTACGATATTCCATCGTGTTATAAAAGGGTTCATGGTTCAGGGCGGCGGTATGACCGCTGATTTGCGTCAAAAACCAACAAAACCGCCTATCATCAATGAGGCGAAAAACGGCCTGAAAAACGTTCGCGGCACAGTCGCGATGGCCAGAACCAATGACCCGGACAGCGCAACATCGCAGTTCTTTATCAATCACGCAAATAACGATTTTCTCAACGCAGGCGTCCGTGATGCAGGCTACACCGTCTTCGGCAAAGTAGTTGAAGGTATGGACGTTGTTGATGCGATAGCTAATGTTCCGACTCGCCCCGGCGATGTTCCGGTCGAAACTGTTGTGATTAAATCAATCGCAGTCGAATAAATCTTTAGGGTAGCTCTAATAATTGCTTTTGACCCGCCGCCCCGACTCGCGTCGGGAGACGCGGGGGCTGGGCGGCAAGTAGAAGATTTTTGCTCGCCGGCAAGGAAGACAAATCAGCTTTATCAATAGATAAAGTGGCTTTTGTCTGACACAGACCGGCGACAAAAAGATTCGCTCTGCCGCCAAAATGAATTTTTAGAGGTATCCTT
>JAHJUV010000022.1 GCA_018828825.1 Planctomycetota bacterium | reverse complement strand
TCTTTTTAACATGATGTATTGCGGCAGATATATCTGCCGCAATACATCATGTTAAAAAGATGACCAAAATGTGTAGAATAATATTTTTGTTTTTGGTGGTAGTAGCCGGCTCCGTAGCTTTTGCCGGGCCATACGCGCCTCCGGCAGGACAAGCCGGCTCAACGGCTGTTCATATGGATGATGCCGGTATTGTTGCCTGGGCTACAGATGCTGTTATTGAGCGAGGGTTTATTGATATCAGCAGGCCTGAATTGGGGTATGTCAGCTATGGTGATGACGCAAATTGTCTTGGGGCTGCACAAGGTGATGTTTATGATGTTGTAAGCCTTGGCGACGGAGGGATAGCTACGCTTAGCTTTCAAAATCCGATAATGAACGGAGACGGCAACGACTTTGTGGTTTTTGAAAACAGCTTCAGCAACACTTTTTTAGAGCTTGGGTTTGTCGAAGTCAGCAGCGACGGCAATAACTTCTTCCGTTTTGACGCAGTTTCGCTTACAGATCCTAATGTACAGGTTGGCACTTTCGGTAGCGTGGACGCGACCGATATTAATAATCTTGCCGGCAAATATAAAAGTGGTTACGGCACGCCGTTTGACCTTCAGGAACTTGCCGGTGTCGAAGGTTTGGATATTAATTCCATTACCCATATAAGGATAATCGATGTGGTGGGCTGTATTCAGTCAGCGGATTTTAACAATGACGGATTTGTAAATTTTTCCGATTATAGTGTGCTGGCCGGAGCGTATTTAAGTGTATCTGGAGATTCTCGGTGGAATCCGCGATGCGATATTGCCACCCCTTACGATATTATAGATAGGAATGATGTAGGGGAGTTTGTATTTCAATGGCTGGCTGAATGGTCAAGTATGGACTCTGTTGGTAATAAGATAAACGACCCCTGGCCAACGCCTTTTGATACGGGCGGGTTCGACCTCGATGCGGTAGGCGTAATTCATCAAAAACAGCCGTAAATTGCAGGCGATTTATGATTATATCAAAAAAAGCATTTACCCCAACACCAATTTGCATTGTGGTTGAGCAGATAAAAGCTGAGAAGCAGTTTTGCCGACCAATATTAAATATGTCTGTCATACGCAAATTGGTGAGGGGGTTTACGCTTGTTGAGTTGCTGGTTGTTATGGCGATAATCGCCTTGCTTATGGGTATTTTGCTGCCAGCTCTAAGCTCGGCACGTTCACAGTGCAAAGCGGTTGTATGCAAAAGCAATCTGCGTCAGCTTGTGCTGGCGAATACCGGTTATGCGACAGAGAATAGGGGTCATTTTGTATTAGCGGCGGTTGATATGGCTCCTGGTGAGACAAATAATCATCGCTGGCATGGTGTAAGAAAAAGCAATGATGAGTCATTTGACTCACTGAAAGGGCCGCTTGTTTCTTATCTTGCCGACGGGGCAGTCAAAGAATGTCCACAGAAAGTAAAGTTCCGGCAAGGCAATCCGTGGGATTTTAACTTTGAAGATGGATGCGGTGGGTACGGCTATAATATGATGTATATAGGCTCGAAGATATGGAAGGGCGAGAAAAAGGAAAATTATAAAAAATCCGCTACTAATACTGAAGTTACCTCGTTGGCGCGAACGGTTATGTTTGCCGATTGTGCAATGGCCAAAGCAGATGGGGGAACTCCTTACTATCTGGAATATTCGTTTGCCGAACCGCTGTTAAGGGAGGATGGAGGATACGCCTGGCCTTCAATCCATTTCAGACATAGAACCAAGGCAAATGTCGGCTGGGTTGATGGGCATATAAGTTCAGAGGTAATGACCGATTTTAAGATAGTTATTTATGATGGGATTAATTCGTCCGATGTGATGCTTGGTTGGTTTGGGCCGTTAGACAACAGCCTCTTCGATTTGCAATAATACAATTCTGAATCTTCTTTATTTTTTTCATATTGGTTTTTATAATTGCCGGTGTGAAGAGAATTTTAAGATCAACCGGAAGTCTTTTGAAAAACGTACAGCAGCTTTTCTGGCAGAATTACTGCCGATGCTGTAATCAGGTCATTTCTGAGGACGATAAACATTTTTGCTCCGACTGCTGGTCGCAGATAGGTTTTTGCTTTGTTGATAGCTTCTGCCGGCGCTGCGGCAGGGAAATCAGTCCATTCGGACAATTGCCGCAGGGTTGCGCAGGGTGTCTGAATGAAAATTTTCACTTCGATTCTATCGCCTGTGCGGGAGTTTATAAGCCGCCTTTGAGCAGCCTGATTGTAAGATTCAAATTTGCCGACCGGACACATCTTCTGCCGGTATTGGCGGATTTTGCGCGAAATGCCGTATATAAAGCTGATTTTTTTCAATCGGCAGATTACATTGTTCCTGTGCCGCAGCACTGGCGAAGAAGATTTCAACGAGGGTTTAATCAGTCCGCGCTTATCGCTAAAAGTTTGAGACTTGGTGACGCGAGATTTAATACCGATGTTGTTAAAATCCGTCATACCAAAGACCAGACTGCACTTACATTTGCGGCGAGAAAGAGAAATCTTCGCGGGGCTTTTGCCGTCAGGAAGGGGCATAATTTCAAGGGCAAAAATGTCTGTTTGGTCGATGACGTCAAAACAACAGGTGCGACACTGGATGAATGTGCAAAAGTTTTAAAAGATGTGGGAGCCGGAAAAGTTTTTGCGTTTGTGCTGGCAGTTGCCGGACAAAAGGAATAATATGCTTAGTTATTGTTTGGCCGGCTGTAAATTGCTGAAGTAAAACAAGTTAAAGCAAGGAGTTGTGCCGAGGGGGTTTTAATGGGTGTCTTTATGGCATAAATACTTCATTTATAGGCAGTTATAGCCGATATAAGAATAAAGACGCTATAAGTCTATCTATATGGTCGAGATGAAGAGTAAAAAGACGAAAATTCTGATAATTTTAGCCATTGCTTCAGTGGCAGCTGCCGGTTTCGCGGAGGAGCAGGACCAGTTGTTTTCAACGCTCGCAGCAAGGACCTTTTACAATACAGGCTATGAGTTATATAACGGCAAAGACGCCGGTTTTGTCGAGGCCAAGCAGGCGATAATTTTTTTCAATGTCGCCATCAATCTCGACAGCAGAGCCAATTATGTTTTGCCGGATATTATTAACATTGCCTGGAAATATCCAGAGGAAAACTTTTCGGATGTTGTGCAGCTTGCGCTGAATGAATATGTGGACCGCTTCAGCGACCTTAAAATTACGTCAAAGGCAGTCCAGTATCTTCTTGAAAGGCTCAGCAGCAGGGAAGAACGTGAGCAACTTTTGCAAAAGCTTCTGAGCAAATATCAGGAGAAAAATCAGTTTTTCGCATCTGACCTGGCGGCGCAAATGGGATTTCTAAAAGCTGAAACCGCAAATACTGCCGAATCTCAGAGCTATCTTATGCAGGCCTATTCCAATAACAAATATAATAAGCTTGCATTCGATAAACTTGCAGAACTTGTTGAGGCCGATGGTGATAACCTGCCGATTATATCTTATCTTGAGAATTTCCGTTATGCGGTAAGGGTTAATCCGCTTGATTTTGAAGCGGCTTTCGATTTTGCCAGACTTGCCGAATCTCTCGGCCTTTATAAACCTGCGGCGGCAGGTTATCGATATTGCGTACAATTATATAAATATCTGAATCCCGGCAAACCGCTGCCTGCGGAGCTTTATCGACCCTGGATGCTGAGCTGTTATAACGCGCACGAAGTCAGTTTATGCCAACAGATTATGGAGGAAGTTCGCAGTTACGGCGTGTTTGATGTGATGGTTGAATCGATTGCGGCTGCATCGGCGAAACAATCCGGAGATGAAAAAAGCAGCCAGGCTATTCTTGGTAGTATCAGAAGACGTGCCGGCAGAGTTCTTGCAGGCGAAGTGAATGCACCTGCCGGAGAGCTTGAGGATTTAACGTGGTTTGTCATCTTTGCCGCCGATGTGAACGATGTAAATCCTGAAGATGCGCTTCTGTTGGCAACAAAGGCTTATGATGCTGGTAGTAATTCTATTGGCGCAAGTTCGTTTTTTGCTTACGCACTTGCCGAAAGTAATCAAATTGAGTTGGCCAAACCGGTGATTGAGAAAATCGGTACAAGCACACAAGCATCAGCGATTACCAAAGCGGAAATACTTATCGCTGAAAAAGATACTGATTCGGCAATAAAAATACTTAAATCTGCAGTAGAAGCAAGCCCCGGCACTTTCGAGGCTCGAAGGGCAAAAAGAAAGCTCAAAAAACTGGGTTCTGAATATGAGCCGGCATTTGACCCTGATGCGTTTATAACAACATTAAAGAATGATTTTGGCCAGAACTTTTTCAGTGAATTTGTACCGCCTGAAAAAATGATAATGGTTGAGCTTAAAACAAGAGGTACTGCTTTTTCATATGAGAGCGATATAAATGCGGAACTTGCAATAATTAATAACTATTCAGAGCCTATGGTTGTTTGTCCGCAAGCTTTGTTTAAGGGCAATATTCGTGTGGATATCCGGTTAAGCGGGGATTTATCCGAGCAGATTGACAGCCTTATCGTGAAAACAGTTCGGCCATCGCACGAAATCAGGCCCGGCCAGGCGCTGTTTGTTCCGCTGCAGCTTGTAACCGACAGACTAAAGCAAATTATGGAACGTCATCCTCAGGCGGATTTGAATCTCGAAGCTATCGCGTATATAGACCCGCAGGTCGGCCCCGATGGCCAGATTCGGAATTTTTACGGAATAAAGCCTGCCAAAGCGGTTTTAAAACTGAAAAAACTCGACCTGAATACGAGGTATCTGCAGCAAAGGCTCGATGCGATAAAGAAAGGTCATCAGGGGCAGAAAATCAAATCGGCGCAGCTTTTTGCGGGCCTTCTTGCCGAACAGCAGAGTCAGTCAGTGGCGGGCCCGAAATACAGATTTATGTATGCCGAACCGCAGCTTCTCAGTTCGGCTCTTGCGAGATGTCTGGTAGAAGACGATTGGGTTTTGAAGGTAGAAACTATGGCTTCACTACTGAGGCTTAAGCTCGATTACAGGCTTACTGAGGCGGTATCGGCGGAACTGCACAACAGATATTGGACGGTCAGGCTTATGGCGATTTTCATTCTTGCCGAGAACCAGGGGAAGGATTTTCTGTCCG
>JAHJUV010000021.1 GCA_018828825.1 Planctomycetota bacterium | reverse complement strand
TGGTGCTTGCTCGGCTCGCTACGCTCGCCTCGCCAGCACCAGCTTTACCTATGAGACTATTATTAACCATGACTGTTGTCAACATACAAGAACACAGAGAGCACAGAGGAAAAATAAAATGAGCGATGAACTAACGGCAAAAATTATCGGGGCAGCAATAGAAGTACACGAAATACTCGGGCCGGGATTCCTCGAATCTATTTATGAAGAAGCTTTGTGCTTTGAATTCGGCTTGAGAGACATAAAATATAAAAAACAGGTCGAATGCGACCTCATTTATAAAGGACATATTCTTAAAGGCCAAAAACTCGACCTACTTGTTGAAAATGAGGTTGTCGTAGAAATTAAATCCCTGTCAAAAATGCCTGAAGTGGCATTGGCACAAACTCTTTCATATCTGAAGGCGACAAATTTAAAGAGAGGGTTGATAATCAATTTTGGAGAAAAGAGATTGGTGGATGGTATTAAGAGAGTCTCCTTGTGATGGCCACAGAGATAAAGAATAGTTTAGCCACCCCGATGGGATAGCTGCGGCATCCCACAGGGCAGGCGCCGTTCACAGAGAACACAGAGCTATATAATTTAGCCACAGAGAGCACAGAGGACACAGAGAAATAAAAATTTTAAAAAGAGGATTTGTAATGGAACAAAAAAAAACTTGCCCATTATGTGAAACTGAATGTGAAATATATAGTATTAGTCCTTTGCAGCAACTTTTTACCATAGATTGCCCAATTTGCGGTAAATACAATCTTACTGATAGGGCAAAAGAGCATTTGAACAGCCGTAAAAACAGTTTTTATATAATTTCCGGTATAACGCGGAATTTTTACGAACTGCACAAAGATACGGGTGATTTTTTTGTCATAAAGTGGGAAATGATTCGTGATGACGCAAAATTTCAAGCAGAATTTGTAAGCAAAGCACCAAAAGATATTTTTGAGAAAGCATCATTACTTTTGCAATATATACATCGCAAGTCAACTTATTCGGGTGATATAGTATTAATTATCCCTTCACAAGATTATACCCTCTGTTTCTGTAAAAATGCAAAAGAATTGATATTTCATATCAACAACATTAGAGACCTTGGAGACATTAAAGCAGATGGAACGATGAGAGACTATAGCCTTTCGTTAACGGCAGAAGGATGGCGGAAGATTGAAAGTCTTAACAAGCCTAATACAGAATCAAGACAGGCGTTTGTGGCTATGTGGTTTGACAAGAGTATGGATGAGATATTTGCAGGTGGTATTAAGGCTATCGAAAAAGAGGTTGGCTTTAATATGTTTCGAGTCGATAAAACACATTTTATTGATGAAAAAATATGCGATAAAATAATTACTGAAATAAAAAAGAGTCGCTTCTTAATTGCTGATGTAACGGGACATCGGCAAGCGGTTTATTTTGAAGCAGGATACGCAATGGCGATGGGCTTGCCGGTAATCTGGACATGTAAAAAAGAAGAAACAGAGGTCGAAAACTGCTGTTTTGATACTCGTCAATACCCGCATATATTCTGGAAAGACGCTGAAAATTTACGAATCCAACTTAAAGAAAAAATACTGGCTACAATAAGTAAAGCTGAAAAATAATTTTTAAAATCTCTGTGTCCTCTGTGAACTCTGTGGCTATAATAGTGTTCTCTGTGGCTAAAAAAGAGCTCTGTGGCTATAATAAAGAAATAAAAGAAAACTCTGTGGCGGAAATATGAAAAAGAGTATTAAGGAAATTGCGAAACTGGACGGCAAGTATTCGCTGCGGGCGTTTGAATTTGTGCAAGAGGGACTGGGGCGGACAATAAAAAAACATTACGGCGACGAGATTGAAAACGAGAGTCCGCATCATGTAACGGGAGAACAACTTTGCTACAGTCTTGCGAAGCTTGCCGCTGAGAAATGGGGCAGGATGGCAAAGGTCCTTCTGAATCAGGTAGGTGTAAAATCAACAAACGATTTCGGTAATATTGTATTTCTTATGGTCGAGAATAAATGGATGCATGCGAGGCCGGAAGATACGATAGAGGAATTTAACGAAGTTTATAACTTCGAAGAGGTTTTTGAGAAAAACTATCAGTTTTCAAATTCTAAAGGCACGAAATAATTAACTTCCAACATCGAACGTTGAACTTCGAACTTTGAATAAGATTGCTTTGCTGCGCTCGCAATGACGAAATGTTAATTATTGTGAGTCGCCAAGGTGTTCTTTCCCGATTTGGATATCACTGAAACAGTCGGGGGAGTGCTTTTTCAAAATCTTGAAAATTTCCGTACAAACGATTCTGATTTCCCACTGTGCCTTTGGGCTTGTGCGGATTTTAATGATGTGCCGCCATTCTCTGAAATTAGCTGTTATGACAAGCTCGCTTGTACAGGCATTGGGCAGAACAAAACGGGCATCTTCTCTTTTTAATCCTTTTTCTCGCCATTTTTTGTACATCTGCCTGATGGTTTCCATATCGGCGAGGAATTCATCAACGTCCTTTGCGGGCAGTGTCTGCGGAATAACAAAACTGAAATTTTTCTCATCGACGTATCTTTGCGACTGCTGGGAGACGCTCATTAGTCTGTGCCTGACAAGCTGATGCGTCATTGCACGGGAGCAGTTTTCAATTCTGAATGTTGCGCAGGCGTGTTCGAGGGGAGAATCGTGTCCCATTTTTATTAATCGCTGGATGAAATCACTTGCGGAGTTTGCGCCGATTTTGTCGAAGCTAAGGTAGCAGGTTCTGCCGGCCTCTTCAATGAGTTTTTCGGCGTCAGGAGTAATAGCCAGCAGAGTAACTTTCAATTGGTTGTTGTTTTCAGTCATATTCAATTTTTCAAAAAACGAGATTCTTCGCTTCGCTCAGAATGACAGAGATTGCTTCGCTCCGTTCAGAATGACAAAAAGCCTCTTTAGGGTCATTCTGAATGAAGTCCCGATTTATCGGGATGTAGTGAAGAATCTGGGATCATATCATACCAGTCCCGACTCAAATCATTCCATTTAGGATTTACACTATTAATTAATTCAATTTTCTTTTTTCTTATCCATCCTTTTAAAAGTTTTTCTCTGGCGATAGCAGAATATATATCACCAAAAGTTTCAAAATAAATCAAGTACTGAATATTATATTTTTTTGTGAATCCCTCAATCAATTTAGATTTGTGCTGCCAAACACGCTTTTTAATATTATTTGTGACACCAATATATAAGGTGCCTGATTTGTTCGTCATAATATAGACATAATAATTTTTTGAACGATCCATAATAAAATAGATTCTTCACTTCGTTCAGAATGACAACGAAACATCGATTTTTCCGGCTGCGGCAAGGGCCATTTTTACGTTTCCGAACGGCGCGCTTATCGCAAAGCCTGCGACATTATCGCTTATTCTGTTCATTAAATCGAGAGCAATTTGTACGCCGGTTTTTCTGCCGTCGCGGGCGTCCTTTGTGCGGGACATTTTTTCGAGAATTTTTGGCGGAACAACAACGCATGGGGCTTCGTTTGCCATAAATTCAGCGTTTTTATAGCTTGTGAATGGCCAAATGCCTGCGATTATGGGAATTTTGCAGTCGCTGGTCAGTTCGAGGAATTTAAAGAAGGATTCTTCGTCGAAAACGGGCTGTGTTATGGCAAATTCTGCGCCAGCGGAGATATACTGGTCGTGAATCTCGGCGACAAGCTGGGGACGAGTGAGATTTAGCTCCTCGAAGCAGGTATTGATGAAAACGCCTTTGACGTAGAGCATTGTGCCCATCGCACCGTCGCCAAAGACGAGCTGTTTGCTTAAAGTTTTAGTTAATTTGTTTTGGGTCATTATTGTTCCCATCAAATCTGTTATTGCACCGGTTAGAACCGGCTTTGTAAATCCGCAGGATTGAGATTGCTTCGGCCTAACGGCCTCGCAATGACAAATGCGGTTTGCTGATTATACACATATATGGGAAAAGTTCAAATTCAAGCTGTTTTAATTTTCATTTGCAAAAACGGTGATCTTTACTATACTTACTAAACTGCGTCGCCGGTACGGCGACGGCTAAACTAACCCCCAACATAAAGTTGGGGGCTTTCGGATTGAAAGTTGTAAGTAAGCCGAAGGCGGATAAATTTTAAGGACTTAATAATGGGCGATGAAAAAACAAGCAATTTGAAGCGGGTCAAGGAGCTTATCGACCTTATGATAGAAAAGGACCTTGTCGAGGTGGAAATCGTCGACGGCGACAATAAGATTCATCTCAAACGTCCGGGTTCAGGTATGGCGGGGGTTCCGGCGGCGCCGATGTCTGTTACGGCACCCGCTGCGCCGGCGGCAACTGGTGCGACACCAACCGACAATCTTGTTAATATACCTTCGCCTATAATCGGTACATTTTACTCGGCGGCCAGTCCTGATTCGCCGCCTTATGCTAAAGTCGGCGACCATGTAACGCCTGATACGGTAGTATGCATCGTCGAAGCGATGAAAGTGATGAACGAAATAAAGGCTGAGACCACCGGCACAATAGAAAAGGTTATGGTTGCCACCGGACAGGCAGTCGAATTCGGCCAGGTATTGTTCAAGGTCAGGCCGGACTAATGCCGGTTTTGATTTTCTGCGGATAAACAAATGTTCTCAAGAATCCTTATAGCCAATAGAGGCGAAATAGCATTGCGAATAATTCGTGCCTGCCGCGAGATGGGCATCGAATCGGTGGTCGTCTATTCCGAGGCAGACAGAGGCGCTTCCTATATCGAACTTGCGGACCAGGCGATTTGCATCGGTCCGGCAAGTCCGGCACAAAGCTATCTTAATATTCCAGCGATAATAAGCGCAGCTGAAGTCGCTGACGTCGAGGCGATTCATCCGGGCTACGGATTTCTCGCAGAGAACGCGCACTTCGCACAGATTTGTGCCGATTGCGGGATAACTTTCATCGGGCCGAGGCCGGAGTCGATGAAGATGCTCGGGGACAAAGTGGCGGCAAGGGCAATTGCGAAAAAGGCACACGTTCCCGTAGTGCCCGGCTCGGAAGGCAAGATTAAAGACGAAAAAGAAGCAATTAAACTCGCTAATAAAATCGGATACCCGGTAATAATAAAAGCGGCGGCTGGCGGCGGCGGAAGAGGAATGCGGGTGGCTCATAACGATATCAGCCTGCGAAACGCATTTGCGACCGCAAAGAACGAAGCCGAGGCTGCGTTTAAAGACGGCACAGTTTATCTGGAAAAATATGTTGTCGAGCCGCGGCACGTTGAGGTGCAGGTAATGGCGGATAAGTCAGGCAATGTATTGCACTTTTTCGAGAGAGATTGTTCGATACAGCGAAGGCATCAAAAGCTTATCGAGGAATCGCCTTGTCCGGTGCTTGACGAACATACACGCGAGGAATTATGCAAGTCGGCGATTAAGGTAATAAAGGAAGCAAATTACGAAAACGCGGCGACGGTTGAATTTCTGCTCGACCGCGATAAAAGATTTTACTTTATCGAGGTCAATACGAGAATCCAGGTCGAACATCCCGTTACGGAAATGGTGACCGGGGTCGATTTGATAAAAATGCAGCTTAAAGTCGCCGGCGGACAGAATCTTAATCTTCGCCAGAAAGATATCGAACATAACGGCGTCGCAATAGAATGCCGAATCAACGCTGAAGATCCCGCGCGTAATTTTGCACCCTGCCCGGGAAAGGTCGAAAAATTTATCCTGCCCGGCGGGATGGGCGTAAGGGTCGATACGCATATTTCCCAGGGTGCGATGGTTTCGCCCCATTACGATTCGATGATTGCAAAACTGATAGTACACCGGCCGACGAGAGGCGAGGCGATAATAACGATGAAATGCGCTTTGAGCGAATTTAGAATCGAGCCAATTAAGACCACAATCCCTATCTGCCATAAAATCCTGTCGCATAATCGCTATCTGCAGAATAAGGTGGATACGAGCTTTATCGAACAGAATATTACCTGACAGGTTATACTTTCACGATTGCCTCTTTAATCTGCGTCAGAAATGATTTTACCTTGGCGGGGATGGATTTTTTGTCGTTAAGATTTTCCTCGATGATTCTTACAATTCTTGAGCCGATGATAACGCCGTCGGCGCCGGCTTTTGCCAATTCGACCGCGTGGGCGGGTGTGCTTACGCCAAAACCGACGCAAACCGGCACATCAGTAATGGATTTCAATCTGCTTATCAGGGGCTTAATCATATCGGACAGTGTATCCCTGCCGCCGGTAACACCGAGCAGCGAGACGGTATAGATAAAGCCTGTGCATTTTTCGGCAATTTTTTTAGCACGCTCGGTTTCAGTATTAGGTGTTACCATAAAAACTGTGTCGAGGCCTGCTTTTCGAGCCGGGGTGTAAATTTCGTCAACATCGTCAATGCTTAAATCGGCGATAAGGACGCTGTTTGTGCCGGCGTTGGCAAAATCAGTAAAAAACTTTTCGGTGCCATATTGAAAAATAAGATTGTAATACATCAAAAGACCTATGGGAATATCCTTATAAGCTTTTACTTTTTTGATAAAGTCTTTTGCTTTTTCGATGTCTATGCCGGAGCTGAGTGCGCGGATGTCGGCTTTCTGAATTGTCGGGCCGTCGGCAATCGGGTCCGAAAAGGCGATGCCAAGTTCGAGGACATCAGCGCCGGCGTCAATCGCGGCTTTTATAATTTCAAGGCTCGTATCAAAATCCGGGTCGCCTATAACGAAAAATGGTATAAGCGCTGCGTGTTTCAATCCGGCGAAAGTCTGTTTGTATGATTTCACTTTCTACTCCTTTCGACTATGTCAACGTCTTTGTCGCCTCGGCCGGAAAGATTGACAACGACAATCGTATCGGCAGGCAGTTTGCCCTTCTGGCTGTAAACCCAGGCAAGAGAATGCGAGCTTTCGAGGGCCGGCAGAATACCTTCGCACTTTGTGAAGATATCGAAAATGTCGAGCACCGATTTATCATCGACAGCAACGTATTGGGCCCTGCCGGTATCTTTAAGTAAACAGTGCTCCGGACCGACGCCGGGATAGTCAAGGCCGGCGGAGATTGATTCGGTATCGAGAATTTGACCTTCTTTATTCTGCATAAGATACATTTTGGTGCCGTGCAGGATACCGACGCTTCCGGCCATAAGCGGAGCGGCGTGTTTGCCGGTCTGGATGCCTTTGCCGGCGGGTTCGACGCCGACGAGCTTGACATTCTTGTCGTCGTAAAACGCACTGAAAATACCTATGGCATTGCTTCCTCCGCCGACGCAGGCAGTAACGATATCAGGCAATTTGCCTATTTTTTCAAGACACTGGGCGCGGGCCTCGGTGCCGATGCAGGTCTGAAAATGCTTTACGATGGTCGGATACGGATGCGGGCCACAGGCGGTTCCGAACAAATAAAAAGTGTCGGTGACATTGGCGGTCCAATATCGAAGCGCCTCGTTGATGGCGTCTTTTAACGTTTCCGTTCCGCCTTTGACGGAGATGACTTCTGCGCCGCAGAGTTTCATTTTGTGGACGTTTACGCTTTGGCGGTCAACGTCTATCGCACCCATAAATATTTTCGTCTG
Source organism: Planctomycetota bacterium (assembly GCA_018828825.1). Taxonomy (GTDB): domain Bacteria; phylum Planctomycetota; class Phycisphaerae; order Sedimentisphaerales; family UBA12454; genus UBA12454. The sequence continues at coordinate 2,902 of JAHJUV010000021.1, read as the reverse complement.
CATTCCGAACAAAGCGCCAATCATCGAGGTTGCAAGGCCGTGCTGGCCGGCGCCGGTTTCGGCAATGAGTTTTGTTTTGCCCATATATTTTGCGAGCAGTCCCTGGCCGAGACAGTTATTGACCTTGTGTGCCCCGCCGTGCAGCAGGTCCTCACGTTTGATATAGACTTTAAAGCCGACAAGCTCGCTGAAACGCGTGGCGTAATACAAAGGCGTCGGCCTGCCGGCGTAATCTTTGTAAAGCGTGTTGAGCTCGGCGACGAATTTTTCGTCTTTATAATATTTATAGAAGGCCTGTTCCATTTCCTCAAGGGCCGGTATGAGCACCTCGGGCACATAGAATCCGCCGAATTGTCCAAATCTTCCGCTATGTTTCATCCCGCACCTTCCTTCTATTCAAATTTTATTTTGCATATTTAAATTATCAAATTTATTTCTACCCCGCGCCTTAAAAGGAAATAAATGAATATTGGAAGGTGCGGGATTCATTGTTCACCTTTACCAGTTAAAACAGCTTTAATTTTATTAAAAAGCTCAATCATTTTTTTATGGTCTTTTCTGCCGGGCGAGTCTTCAATGCCGCTGCAAATATCGATGCCGTAGAAGCCGAGGCTGACGGCCTCGATTACATTCTCCGGATTTATTCCGCCCGCCAAAAATGTTCTTCCGAGTATGTGCCCGGTAATTTCGGGCAGAGTTTTCCAGTCGAATCTTTCCCCAGTTCCGCCGTAAAGCGATGGATGGAACGCGTCGAGCAGGATGGCATCTGTGGCGAAGTTTTTTGCATATTCGATATCACGCGGGCTTTTAACCCGGACAGCCTTTATGACCTGGGCGGACAGCGAATCGAGCGAGACGCAAAAGCCCGGCGTCTCATCGCCGTGAAGCTGGACCCAGTTGAGCATTAAATCGCCTGTGGTTTTGCGAATAGTATCGACATCGGCGTCAACAAACACCCCGACAGTATCTACAAAGGCCGGCAGTTTTCTGATAATTTTCTCAGCATCGGCAGGTTCGATATATCGCGGGCTTTTGGAATAGAAATTGAAGCCGAGCAGGTCCGCACCAAGCTGTACCGCCGCTATGGCATCATCGACGTTCGTTATTCCACATATTTTTACTTTCGGTGCAAGCATAATTAATACCGATTATTTTCCCTTATTTGAAATTTCAATAAATTTTTCAAGACAGCCGGCGGCTGCGCCGCTGTCTATGGATTCGGCGGCCTTTTTAAATCCCTGCCGGAGGTCGTCGGCAAGGCCTGCGACCATAATCGCCGCGGCAGCATTTAAAAGCACCATATCACGGGCAGGACCTTTTTTTCTGCCGTTCAAAATATCCTTAATCAGGCCGGCATTATATTCGGCGTTGCTGCCGATGAGTTCGGCCATTTTCGGCGATGAAATCTCAAAATCCTTAGGATTAATTTGATAAGAAGTTGTTTTGCCGTCTTTCAGTTCAACAACTTTCGTAATCGACGTAATGCTTATTTCGTCAAGGCCGCTGCCGTGGACAATCATTGCGCGTTTGAGGCCGAGAATTTTGAACGTTTCGGCAATTCTGTCAAGCAGAGATTCCTGTGGTACGCCCATTACCTGAGCCTGGGCGCCGGCAGGATTTGCGAGCGGACCCAAAATGTTAAAGGCCGTACGGAAATCGAGGCTTTTTCTTATGGGCTGAACGAATTTCATTGCCGGATGATAGAGCGGGGCAAACATAAAACCGATATGTGCGTTTTCGATACATTCTGCGACAAGTTCAGGAGTGCAATCGATTTTAACGCCCATCGCTTCCAATACATCGGCTGAGCCGCACTTGCTTGTAATAGCACGGTTGCCGTGTTTTGCGACATAAGCACCGGCGCCGGCAGTAACCAGTGCAGAAGCTGTGGAAACGTTAAAAGTTTTCAGCGTCGCTCCGCCTGTTCCACAGGTATCGATAAGATTTGGGATTTTTGTTTTTATTTTCACGGCGTGGTCCCGTAGAGATTGAGCCAGGCCGGCAAGTTCGGCTGCTGCTACTTTTTTCATTCTCATCGCGGCCAGGAAAGCTGCAATTTGGACTTCAGCAACATCGCCCTTGAAGACGGTATCAAGCAGGTCTTTTGCTTGCTGGTATTTCAGGTCGCCGCCTTCGAAAAGAATTTCGAGATATTCAGTTATTTTTGTCATAGCTACACCATCCTGTTTACCTGCGAGATTTTTAAAAGGTTCTGTATTATTTTTCCGCCAGTTGGGGTAAGGATACTTTCCGGATGGAATTGTACGCCAAAGATTGGTTTTTGTTTGTGCTGCACGCCCATCACGATATCTTCATATTGTGCGGTTACTTCGAGGCAGTCCGGCACTTCCACTGCACAAAGGCTGTGATACCTGCCGGCCTGGAGCGGATTTTCCACACTCTCGAAAATTCCCTTTCCGTTATGGGTTACTTTCGAGGCTTTGCCGTGGCAAATTATCGGCGCGTGGCTGACTGTGCCGCCGAAATATTCGACAATCGCCTGATGGCCGAGACATACGCCGAATATCGGCAGTATATCTTTGAAATAACCTATCGCTTCAAGCGTAACGCCGGCTTTTGCGGGAGTTCCGGGGCCGGGTGAAATCACAAGCAAATCAGGCCTGAAATCCTCTGCTATTTTTTTGAGCTTTTCCAGCGGTGTATCGGCACGATAAACTTTTGCGATACAGTCTCTCTTGCAGAAATCATCGACAAGGTTATACGTGAACGAATCGAAATTATCTATAAACAAAACTTTAGAATTTTGATTGGTATTACTCATAATTATTTTCCTCTTACCGCCCGGAGGCAGGAATTCGCTTTATGCTGTGTTTCCTCAAATTCTGTTTTCGGAACGCTATCATAAACTATTCCTGCGCCTGCCCTTACATAAGCAATATGG
>JAHJUV010000020.1 GCA_018828825.1 Planctomycetota bacterium | reverse complement strand
TGAGCTCAAGCGTTTGTCGCAGGCGGTAGCGAAAGATTTGAAATTCTTTTCGCCGACAAATTTTTGCCCCGCCTGGTTCATAGCCTCGACATCCAGTTTGCCCGGCCTGTGCCAGCAATGGTGTACCTGCATCACGGGACGAGTTTTGCCGGTGTAAATCGAGTAGCGGTACATTTTGCTTTTTGTGTATTTGATTGCGTCGAATTCGTCCGGCACATCGACCGCTTCGGTAACAACAATCTGAGCCGGGAGATACATGCTTATTGCTTTGGCAAGACGGTCGGTAGGAATCGGCGTGTCGAGCCTGACATTTGCTACCTGGCCGAGTGCGCTAACACCCGCATCGGTTCGGCTCGAGCCGTTGACTTCGACATTGTCGCGACAGATAAGATTTTCAATCGCCGAGACAAGTTCGGCTTCGATGGTTTTGCGGCCGGGCTGCTTTTGCCAGCCGGAATATCTGCTGCCGTCGTACTGGATAGTTAATTTTATATTTCGCTGAGTCATAAAAATAGAATACAGAATACAGAATACAGTAGACAGAATAAAAACAATTTTCAAGTTGATTAGCTTTATTTGTGTTGATAATCAGATTTAGAAAGAGAATTTATATAAGCTGTCAGTAGCTTACTTATTTCTTCAGCCTGCTCAGGCAGAGAAACACTGTCGCAATATTTGAGGTCTTTAGTCAGCAATAAATAATAACGACATTCCTCAAGTGAACCCTGGGCTATATTATAATAACGAATCTTATCGGCTTTGCCGGTCTTCTTGAAGCCTTCGGTAATATTAGCAGGCACTGATACCGCTGCACGCCTGATTTGCGAAGTCAAACCATATATTTCCGTTTTAGGAAAATGCGCAGTCATTTTGTAAATCTCCACTACAAAACTATGCGCTTTTTGCCAAACAATTAAATCCTGAAAACTTCGAGCAGGTTCACCCATCGTATCTCCTGTCTACTGAATTCTGTATTCTGAATTCTTTTACAGTAATTTCTCTGCAATCTGCACGGCGTTCAAAGCTGCGCCTTTTCGAATCTGGTCGCCGCTGACCCAAAGGTTTATCGCCTTGTTATCGGGGATAGATTCGTCCTGACGGATTCTGCCAACATAGACATCGTCGCGGTCGGCGGCATCGAGCGGCATCGGGAAACGATTATTGACCTGGTCATCTATCAAAGATACGCCGGGAGCGTGCTCGAGAAGCTGACGAACCTCATCGGGAGTAATCGAATCCTTGAATTCAAGATTGATGCTTTCGCAATGACAGCGAGGAACGCCAATTCTGATACAGGTGCAGGTAATCGCGATTTCAGGACAATGGAAAATCTTCCTTGTCTCTTTAACCATTTTCATTTCTTCTTCATTATAGCCGTTGGGGCCGATAGCCGAGTCGTGGCTGAAAACATTAAAGGCAATCTGGTATTTAAACTTCTTGCAGGTCGGTTTCCTGCCTTCGAGAATTTCCCTTGTCTGGTTGAGAAGCTCGGTCATACCGGCCTGGCCCGCTCCGCTGACGGCCTGATAGGTGCTGACAACCATCCTTTTAATAGGATTGGCTTTGTGCAGCGGCCAAATCGGGACGTTGGCGATTATCGTCGAGCAGTTCGGGTTGGCGATAATGCCTTTGTGTTTTTTTATGTCTTCGGGATTGACTTCCGGCACGACAAGCGGAACTTCCGGGTCCATTCTGAACGCACTGGAATTATCAACAACTACAGCGCCGGCTTTTACTGCGGCTGGGGCAAACTGTTTGCTGCGAGCTCCGCCTGCGCTGAAAAGAGCTATGTCGATGCCGGCAAAGCTGTTTTCGGTCAGTTCCTCGACTGGGTAATCCCTGCCCTTAAGTTTAACTGCCTTACCAACAGAACGGGCAGAAGCGAGCATCCTGGCAGATTTGATAGGGAAATCCCGCTGCTCGAGGATTTTGATAAATTCCTGACCTACGGCGCCGGTGACGCCTGCAATAGCTATGTTTTTTGACATTTGCCCAACTCCTTATACTTCCTAAACCTTTTAAAAGCCGAGACATACTACAAACTCGCCGCGGCAAAGTCAAGAGGAGACTGTGTTTTTAGTCAAAAATCAGCTTTTCTTGTTGATTCCTACTAATATAAGCTATATAATGGTTGGCTCATGGATAAGTCGACAACACAAGTCGTTTTCAGTTCAACAGCAATCACTCTGCTGGCTTTGTTATTGCGCCTTTAGGCGCAAAAAATTCCTTTCTAAAACCCCTCATATTGTTGTTGTTTATTGTAGAAATTAAAAGCCTTTTATTGCATAATTTCTGTTTCAGAATAATTAAAGGAGACAAGTTATGTCTGCTGAAGAAAAAGTAATAGTTTTCGACACAACGCTGCGTGACGGCGAACAGGCGGCGGGCACCAGATTAGGTGTGCGTGAAAAGCTTGAACTGGCAATACAGCTCGCCCGGCTGGGCGTTGATGTTATCGAGGCCGGCTTTCCAATTTCCTCTCCGCAGGACTTCGAAGCGGTGGAATTGATAGCAAAGCAGGTGACAGGGCCGACTATCTGCGGTCTTTCAAGGGTCGTTAACGCGGATATCGATGCGGCCGGGAAGGCTCTGAAAAAAGCCAAAAAAGCAAGGATACATACCGGCCTTGGAATCAGCGATATTCATATCGCAAGCAAGTTCAAGGACGAAAAGTACGGCAAGACGCTCGAAGCGAAAAAAGCGAAGGCTCTCGATATGGGTGTCAAGGCTGTCAAGCGCGCAAAACAATATACCGATGACGTGGAGTTTTATTGTGAAGACTCCGGCAGAGCGGACAAGGAATATCTGTATAAAGTCGTCGAAGCTGTGATTGACGCCGGCGCTACTACGGTAAATATTCCCGATACGACGGGATACGCGATACCGCAGCAGTTCGGACAGCTAATCGCCGATATCCTTAAGAAAGTGCCGAACGCCAAAAAAGCAGTGATAAGCGTTCACTGCCACGACGATTTGGGAATGTCGGTGGCAAATACGCTGGCTGGAGTCAGCAACGGTGCAAGACAAGTTGAATGCACGATTAACGGCGTCGGCGAACGCGCGGGCAACGCATCACTCGAAGAAACCGTAATGGCGATAAAAACGCGAAAGGATTTCTTCGGGCTGGATACGAAAATAAACGCCAAAGAGCTGTACAAGACAAGCAGAATGGTCTCGGAGATGCTCGGTATATTTGTTCCGCCGAACAAGTCTATTGTCGGAGCAAACGCTTTTGCCCACAGCAGCGGGATACACGTTGACGGTTTTCTGAAAAATCCGCTGACTTACGAGATTATCCGGCCCCAGGATGTCGGCTCGCCGAAAAGCGCTGTTGTTATTACCGCAAGGACGGGAAGACACGGACTTAAACACAAGCTGACTGAACTCGGATATAAAGTATCACAAGCGGAACTCGAGCAAATATACCAGAGATTTCTTGATGTCGCGGATAAAAAGACAGAAGTCTTCGATGAAGATATCGCCGCTCTTGTCGGCGACGAGAGAAGAACTATTGAGCAAGTGTATGAGCTTCAGTATCTTCACGTCGCCTGCGGGACTGGAACTTTGCCGACGGCAAGTGTGAAAATGAAAATTAACGGCAAAGATACGCCTGTAACCGCGGCGGCCTGCGGAGATGGGCCGGTTGATGCGGCTTACGAAGCGATAAAAGTCGCTACGGGGCAGTCGCCGAAACTGGACCTTTACTCGATAAAGGCCGTGACCGGAGGAAAAGAAGCGCTGGGCGAAGCGATAGTAAAAGTAATTGACAAAAAAGGTGTAAGGTTTACCGGCAGAGGCGTCTCTACCGATATAATCGAGGCCTCGGCAAAGGCGTATGTCGACGCGATAAACAGAATGGTTGCACAGGGTATAGGGGATAGGGTGTAGGGTATAGAAATAACGAGAGCGTATGAATGGATGAGAAAATTTTTAGTATGAAGGACTAAATATATGGAAACAAAAAAGCTAAAAAGCTTTAAAGAACTTATAGTCTGGCAAAAAGCATACAAACTTGTTCTGGAAATTTATAAATTTACATATAATTTCCCCAAAACTGAAACTTATGGATTGGTTCAGCAAATTAGAAGAGCCGCAATATCAATTCCTTCTAACATAGCAGAAGGATACGGCAGAAAAAGCAAAACTGATTATCATAGATTTTTGTCAATAGCTTATGGTTCTCTGCTGGAACTTGAAACTCAGTATTTGCTGTCAATAGATTTGGGCTACGCGAAACAAAGCGGGACCATCGAAGGATTGCTAAAAGAAGTTGGCGGTATGTTATACCGCATAATGAATCCAATACAAATTGATGGGAAAGGGTGTGCTTGAGGTTTACTATACCCTATCCCCTAAACCCTACACCCTAAAGGAAAAAATTATGAGTATGACAATAACAGAAAAGATACTTGCCGCTGCGGCAGGTAAAAATATAGTCGAGCCGGGCGATTTAATCGACGGCAAAATCGACTGCATAATGTGCCACGATGTAACGACGCCGGCGGCGATTTCAATGCTAAAGGAAAAAGGAATCGATAAGGTTTTCGATAATGAGAAAATTGTCGTAACCCCGGACCATTTCCAGCCGGCAAAGGATATCAAGAGTGCAGAACTGCACAAGAGGCTCGATAGCTGGGCAAGGGAAAAGAAAATAAAAAATTACTATCCGATCGGCAAGGCCGGAGTATGCCACGCATTGCTGCCCGAACAGGGACATATCAGGCCGGGCGAAGTGATTATAGGCGGAGACAGCCATACGTGTACCTATGGCGCGTTTGCGGCTTTTTCAACAGGTATCGGCTCAACCGATTTGGCGGCTGCGATTGCTACGGGGAAACTGTGGTTCAGAGTTCCTGCGTCTATAAAGTTTGTCCTCGGCGGCAAACTCCCGAAAGGCGTTTACAGCAAAGATGTGATTTTAGCTTGTATAGCGAAAATCGGCACGGACGGTGCGCTCTATAAGGCGATGGAATTTGTCGGCCCGGCACTGAAAGAGATGTCGATGGAAGCGAGAATGACCATTACGAATATGGCTATTGAAGCAGGCGCCAAGAACGGCATTATCGGCTTTGACGAGATAACAAAGAAATATCTCGATGAACATCTGAAAGATAAAAAAGAATATACGGTTTATGAATCGGATAAAGACGCGAAATACGAGCAGGTAATTGAAATAGACTGTTCGAAACTTGAGCCGCTCGTCGCCCTGCCGCATCTGCCAAGCGGCGGCAAACCGATAAGCCAGTGCGCAGGGATGAAGATGGATCAGTCTTATATCGGAAGCTGTACCAACGGCAGAATCGAAGATTTAAGAATTGCCGCAGCGATACTGAAAGGCAAAAAGGTTGCGATAAGAACAATCGTAGTTCCTGCAACGCCTGAAATCTGGAAACAGGCGATGGATGAAGGTCTGTTCGATATCTTTTACGCGGCGGGCTGCGTAATCAGCGCACCGACCTGCGGAGCGTGCCTGGGCGGATTTATGGGAATACTTGCCGCAGGTGAAAAATGTGTAAGCACGACTAATAGAAACTTTGTCGGCAGAATGGGAAGCCCGAAAAGCGAAGTTTATTTAGCTTCTCCGGCTACCGCTGCCGCTTCAGCAATTGAAGGAAAATTAACTGACCCAAGAAAGTATCTTTAAGGAAAATCCTAAATCCTAATATCTAAATCCTAAACAAACACAAATGACAAAAACTCAAAATACAAAACATTACGACCTTGAAGACAGAACGTTTGAATTTGCAAAGCAAACAAGAGAATTCGTCAGAAAAATAAGTCGAACATTAGCAAATATAGAAGATGGCAAACAACTTATCAGGTCTTCTGGTTCAATTGGAGCAAACTACATCGAAGCCAATGAAGCTTTGAGCAAAAAGGATTTTGTAATGCGTGTTAAAATATGCCGAAAAGAAGCCAAAGAAAGTCGATATTGGTTGAAACTGGTAAATATAGACGCTAAAAAAGAACTTGAACAGGAAAGAAATGTTTTAGAAAACGAAGCTTGCGAGCTTACACATATCTTTGGTTCAATTGTAACCAAAAGCGGGTAGGACTACTGATATGTGTTTTAGGAACGATTAAATATGCTTGAAAATCTTATAGTAGAATTAATTGCATTCTTTATATTTGGAGCGATAGCCCTATCTTGCTTATTGTTTTGGGAGAGTATTGAGAAAAAAATAGGAAGATTTTGGTCTTGGATGATTGTACCTCCTGTGATTTTTGGTACCATAATTTTATTAATTCTTGTTTTATGTCGGTTGTTTCCGAATATGTAAATGGTTTTGAACATTTCGTTATTTGAAAATTAGAATTTGTTTAGGATTTAGAAATTAGATATTAGAATTTTTGAGGTTCTTATGGCGAACGCACATGTTTATAAACGAGACCATATAAATACGGACGAGATAATACCGGCAAGGTATCTTAATACGGACAATGCCGCTGAACTGGCGACGCATTGTATGGAAGACCTTGATACTGGATTTGTCAAAAAATGTAAGCCAGGCGATTGTATTGTCGCCGGCGATGATTTCGGCTGCGGCTCGAGCAGAGAACACGCTGTCTGGGCACTGCAGGGCGCCAAGGTCGGCGCGGTAATCGCAAACAACTTTGCGAGGATTTTCTATCGCAACTGCATCAACTGCGGCTTTTATCCGATTGAGCTCGACGGCGCGACGGAAAAAATTAACGACGGCGATGAAATTGAAGTCGATTACAAAAAAGGTGTTATTAACAATAAAACGCAAAAGAAAGAAATAAAGTTTAAGCCGCTGCCGGATTTCGCGATTGAAATAATCAACGACGGCGGATTACTGGAACATATAAAAAGTCAAAAATAAAAATTAAGGAAAGTACCAAATGAAGACGTACAAGATTGCTGTAATGGGCGGCGACGGAACCGGGCCGGAAGTAACGGTTGAGGCTGTAAAGGTTTTAAAGGCCGCTGAGGCAAAGTTTGGATTCAAAGCCGACCTGACCGATTTCGATTTCGGCGGCGAAAGATATAAAAGAACAGGCGAAATCCTGCCGGACAGCGCCATCGAAGAGTTTCGCAAATTCGACGCGATTCTGCTGGGCGCTATCGGCCATCCGGATGTCAAGCCGGGCATCCTCGAAAAGGGAATTCTGCTGAAAGCCAGATTTGCGCTTGACCAGTATATAAATCTTCGGCCGGTAAGACTATTCCCAGGCGTTGAGACGCCACTGAAAGGTAAAGGGCCGAAAGAGATAGATTATGTAGTTGTTCGTGAAAATTCCGGCGACCTTTATACCGGTACGGGCGGATTTTCGATGAAAGGAACGCTGCACGAAGTGGCGGTGCAATCGGCGGTTTATACGAGATTCCAGGTTGACAGATGCCTTAAGTACGCTTTCGAATACACCCGTAAATACGGCAAAAAGGCACGCGGCGTCGGAAAAGAAAATACGCTCGGCCTTGTCGGCAAAACAAATGTTCTTACATATATTTACGACCTATGGGAAAGAGCATTCCACGAGATGGGCCAAAAAGAATATCCGGATATCCGCAGGGATTATTATCACGTCGATGCGACCTGTATGTGGATGGTTAAGAGTCCTGAATGGTTCGACGTCCTTGTTACCGGCAATATGTTCGGCGATATTATTACCGACCTCGGCGCCATTACACAGGGCGGAATGGGTATCGCGGCAGGCGGAAACATTAATCCGGAAGGCGTTTCGATGTTCGAGCCGATTGGCGGAAGCGCTCCGAAATATACGGGAATGGGCGTAATCAATCCGCTTGCAGCAATCTGCGCAGCGCAAATGATGCTTGAGACACTTGGCGAAGAAAAAGCGGCTAAAAAAATTGAGGACGCTGTAAAATTCGTGACGGCCAACAAAATGAAGAGTATGGCTGCCGGCAAAATGGGCTATTCAACGAGCGAGGTCGGCGACTTAGTAGCGACTGAAGTCGCTAAGTAAAATAAAATATAAAAAATTAAAAATAAAAGTGGAATCCCGCACTTAAATTATTTTAAGTGCTGGACGACATCATTAATTTTGATTTTTAAACTTTGAATTTTAAATTTTTCTATCATGCCTGCGAATCTAACGCCAGATTATTTGAAGGCTGACAAGTGGTTTAGAGAGGCGGCCACCGACGAGGAAAGAATTCTTGCCCTTGAAGAAATGATGCGGGTTATTCCCAGGCACAAGGGTACGGACCATATGCGGGCGGAATTGAGAAAGAAATACAGCGCCCTTAAGGAGTCCGCAGAAAAAAAGAAAAAAGTCTCGCACGGGCCGGACCCATTCCATATTCTAAGAAGCGGAGCGGGACAGGTGGTTTTGCTGGGACTGCCAAACAGCGGCAAAAGTTCTATCGTCTCGGCAGTAACTCACGCTAAAGTTCATGTAGCAGATTTCCCATTCGCCACAAGTATTCCTATGCCGGGAATGGCACAATTCGAAGATATAAAAATCGAGATAGTCGATATGCCGCCGATAACGGCCGAGTACGCTCCGACAGGCATTGTTAATACACTTCGCAACTGCGACCTTATCGGTGTTGTGATAGATTTGAGCAGCGATATCGGCCAGCAGACAAAAGTTTGTCTGGACTTTCTCGAATCGAGAAGACTTTTGCCGGACCCGGACAATCCCGTTATAGACGAAAGCGGCAAATCGCTGGCGAGAAAATGCTTTGTTATCGCGACAAAGAAAGATGCAGCATCGGCAGAGCAACTCGACAATTTAAAACAGAAACTAACAAAGCCGATGGAAATAACTGCGATATTTGTAAACGATAAGACAAGCCTTTATAAAATGATGGCCGACATTTTCAGACTGCTCGATATCGTCAGAATTTACGCTAAAAAGCCAGGCCAGCACCCGGATATGAAAGATCCGTTTGTTTTGCCGAAAGGTTCAAATGTGATGGATTTGGCGCAGTCAATTCATAAAGAGCTTGCGGAAAAATTAAAAACGGCGCGCTGCTGGGGCAGCGGCGTTCACGACGGCCAGAATGTACACAAAACGCATATTTTAAATGACAAAGATATTATAGAACTGCATTTTGCATAAGAAACCGAAAGGATAAAAGGATGGAATGTAAGAAAAAAGAGAATTTGGATTTTTGCAGTTGTTCGTATCCGGGCTGTTCCAATAAGGGAATTTGCTGTCAGTGTATCCAGTATCATCTGGCATCGAAGCAGCTTCCCGGCTGCTGTTTTCCGCCTGATGTCGAAAAAACTTATGACAGAAGTTTCAAGGCCTTCGCGAGAGCATGGAAACTATAAAAGAAAAATTAAACAACTACTGGTTTTCATTCATCCCGCACCTTCTTTAATTCCTTTTTAACTTCCTTACGTTTTATAGACAAACCTCCATTTATGAAAAAAATGTATATACGATACATTGAATATTTAGAAGGTGCGGGACTCATATTTTGAGAGACTTTAACTTTATCAAGCTTTCAAAAGCCTTTCTAAGAAAATCCTGGGGAGACTGAACCTCAGGGTTGCCAACAACTTCGAGCATAAGCGGTCCTTTGTAGTCTTTCGGCCAGGCAGCGAGTATTTTTCGCCAGTCTATCTTGCCCGTAAACGGAATTATATGGTCGTCGTCGCCGCTTTTGTTGTCGTGCAGATGCGTCATAATCAGTTTGTGTCCCCATTTTTTCAAAACGGTAATCGGTTTATCGCTCCAGATGAAATCGTGGCCGCTGTCGTAGCAAAATCGCAAATATTCAGAGTCAATCTGTTCAAATACAAAATCGATATAATCGCTCCTGCGGGTATTTTCGGCGACGAGAATTACTTTGGCGGCTTGTGCGAATTTGACTATCTCGGCGAGGCTGTCCAACAGCACTTTCACGGGAGCGGATGGGTTCTCGTCTGCGTGGCAAACATGAAAAATAAGTTTTGGTATATTGTGTCTTGCGCAATCTTCAATCCACTTTTTGTGCAGGTCTATCATTCCCTTGCGCTCTGAGTGGTTTTCCGATGAAAGCAGATGCGCATCGGCAAATGGAACATGGATATTGTCAATCTCGAGGCCGTTGGCACGGACAATTTTCGGCAAATCGTCCAGCGAACCTGTATTCGCCCTCTCATCCTCCGCCCACCAAAGACAGGTAGTATCGAAACCTGCATCTTTTATAAGTTTTGCCCTTTGGCTGATATGCAACCGCCAGCCGAACCACGAAAAGATGCCTAACTTTGAATTATATGCGATATTTTCAGTTTGACTCATTTTTTCTCATTGCGGCATCTCGAAGCCGACGAGTACTAATATCATCAGGATTTATCTGTAAAGCCATACGATAGGCATTTATCGCTTCGGCGGTTTGACCTTTTTTCTCGAGGAGAATACCTAAATTGCGATACATTTCGGCATCATTCGGCGTTACGCTCAAAACAAAACGGATTTCTTTTATCGCCTCGTCAGTTTTTCCAACGGCTGCCAGAGCCATTCCAAGATGGCCATGAGCAAATATATTATTGCGGTCGATTTCGAGTACTTTATTAAAATGCTCAATCGCCAGGTCGAAATCTTTCATTTCATTAAAAGTTATGGCAAGGCCCAGCCAGGCGCTAACGTAGTTCGGCTTGATTTTAATCGCCTGCTGATAATAAGAAACAGCCTCTTCGGGCTTTCCCTGATTTTTCAAAGCCTCAGCAAGATTGCAATATGCCTGCGCAAGGTCCGGCTTATACTTTATAGCCAGTTTAAAATGCTCGATAGCCTGTTGTGTTTTGCCAATTTTCAACAGAGTACCGCCAAGATTATTATGAACTTCAGCGGAATCAGGTTTAATTTTCAGCGCTTCGTTAAAACGCTCAACAGCCTGGTCAAGTCTGTCCAGTTCACTCAGATAGGTTGCGTAGTTGCTGAGAATAAAATAATTATTCTCAGTAACCTGCAATGTATGCTCGAACAGTGTCAGACTATTTTCCCAATATTTTAACTGCTGCCGGGCCGTTACCGCCGAAGCAAGCAATACTATGACAGCCAGCCACATCAGGCTCATCTTTTTGTTGTGAATAATCTCTTTCGCGCCCCAGCCGATAATAATAAACAAACCTGTTAGCGTCATATATGTATATCTATCCGCCATCGCCTGCGAACCGACCTGTACCAAACCAATTACCGGAACAAGCGTACCGAGATACCACAGCCAGCCGACCGTAAGGAACTTGCGGCGCCGACCCAAATAAATAAAACATATCGAAGCAACCACGAGCAGCAAGGCACAAACTATTACTCCGGCTGTTGATATGCCGCCGCCCGGATGCGGATAAAGCGCCGCCAGCCGAACGGGCCAAATCATCTTTACGATGTACATAACATAAGCAGCGACGGCATTGTTAATTCTGGCTGTCAGTCCGAATAATTCGATATTACTCATCGCCCCGCTTTTTTGCTGAACAAAAAATGTAACTATGCTCGATGCGATTGAACAGATAAAAAACGGCACCTTTTCTATTATAAGCATTTTGGAAAACTTCCGCTCAAGCGGCCAATAATCGAGCAAAAGCAGTACGAATGGAAGTGTAACAAGCATAGGTTTGGACATAAGGCCAAGTATAAAAAATACTAACGATGCCAGATACCATTTAAGCTTCGGTTTTTCGACATAATGGACATACGCCCACATCGTCAGTAGCCAAAAAAAGGTGCTCAGCACATCTTTTCGCTCGGCAATCCAGGCGACAGATTCTACGTGAAGAGGGTGCAGTGCGAAAGCCGCGGCGACAAACGCGCTCGGCCATATCGCTTTTGTCATCCTTCTAAAAATATAAAACAAAAGAAGAGTATTTAATATATGAAAGAGAACGTTTACAAGATGGTGCCCGTCGGCCCAATTCTTAAAAAGCTGCCAGTCAAGCGTATGGCTCATCCACGTAACAGGATGCCAGTTGCTCGCGTAATCCGCAGTAAAAGCCCAGCGGATATTTTTAAAGTTCAGCCCTGACTGTACATTTATATTATCGGTAACATAAGTATTATCGTCGTATTTGACAAAATCATATTTATAAACCGGCCAATATACCGCGATAATCGCCGCGACAAGACAGATACTTATCAGTAAAGGACTGTATCTGTGAGGTTTTCCAGGCATTTTTTAACTCTTAAATGAGAATTTTCTGCCTGTAAGCTGCTCGTAAGCCTCGATATATTTCGCACTTGTTTTTTCGCGCACATCATCCGGCAGTTCGATGCCTTTGCCGGACTTGTCGAAGTTAATACTTTCGAGATAGTTCCTGACAAACTGTTTGTCGTAACTTTCCTGGTCCCTGCCGGCCTCGTATTTGTCCGCGGGCCAGAACCTTGACGAATCAGGCGTAAGCGCCTCATCAATCAGAATAATCTTATCGTCAATTTGTCCCCATTCAAATTTTGTATCTGCCAGAATTATGCCTTTCGTCTCGGCATAGGCGGAGGCTTTTTTGAATATTTCAATACTTTTATCCCGCACGTATTCGGCATTCTTTCGGCCTATTATTTTAACGCACTGGTCAAAATCGATATTTTCATCGTGCGCGCCGAGTTCTTCCTTGGTCGCAGGAGTAAATATCGGCTCGCCAAGTTTGCCGCATTGTTTCAGCCCCGCAGCAAGTTTATGTCCGCAAACCGTCTGACTTTGCTGATATTCCCGCCATCCGGAACCTGCGAGATAATTCCTTACAACGCATTCGACCGGCAAAACCTTTGTCTTTTTGACAAGCATACTTCTTCCGGCGAGCTGTGAAGCATTGTCGCAGAAAGGTTTTGGAAAATCACTTACATTGTCGCTTATCAAATGACTCTCAACGGAACCTGCCAAAAAGTCGAACCAGAACTTCGAAATCTGTGTAAGGACAATGCCCTTATACGGAATCCCATTCTTCATAACCACATCGAACGCGCTTATCCTGTCCGATGCGGCTATAAGTAGTCTATCACCCAGGTCGTAAATATCGCGAACTTTGCCGTGTTTGGCTTTTGTGCCAGGAATACTCGTTTGTAAAACAACCTCGACCATTTTGTATCCTTTCAGATTTGGCCGTCATATTAAACTACAACATCTGCATTGTCAACAAGATGATACAGATATTTCAAATATCCCACTTTTATCCCGCACCTTCTAAAATATTTAAAAAATATAGAATAAAAGAAAGTGCGGGATTTATCTTTCATTTTGAGCCTGCGGCAGATATACTGTTAAGCTCGTTTAACTTTTGCAGGAACATTTTTAAGAAAGGAAATTTATGAATAGTTTTAAAAATATTTTACTAATAGTAGTCGCTGTTCTTTTAGTTGTCGGCACAGCTCTTTTTGTTATGCAACAGCGATCTGCTGAAAAACCAAAAGCCCCTGTTGCTGAGCCGAATATCCCCGTTGCAGAAGTGAAAACTCCTGTCGCAGAACCGGCCCCTGTTAAGGATGTAAATACATCTGATGCCACTGCGGTAACCGTTAACGGAGCAAAAATTACCGAAGGACAAATCGCAAAGATTCTAAACTCGAGAATGGAACAGCTCGCCAGTAGAATTCCTCCGAATATGCAGGACCAGTACCGCCAGCAGATGAGAAAACGTATTATAGAACAGCTGGCAATCGAAGAGATGCTGGCCCAAAAGGAAAGGGAGAAAAATATCGCTGCCAGCCCGGCAGAATTGGAAGAGGAAATCAACAAGCAGCTTGCCCAGCAGAATTTAACCATTGACGAATTCAAGTCGCTGCTGAAAGCATACGGCACAACCTACAGTGAATACGAACAAAATATGCTCAAAAAGCTTATGTTCGAAAAGCTGATGGAAGCCCAGTTCGTCGGCAAGATAACTCCTCCCACGGATGAACAAATCAAGGCATACTATAATGAAAATGCCCAACAGTTCCAAGAGCCGGAAAAAATCCATACAGGACATATACTCATAACGCCCGCAAAAGATTCCAACGACCCTAATCAGGCAAAGGCACAAGCCAGGGCTAAAGCAGAGAAACTTCTCAAGCAATTGAAAGGCGGCGCTGATTTTAACGACCTTGCAATAAAGAACTCACAATGCCCATCGGCTAAAAAAGGCGGCGACCTTGGCGAATCGCCGAAAGGCTCTTTCGTTCCCGAATTTGAAAAGGCCGCTTACGCACTTAAGCCGGGCCAGCTCAGCGATGTCGTGGAAACCCAGTTTGGCTTCCATATCATAAAACTCGTTAAACACATCGACGCCAACACCATGAGCTTAGAACAGGCCAAAGAACAGATAGTAGAAGCCCTGACCAATAAGCAAAAAGGTGATATCGCCTCAAACTATATCCAGCAG
>JAHJUV010000019.1 GCA_018828825.1 Planctomycetota bacterium | reverse complement strand
CTCAGGTATGAAACATTCGCCGCGCCTGTTACGTGCATAGCGTCCGCTTTAGCGGCCTGAAGTTTTGCCCTGACCTTTTTTATCCGGTTTTTTAAAATACTTGTATCCTGTGCCATAAGGCATTAGAATACCACATCTATCGTAAGATTTCGAGACTTTTTTATCCCGCCCCCGCGCTTTCTTGCGTGCCGTTGCGACTCACGTCGCAAAACGTGGCAGCAGGCGAAAGCAAAAGTGGGGGGGGCAGGAAAGACTAAAATATGCTTCTGCCCATAAGAACAAGTATTCGTCCGTGGCGAACGCCATATATGAATTATGCGCTGATAATCATCAACGTGATAATCTTCCTGCTGAGCTTCAATTTTGGACAAAAGACTCTGCAAAAATGGGCAAATATTTATATGCTCACGCCGGCTTATCCGATTCTTTGGCAATTTGTTACCTACGCGTTTCTGCACGGCGGCCCCTGGCATATTTTCTGGAATATGTTTTTCCTTTATCTTTTCGGCAACAATGTGAACGACCGGCTCGGCCATATCGGCTATCTGGGCTTTTATCTTGCCGGAGCTGTTTTCAGCGCGCTCGGTCATATACTCGCCGCTTCGCTTTACGGCGCCGGCGCAGCGACTCCGGTTCTTGGGGCAAGCGGAGCCGTCGCCGCTGTTATAGGCGCATATATGGTTCTGTTCCCGCAAACTCTTATTACCGTTGTTTACTGGTTCTTCTTCATAGGAACACTCGAAGTCCCGGCGATATACCTTATAATTGTCAAAATGATTTTTATCGACAATGTCATATCGAGAAGTGCTCCGAACGTCGCTTACGATGCCCATCTTTCCGGCTATGCTTTCGGGGTATTGGCCATATTGCTTTTGCGGGTACTGAACCTTATCCACGAAGACCAGCTTGACTTGTGGACGATGTTAAAGCAATGGAATCGAAGACGTGTTTATAAGGATGTGGTTGCCGAAGGTGTTGATTCATTTGCTGGAAGAATCAGTAAAAAAATAGAGGTAAAAGAAGTAAAAACAGAGGCACAAAAACAGGCCGAGGAAAAAATCTCCTCGATGCGGCAGGAAATAATGACGAGAATAAGCGGAGGCAATATCGCCGCGGCGGCAGATTTATACCTCGAACTGACAAAAGAAAATGTCGCTCAGCCGCTGCCCAGACAGCCCCTGCTCGATATCGCAAATCAGCTTATGTCAGCGGGAAAATGGCCCGAGGCCGCTGGGGCTTATGAAAAATTCCTGTCATTTTATGGCGGAAACGAATATTCAGGACAGATACAGCTTATGCTCGGCATCATTTACACAAGGTATCTGCCGGACAAGATAAAGGCCCTTGATAACCTTAAAAAAGCCTTCGTCAAACTCGCCGAGACCGGCCAAAAGAAGATGTGCCAAGACGAAATCAAACGCCTCGAAGCATAATATCACCGTTAATTCCTCGCATCCTTACTTCCTTATTTTTTGTCTCCCGGCAGCAACTTTTTTCTTGACTTTTATTAAAAATATGGTAAAATACCTGTGCTATTTGATAATTAGCTAACTTTTTGCATATAATTGCATAAACACTTTACAATAAACTGGTTACAGTCGATAGCTTCATGAATTTTACCGTAATCTGTAAACCGTCCACTGTAAAACTACAATTCAGGTATTTTTGTATCCAGAACAAATGAGGAGTAAAAGAGATGAAAAAAATTCTAATTTCTAATCCGCCGCAGGCGGACAAGTATCTATCCGCCTTCGATAAATCTACGGACAGACAAGAATCCGAAACCCCGGAGAGATAGTCGAAAGGACCCCGATGAAGTAGTTGCGACACTTCACAGGGCAGGCATCTCACAGGGCAGGCAAATCCTAATCACCCGAAATCGAAAAATGACCTAAACAACATAGTTTTGAACATTTATCCCGATTTATCGGGATTGAATTTGTTTAGTGCTTAGGGTTTGGGATTTAGAATTTATTTATCACAGAAGATAAGGACCCCGCACCTATTCATTATATCGCAGCGGCATTGGAACAAATGAATAGTAAATAGGTGCGGGATAAGGAGAAACGAATGTATTTTAATTTCCGTATTAGAGTTCCCGTGTTTTTGGCCCGTTTTTTTCTTTGGATTTATCTGCAATACCAAAAAATCCGCTACGGCCGGCGGTTTGGATATATTCCATTAAATAACGGCAGGTTCGCAATCGTCGATTCAGCCGATTATGAAAACCTGATGAAGTATAAATGGCATATGAGAAGTTCTTCCGAATACGCGGTGCGTATCGAAAAACGAAAGAGAATATATATGCACAACGAGATAATGCGACCATCGGCCGGTTTGATGGTGGACCATAAAGACCATGACAGCTTAAACAATACGAGGTGGAATCTGCGGATAGCGACAAAGGCGCAGAACAGCTATAATCAGAAAAAAAGGGTAGGTCGAACTTCCAAGCATAAAGGGGTCTATCTTGACAGGCGGGGTTATTGGAGGGCCAAAATCAGATGTGACGGCAAAGTTATCTATTTAGGCTGTCATAAAAAAGAGGAGGATGCCGCGAAAGCGTATGATAAGGCAGCTCGAAAATATCACGGTGATTTTGCGGTGCTGAATTTTGGTTAGTCCAAAAAATTGTTTGTCTTGTAAATGGAATTGCTGTAAAATATCTTCGGTCATGAGAATTAAGGAGTATCGCAAATGAATGAATCCCAAGCAGAACAGGTTGCTGAAGCATTGTCAGGCGAAGCATGGCAGTCAGGGGGAGATATATGGCTGGTTCTTCTCCGGCGAACAGACGGTAAATTAGCTGTTGTATCTGATGAAGTCGTCTGTGAGTATGATAATGAAGAATGTTTTGAAAAAGCAAAGCCCGCAAAAACTGTATTGCTGCATTGACGTTATATTGTTGCGAATCATTTTATCGGCTTTGCCGATAACCGCCAACCCGCCCTGATCATATCTGCTAAGACGATATACGAAACATAAGGCTTGCCATATCGGCCAATTGCAGCATATTTGTAATCAGAAACAAATTCGTCAAAAATAGACCTCAACTCTTCTGGCAGACTGTTTCTCGCTTCCAATTCTTTTTCGCTTCGTTTTTGTTCCATATAATTAGCCCTAGCGATTCAGTTACAAATTCAATCCACGGTTAAAATCCGATAGGTACTCTGCAGGGACTGTGTTGCGTATAGCATCAATATCTTGATTCCCCCCCGTTATAATAAAGCCGTGGTCGTCACGAATATTCTCAACAAATTCATTACAATTCATACGGTATATAATGTTTCCAACACCTGCCGTTAAGTCAAAATTTTCGATAAATGGGAAATCATCTATATAAATTTGAATCCTTCCCTCGCTACCCCATGCGCCCTGCTCTTCATTGCGCTCCCATACAATAGATGTTGAGCCATCAGATTTCGCCAAATACCCCAAAACTTGATAATATTCATTTTCACTTGCAAAATGAATTTGATTTTTTGTGCCAAAATTACGTTTGTACATAACAAACCTTTCCTGCCATTTAATGATTCTTACGATTACTATGCTACATTTTGCAGTTTTACCAATTCTGCCCGAATTGCCCTTATGTGCAATTTCTGACTTAAACTCGTTTTTAAACCCTTATTTATAACATATATGAAATCTTCTTCTGAATATATCTGTTCTTTTGCTAATAATGATTTTTCTATACTCATGGATTTGGAAATTAAACATGTCATCTGGTAATCGGGATCTGTCACCCTATTATTATTTTTAGGATGCGCTTTGACTGAATGCTGTTGAGCAGTAAGTTTGATCAAATTTTCGTAATAATGAGCGATCTCTGGATATTTACTTTTAAGAAAGATATGATGTACTTGAGTTGCTAGGCCACTGGCATATTGGTCACGGACTTCACTTTGAGAGTATTTATTTTTAATGATGTTTACTGCGCGTTGGACTAGGTATTCCATGTATTGAGGTGTCAAAGTATTTTTCGAAAGAGCAATTGCCTCTCTTCTGGTAATGTCTTTGTTTTTTGGGAGATCTCTCCAATTTTCTCGATTGTACATCAAATCACTATATGTGAAAATCCCACCAGAGAGCCTTCCCTTTACAGAACCTGGCATACCTCTGTTGACTGCCAGAACATTTAACACTTTCGGGAAAATTCGATTTACTTCTGTTGTTCCATTAATAGGCGTATTTCCAATTATAAATCTTTGAAATCGACCTTTTAAATGTCTAAATTGCTGAATGGTTGGCGAATTTTCAAAATTTATAATATTTTTAATAAATCCACTATCATTAAGAACTTTTTCCAAATACGCACAAAGAAAAATAAATGCATTCTTCTCTTTTGTTGCAATAAATTCTAGAATATCGTAATTTTCAATTGTATATACATTTGAAAGGCCTATTTCTCTTTCCGTGAGGATATGTGCATAAGCTAAAGCTTTTATTGGCTGGGCGATAAATTTATCGTATTCGTGAGCCGCATTGGGATTTTCTGGTGATGGTTTGCCAAACAACAAGCAAACATTTTTTTTAAAATACTGACTATTCCAAATATCTTTAACAGTAAATCTTTTTTGTTTATCAGATTCGGTATGATTCATTATGCAATCTGCGATTATACTCAGAACATCGGGAGTGACTTTCTGGTCCATAAAGCGAGCATTTCCACTCTTCCGAATATCCAGATTGTGTTTATTCAAGACAGCAAATATTTTTGTTTCGATTGCGGCAGCCACTTCATCGCTCCTTAAGCAGGCCAAAGAAGAATATAGAATTGCTATCAATATTCATGGATCTTGTGCTCACATTTCGTGCTATTTTATAAAACTTTCTGAATTCATCTGTTGCATAAAATGATAAATCATTTTTAGTTATTTTATAGCCATTCTTGGACTCTGCTATTGCCACAGAGCCATCGGCAATAGTGTCTGGTGGCAAAAAACAAGCTCGAGGGTTATAAGTCAGATTTGGAATCAAAACTGCTTTTTTCTTATTAAGAAATTTAGACACACTGAGTTTGTGAATGTTACTGATATAGCAATCGTAACCTTTTATATTAACAATTTTATTGTCACCAAGATTTCTTGATTTTAATACGCGATATTTTCCGTTATCCGACAAAATTTTATTAGTGATTTGCCTATCTCTGAAAACGCTGAAAATATCAAAATTTAATTTGGACGAAATTTTGTCAAAAAATTCGTTCCTGTAAATAATCCAATATGGAAACATTTTATCTGAAAGATAT
>JAHJUV010000018.1 GCA_018828825.1 Planctomycetota bacterium | reverse complement strand
TGTTGTTGCCAATGTATTTTTCAAATTTTCTTCCAACTTTTTTTTGGAAAAGGCAAGACATATTCCAGCATGATCTTCAGCATATTGCGCCCACATACGAGCTTTTTCCCAACCTTTTGAACAGTTGTTTTGGTCTGTGCTTTCTTCTTCTTGTCCTTGAGACTTTTGCAAAACTAAAGTCGGTGCATTATTGGAACAAAAGCTTAATTTTCTATAGGGACTATTAACTGTATTATGCATTTCAGCAAAACGTTCTCCAGCGATTTCAGAAGGTTGGCTACCCTGCATGCCAAGAAATTTACGATTAGATTCTGCGGGGTCTGGTGACTTTTTTTGCTGGGAAAACCTCAATCGCTTGTCTGGTAGGATAAATTTGATTGCGGCTGACAGTTTCGTATAATGAAAAAGAGCGTCTCCATTTTCGTAGTATTCGTTTGTTTTCATATTGGCAAAATTATTTTAATTATTTTTCACTACAAATTAACACGGTTTCGGGGCTTACTATAACAACTCTACGATGAACGTATGTTTTGCCCATAACTTCACGAGTGTTTTTTCTCAATATCACCGCACCGAGTTTCCAGAGGGTTATATTTCTCAACTATGTGTTTGAAAGTTTTAGCGTGATAGTTCTAACGTACTAATTTTACGTTCTAAATCATTCACTCTGTTGGCCAATCTGCTATATTTACTATCTAAGTCGCTATATTTACTATTCAATCCATTTATTCTACTTTCTAAATCATCCACTCTGCTATCTAACGTGTTGCTATATTTACTCTCCAAGTCACTTATTTTACTTTTTAACTGTTTAGCCGCTTCTGAATCTTCAAAAGCCATTCGCTCGATAGGTAAATATCCTGCAAACTGTTCTGGCGAATAGTCTATGCCTTTCAACCTTGCCAACGCAGACGCCTTTTCAGGTGTGTAAATTCCTAATTCAACATATTGACCCAGACCCTGAATTATATTGTTTTGCTTCTTTTGGGCGTCTTTTTCTTCTGTTCTGTTGCGGATTTTTTCTGCAGCAACTTGGTTATCCGATATTTGGTTTGGGTCATCAATAGTAGAATTTTGAGAAAGTGATACCTTGACGGCAAACATAACAACAATAAGAGCAACACATATGAGTGAAAGTATTGTCGATTTTCTCATCACCATAACTCCTTAAAAAAATTAGAAACTGATACCATTATAGACTTTTACAAACTGAAAAACAGTTTTTTAATATATGGGTTTGTGTGGTAAAAGAGCGTAAAAGTTAAGACTTATCCGCCTCCGGTATCTTTGTCGTTCCTTGCCGCCGTTTGTTATGTTTGATTGTAAAATACTATTCCAGTTAGCAGACCATAAAATACTGCTTCAGACGAAATGTCTCCCCAATGACCATGGCCTACTACAAGACGCCCAAACTCAATTCGATCACCAATATTGTGAACGTTTGTACCATTACAAAGAGTAATAGGTTTTTGATATAAGCAATTGTCAATCTTGTCGCATTGTTGAACAATCTGTCGTGATGTATCTGTCATCATAATTTGATACGCTAAAGATAGACTCGATACCTGTTTCTTGGTTAATCGTTTATCATTTATTGCAGCTTTAGCGGTATCTTGCGCTGTTTTAGAAATCCAAGTGCCGTCACCTTTTAGTTTGCCTGAAAGGATTCGAAAATAGTACTCAAATCTTGTAGCAAGGTAAAGTGACGCAATTGCAGCTGGAGGTGAACGAAATGGATTTGATGCAACCATGTCGACAGCGTAAGCGACATGCTCTTTATAACGATCGGGAAAAACATTGGATGGTTTTGATTGCTCAATTTGACTGGCAACATTCTTTAAGAATGCATAAGGAGCACCAGTGCCTGTAAAAGCGCCAATATTCCGGCAACACGTAGTAAGATACTTTATTGCTTCATCGGTAGGGTTCATTTTTGTTGCCTAACAATAATTATACAGTTTTATACACCTCTGGCGGATACCCAGAAATTCTACTCTTTTTCTTTTTAAAGACAACGGATTTTATCCTCTTTTAGCTTTCGGCGAAAGCGTTATTTTTTGAGTGTTTTGAGGGCGTTTGGGACCGTATCAGCTGGGCTGACAGGGGACCAGGCTCCGATGATTTTGCCCTGCTCGTCTATCAGGAACGATGAACGGGTTATGCCGAAGATTGACTTTCCCCATACGCCGTAGGCGTTGGCGGTCTTATGGTCCGGGTCGCTGAGAAGTCGAAAGCCCAAGTTGTGTCTATCGTCAAATTTTTTCTGGGCGGCCGGTTTGTCGGGACTTATGCCCAGCGCAATGACGCCGGCATTTTTGAGAGGCTGGGAAGAATCGCGGACACTGCAGGCCTGTGCGGTACAGCCGGGAGTGCCGGCTTTGGGATAAAAATAAACGAGCACCTTTTTGCCCGCGAAATCGGAGAGCCTGACGGTTTTTGAGTCCTGAGCCAAAAGCTCGAACGACGGGGCGGTATCGCCAATTTTCAGTTTCACCATTTCTTTGTCCTGTGAAATGTCAGCAGCATTTTCTTTACGCTCACAGCCGAGTAAGAACAGCAGTAAGATGACAGGTATTGCCGAAAGATTTAAAAAGACCGGCAGAAGCCTGATTTTCGGCGCTGGGTTGAATTCTTTATCGTTCATCGTTTGCCCCTTTCCTGGTTTGGTTAATTGATGTTTCATACTATCTCTTTTACGTTTAATTACAATGGAATCTTTTCGCTTTAAATAAAGCGTAAAGCGTGGAGCCCCGATTCTCGGGATCTACCCCGATGAATCGGGACTTCGACGTAGAGCGGATATAAGCAAGATTGCCCGCCAGCCCGCCAGAGGCGGGTAAAAGGTGGATGAACTTCGCGGAGTTTATCCCGAGCGAAGCGAAGGACTCGCAATGACAAGGTGTATTTTTAGAGGTTGCCTAAAATATTCATTGTCAGGTTGACTTCAAATATTAAGCGATTCCTGTGATCAGCTCGTCGCGGAAATTATATCCGCTATAAGTAACCAACGGGAGGCCTGGCTTTCATAGTTTCTTCGTGGTTCAAAACCGTTTTACCTTTTAATTACTTCGGCGCATCGAACACAAAGCTCTGGATTTTCTGCATCTTTGCCTACGCTCGGCCAGTAGTTCCAGCACCGCTGGCATTTTTTATGAGTACTCTTTTGGGCAGAGACCGTTTTTTCACTTTTTTGCTTGTCGAGCTTAACCTCGCTTACAATACAAAGGGCTGTGAAATTTTTAATACCGAACTGCTCAACTAAACTTATCAAATCACTATCGTCGGTCGATACCGTTACGGACGCTTCCTGATTGCTCGCGATTATTTCATTCTTCCTAAGACCCTCGAGTTCTTTGAGAACCTCATCTCGCAGTTTCATCAGTTTTTCCCATTTAGGCTCTTGGTTTTTCCAGTCGATTGATTTATCGGCCTTCGGCATAGCAAGCAGATGAACGCTTTCCGCCCTTTCGCTTTTGTTCGGCGTCGCCTCGTAAATTTCTTCCGCTGTATGTGCGAGAATCGGGGCAAGCATTCTTGTCAGTGCATCGAGGATTTTATACATCGCCGTTTGTGCGCTTCGGCGGGAAGCCGAATCTTTGCCGTCGCAGTACAGCCTGTCTTTCAGCAGGTCCATATAGATACTGCTCATTTCCACAACGCAGAAATTGTAAATCAGGCCGTAAACGCGGTGGAACAGGAAGTTTTCATAGGCCTCTGTTACCTCACCGATGAGTTTTTGCAGTTGCTGCACTGCCCAGCGGTCTATTTCGAACATCTTATCGTAGGCAACGCCATTTGTAGCGGGGTCAAAATCGGATATATTGCCCAACAGGTAGCGGATGGTATTTCTGATTTTTCTGTAAGCATCCTGGAGTCTGCCGATGAGTGTATCGCTGCACCGCATATCTTCCTGATAATTAACGCTTGCAACCCACAGCCTTAAAATATCTGAGCCGTATTTGCCTATTTCTTCTTGTGCGTTGACGTAGTTGCCGAGCGATTTGGACTGTTTCCTGCCTTCCGCATCGACTGTAAAACCGTGTGTAAGGACGGTTTTGAAGGGTTCGACTCCTTCTGCTCCGAGAGCTTGCAGCAGGGAGAGTTGAAACCAGCCTCGATGTTGGTCGGAGCCTTCGAGGTATAGGTCAACCGGTATTGGCCAGCCCGCCTGTTTTGCGACGCTGTACCAGGAGCACCCTGATTCGAACCAGACGTCGAAGATATTTTCTTCCTTTTGCAGGTCGTCGAAGCTGAAACCGGAAGGCAGTTTGAACTCTTTCCCGAGTATTTCTTTTGGCGAATCTGTGAACCAGCTATCGGACCCTTTTTGTCTGATATGTCTGGAAACTGCTAATACTGACTCTTTTGTTAGAAGGGTTTTCCCTTCTGAGTTATAGAATACAGGTATCGGCATCCCCCAGCACCTCTGCCTCGAAATACACCAATCAGGTCGGGATTCGAGCATGCCGGTGATGCGTTTTTCACTCCATGCTGGAATCCATTTAACCTTCGGAATCCGTTCAAGTGCCAATCCCCTCAGATTTTTCCCATCTGGCATCGGCCTATCCACTGAAATAAACCATTGTTCGGTTGCACGGAAGATGACGGGCATTCGGCTACGCCAACAATGAGGATAACTGTGGGTGATTTGGCCTTTGGCAAATAATAGGCCCTTGTCTTTGAGGAAATTGTTGACCTCTTTGTCGACTTTTAAGACATTCTTTCCACAGAGCCAACTCGGAACCGTATCGTCATAACAGCCATCGTCCTTGACCGGGGAATAGACCGCTAATTTGTTCTGCTGGCCGGCGATATAGTCCTCAAGGCCATGGCCGGGGGCCGTATGAACTAAACCCGTGCCGTCCTCTGTCGTTACAAAATTAGCACTGATTATCACCCAGGCATCATTATCCGTCGGGTTCTTCTCGATAAAAGGATGACAATATCTCAATCCAATCAAATCACTGCCTTTTACAGTCTTTTTACTAACAGTGTAATTTTCGAGTTTGCCGGCTGCGATAACCGCCTCAAGACGAGCCTGGGCAATAATAGATGTAAATTTTTTGCCATTTTGCGAATAAGTTACAGATTTATAATCGAGGTCGGGATTGGCAGCTATAGCCAAATTCGCCGCAAGCGTCCAGGGAGTCGTCGTCCATATCATAAAACAAACATTACTATTTTCATCATCGACAAGGCCGAGAGATTTCAGTTTCGCGATGGAATCCTTCGCTACCGGGAAATTAACAAAAACGCTCGGAGAAGTAATATCCTCATATTCAAGTTCGGCATCGGCCAAGGCGGTCTGACAGCCGATGGACCAATGGATAGGTTTGAGTTGTTTATAGACGAGGCCTTTTCCGACAAGCTCGGCAAAGACTTCGCAAATGCCCGCTTCGTACTGCGGCTTGAGAGTCAGGTATGGGTTTTCAAAATCGCCGAATATGCCAAGGTTTTTAAACTGCTTTGTCTGAAGCTTTACATATTTGCTTGCATACTGCTTGCAGAGTTTGCGGATTTCAATTTTGCTTAAGGTTTTTGCTTTTTCGCCAAGCTCGGTAAAGACCTTGGCCTCGATGGGCAGGCCGTGACAGTCCCAGCCGGGAACGTAAGGGGTACTGAAACCTGCCATCGTTTTATATTTGACGACTATATCTTTTAGAACTTTGTTAATCACGTGGCCCATGTGGATATCGCCGTTGGCGTAGGGCGGACCATCGTGGAGGATATACTGGGGGGAATCGGCGCGGGTATCGAGGATTTTTTTGTAGATGTCCATCTTGTCCCAGTTTTTGCGCCGGGCCGGCTCGCGCTGGGTGAGATTGGCCTTCATCGCAAAAGAGGTTTGCGGCAGGTTGAGTGTTTTACTAAAGCTTTTTTTGTCGTCAGTCATTATTTTAAGTCCCTGATAGAACAAGGCATAATAGTCTATATTTGCAGGACTGTCAAGGGGTTAGAAGTTAGGGGATAGGGTTTAGGAACAAAAGAATATTTGAAAAAAAGTTAATTTTTTAAAAAAATCCTTGAACATTCTTTTCTTATAACCGATAATATATATATGGACTGGAAATATCCGGTCGGTAAAGGGCTTCTGGAAAATTCCGGAAGCCCTTTGCTATTTTATGGAAACACCTTTAATCCCCATCCCTTGATGTCTCCTTGTGGGCTTCGTCTCAGTTTTTTTGCAATAATATCATAAGCTCGATTAGGCTGGTTTGGGCGAAGTGTCTTTATACCGATAGGGCGAGCAGTTAAATCGGCTATCTGCAAACCGGTCGAATTAGCCTTTTTATTGATCATAATAAGTTCATAGGGTAATTTTTTATTTAAATAGTTGGCCCCATCACAGATTCGCCTAAAACATAATTCCAACTGTTCGTCTTCTTTTTTGCCCCTTCTTTCCACGACAACAGGTGTTATTCTGTCTGCCTGTCCGATATTGTCAAGATGCCTGAAAACTCTTTCAAGCCCGAATCCAAGCGAAATCCCATAGGGATTTTCGGGGTTGCTATATTGGCTTGCCAATTTATTTTTATCAATAACAGATGCTATAATAGTAAAAGATGTGCTATCGATTAACTGAGTTAATTCGCTGATAAATACATCTCTTGTGGTTCTGTCAATCAGAATTGTGAATTCATCTTTTGGCTTTCTTATATCATGCTCGTGCAGAACGATCTCATCATGTCCCCAAAATTTTGTTTTAAACCGTGCAAGAAGAGGGATAATTTTATCTATATATTGCTGTTTTTGAAATATACAGAAGATAAGTACAAACACCGGGTATTCAGAGTCTATACTTCCAAGTCCATGATCACCGCTTTCATCAACATAGACAATATAATCACCGAATGACGTTTGGTTGTAATTTTTCTTATCCTGACACATTATTTTAAGTCCCTGATAAAACAAAACATCATAGGTTTTATTTGGTTGTCTGTCAAGAGGTTAGATAAACGTGAAGCGTATCTCGTGAAGCGTGAAGCGAATATAGCATATAGCGTAGAGCGTACAGAGGAAGGGGGTGAAATTTTAAATTTTTAGTTTTGAATTGACCCCGGTGAAGTAGTTTCACATCTGGCGGGGTGAACTCCGGACACGGATTTAATTTTGTATAGCCACTAAGGCATCCGCCGTCGCTACGAGCTTCCGTCTTCGCTAAGAGCTACGAACGGACAGGATGGCGGGGGTTAAATGAGATTGCTTCGGCTGCGGCCTCGCAATGACCGAACCCTGCCATCCACCTTCGCTAAAGCTTCGGATGGTCAAGTACGGGGATGACGGGAAAGGTGTGGACAAAAAAGTATGCCCCCCTCTGCTTCTTACGAAGCAAGCGAGGGGGCTTTGGGGGCTAAACGAATTTTTATGACCCCGCCAAGGTATTGGCGGGGCTAACCGTGGAATTGGGAGATTTGATTTTATATTTGGTTAAATCGGTTTCCAATAGAAAGCTCCTGAAGATACGGGGCAGTATTTCTTCATCTTTTAGGAAACAATCCGGTTCCAAAGTCCAGTTTGAATTTAAATCGCTGCCGAAGAAACGCATATTAGAGCCGCAGATATTGAGCCAGCGGCATTTTTTGCATCTGGGCGGCGCGAAGACAGTTTTGTCATTAAATATACTGAAAGAGGTCGCAAGAATATCTTTCAATTTTTTGTCTGTAATATTTCCCAATGAGAAATTTTGCCAGAACTGGTCTGGGTGGACATTGCCGGCAGGGTCGATTGCGAAAATTTTTGTGCCGATTTTATTTCCTCCGAATTTTTCGAGCAATTTCAAACTTTTTTCATAAAGCGGAGAATTCTGGCATTCGAGACGGTCCAAAATGAACGGGCCGTCGGCGTGATTGCCGACGGTGAGTACTTCTGTAACTCCTTTTGAAGAATAATCTTGCGAGCAATCGAGGATGTCGTTTAAGGCGAGTCTGATTTGGGGGCTGGTGCATTTGAGGTTGTTTTTTGCGGCGCGGCCTGCGGAAATCAAATGGTAAAAACAGATTCTCTGGATATTCAATTGTGCGGCGAGAGAAAAGATATATTTAATCTGATTAAAATTGCGATTTGTAATTGTGAAACGGATGCCGGTTTTGAGATTCACAGCCTTACAAAATTTTACGGCGGCGGTCGCTTTTTCAAAGCTGCCCTGTATGCCGCGGAAATCTTCGTGGGTTTTTTGATTGCCGTCGATTGAAACGCCGACGTAATTTACACCTGTATCGAAAAGTTTTTGGGCAATTTTGGAATCTATTAAATTTCCGTTCGTCGAAAGGACGGTACGAATGCCGAGGCGATGTGAAAAATCGAGAAGCTGGAAAATGTCCGGTCTTTCGAGAGGTTCGCCGCCGCTGAAAAGGACGACGGGACATTTAACATCGGCAAGTTGAGTTAAAACCTGTTTTGCCTGGGCGGTATTTAATTCATCACTATTTGCGGCGGTGCTGCTGTAACAATGCAGGCAATTCTGACTGCATTTGCTTGTGCAGTTATAGACAACAATCGGGCCGGATTTGCTGTCGGAATGATAGCGAAATCTGTCCGATGAATTTTCGATGCCGAGATATAATCTTGAGACGTTAATCATAAATTTTGGAACCCTAAACCCCCACCACAGGGGTGGGGGTTAACCGAATTTTTTCCATTGCTTCTATAAGGCCATCGATCGTATGTTCTTTGGCCTGGACTGTCGGTTTGACGCCAATTTTTTTCAGAGTTTCGGTAACGGTTGGGCCAATTGAGGCGATTTTTATTTGTCGTACGGTTTCGGGAGCGATATCTTCAAAGAAACACTTGACTGCAAAGCTGCTGGCAAAAGTTAGCCAATCAATATTTTCGTCGATAGACCCTTCGCTTCGCTCAGGGTGACAGTTTTGGGATAGCTTTTCGGCGGTATAAATGGAAACCGTTTTAACTTTTGCCTTTGCAGATTTGAGTTTTGCAGTCAACACAGAATCGGCAAGAGCGGAACGGAGGAGCAATATCTTTTTGCCGGCGGGTTTGTATTTTTTTATGAAACCTTTGGCCAGTTTGTCAGATGTAAAAATTTTCGGCACAAAATCGGCATTAATATTGAAATCTTCAAGTGCGGTTGCAGTTTCGGCGCCGATGCAGGCGATTTTTGCAGATGCGAAAAATCGGGAATCTTTATTTAACCTTTTCGTTGCGGCGAAAAATAATTTTACGCCTGTGGGGCTTGTAAAAAAGACCCAATCGAAATTTTTTATCTTTGGAATAATCTGCTTAACTTCTTTTTTGCCGGTCAAGTCGTGAATTTCAAAGGTCGGGCAGCTAACAGCGCAGGCGCCGCGTGCGGCGAGTTTGCAGGCAAAGGCGGCGTTGCCGACTGAATCACGGGTCATTAAAACTTTTTTGCCGAACAATGGCCGATGCTGGAGGCGGCTGAAACAATTTTTGCCGATTATCATTACGGCGGGCGGGGTGATATTATTTTTCTCGCATTTTTCGGCGATATTGGCAACGGTGCCTTTGACGATTTTCTGGTTCGCCAGCGATGCGTTTGCCACGACAGTCGCTTTGCAATGGGCGGAAAGATCTGATTTAACCAATCTATGGCAGATGTGCTTCATATTTCCAACGGCCATATAAAAGACGATTGTGCCGTTCAATTTTGCAAGGCTTTTGAAGTCGATATCAACTTCTTTGCCATCCGCAGTATGGCCCGTGATAAATGTTACGGCTGAGGCAGTGTTTCTATCGGTAAGGACGAGGCCTGCACAAGCGGCGGCGGCTGATGCGGCGGTAATGCCGGGGATGATTTCAAAATCGATATTATTGCTGATAAGGCATTTCAATTCTTCGGTCGCCCTGCCGAAAATCATCGCATCGCCGCCCTTGAGCCTTACAATGGTTTTATGGATGCGAGATTTTTTGATAATCAGTCTGTTTATGTCTTTTTGTTTCGGGGGGCGTGCGGTGTGTTCTTTTCCGACGTAGAGAAGCTCGGCAGTTTTAGGGACGAGGTTCAGCAATTCGGGGCCGATGAGTCTGTCGTAAAGGACGCAATCTGCCCGCTGAAGGATTTGCAGTGCGCGGACGCTGATAAGGCCGCCGCTGCCGGGGCCTGCGCCGATTATATAGATTTTCGGTTTTTTATTCATTATTAAGCAGCTTTCCAGCACCGGCTTTTAAAAGCTCATCCGCCAGGTTTTCGGCAACTTTTTTAGCGGATTTTACGGTGCCCTGTTTTTTGAGATTAATAAATTTGCGTCCGCTGTCGTCGGAGACAAAGGCGTAAACTGTAATATCACTTCCGGAAATTTGTGCGAATACACCGGCCGGAGCGTGACAGCCTGCTTTTATTCTGTGCAGGACGAGCCTTTCCGTATCGGAAGTGATTCGCGATTGTTTGTCGTCAATTTGGGCAAGCAATTTTAAAACTTTATTATCGCCTGCCCCTGCCTGGACGGCTATGGCACCCTGGGCAGGGGCAGGAATAAATTGCGTCGGGTTGAAACTGAAGGAAACTTTGTCGGTTAATTCGAGCCTTTCGACGCCGGGGTAGGCAAGAACAGTGGCGTCGAACCGGCCCTTTTCGACCTGACTTATTCTCGTCGGGACGTTGCCCCTTATCGGCTCGCACTTCAAATCGCTTCTTGCGTGCAAGAGCTGGGCCTTTCTGCGAAGGCTGGATGTTCCGATTTTTGAGCCTTTGGGCAAGTCCTTCAGCA
>JAHJUV010000001.1 GCA_018828825.1 Planctomycetota bacterium | reverse complement strand
CGTCCTGAAATGTGATTTTCAGTTTTATTTCTTCGCCGATTTTGTCCAGTCTCCTGTGAATCTGTGGAATAGATATTGTCGCCTTTGCGATATTGACCGCCATTGTCATAACGAAGAAGTTTTCCATAATCTTCTGGTTGACGTCGACAATGTTGATGTTTGCCCGTGCCATTGCGTTTGCAAGTTTGGCGATGATGCCAACCTTGTCTTTGCCCATAACGGTTATTATGCAAATCTGGGATTGTTTTTTTGCAGCCATTATTTTTTCCTTAAATCACCATTTTATCTGATGAAGTTTTTTCATACCGTTATAATCGGTCATATCGAAGCCCAGTGCTGTGACGGTTATAAAACCTTCATTAAGCGCGACGGTATCGCTGGGCAGGTCCTTGTCGCGATGGTTTCCGCCTGTAAGCTGATATAACGTCTGTCCCGTATCGCTCTGTTTTTTCGCGAAGTGTTCGTCAAAGCCCATCGTCGATTGCGGCACGACTTTTATACCTTTCGGCTCGCCCTTCGAAAGTTGCGGAATATTGATATTCAGCACACCGCCGAAAGAGGCCGGCAGGAGTTTTTCAATAACTTTAACGCAGTGTTTGGCGGCGTTTTTAAAATCGGTCTGCTCTTCGTGGGCAGCGCTCAGCGCGATGGCCGGTATTTTATAGAACGCCGCCTCCATTGCCGCCGCTACCGTGCCGGAATAATAAACATTGATGCCCACGTTTGCTCCGTTGTTTATTCCGCTTACGACGAGGTCGGGTTTTTTCGGGCAAAGTTCCATAATGGCGAGTTTGACGCAGTCGGCGGGTGAACCGCTTACGCTGTATCCGCTGAATTGGTCCTCAATTTTCAGTTTTTCGCAAACCAGCGGCTCATAAACGGTAATGCTGTGACCTGCGCCGCTCATCCTGTCGGCCGGGGCGACGACAGTTACATCGCCGAGTTTTACGAGTTCCTTATAGACCGCCGCTATTCCCGGCGCCAGAATTCCATCGTCATTTGTCAGGAGAATATTCATAATCTAAATGGTAACGCGAAACTCCAAATAATCAATAGTTAATGCAGTTTATTGACGCGCTAAAACCGAACAGTATAATCGGCGATATGATAAGGAAATTTGACAGGCAGACAGATATTGTTTTGACCCGTCAGCAGGTCCGCGATTTCGATTCCTGGGCGATAAATACCGCCGGTGTGCTTGGCGCTATCCTTATGGAAAATGCCGGCAGGGGCTGCGCCCAAATCGTTATTGACGAATTAAAAAAGCGTAAAGCTTCAAAGGTTTGCGTCTTCTGCGGAACAGGCAATAACGGCGGCGACGGCTTTGTAATCGCCCGGCATTTGGTAAATTGTGGTTTCGATGTAATTATTGTAGTTTGCGGTTCGAGTTCAAAGATAAAAGCCGATACCCTGGTAAATTATAAAATCGCTTCCAATATGAAGATTGCGATTAAAGAGCTTCAGCCTTGCTCCGGTGATATAGGAAAATCTACCGCGGCAATAGCAGGAGATTGCGATTTGATTGTGGATGCGATTTTCGGAACGGGCCTGGTGGGCCCGCTTGCGGGCGGATTCGACAAGCTTATAGATGCGATAAATTCGCTTAAAAAACCGATTATAGCGGTCGATATCCCTTCGGGGCTTGACTGTGATATTGGAGAGCCTTTGGAAACGGCTGTAAAAGCGACGGCAACGGTTACATTTGCCGCGGCGAAAAAGGGATTCGAAAACCAGCGGTCGATTGAATACACGGGCGACGTTTATATCGCCTCAATCGGTATCGAGCCGAAAGAAATAAGATAGAATTTAGTATCTTGCCTTTGTCGATGTTGCCAGCGATTCATACCCGATGAAATTCAGGAATCTTTTTAGGCCGAGAACCGGAATAAAGAGGTCCTTTGCCTGGTCTTTTACCTCCAGATATTTTTCCGATGCCTTAGCGGATGCTTCGTATTTCTCCGTAGCCATCGGGTCAACTTCTATTTCATCGAGTGTTGGTTTTTTCTTCAGCCTCGGCTGAACTCCGAGAATGACGAAATCTGTATCAATTGTTACGGCATTTTCGACTCTTCCGCCCCAGTTTTCAATCAGTTGTTTAATTTTTGTTGCGCCGTCAGGGTCGATTTGACCGTTGTCGTCAAAATCGAAATTGCCCGCAATGACGAATCTGTTCGTGGCTTTGCTGTCCCAGATAAGATTGACAATTATATCATCTTCAGCAATCGAATTTCTTCTACTCGACTTGTTTATTCTTGCCATTGCGCTGTTTTTGTCCACGTTGAAGACCTCTATTTCAGCCTTGCCTTTTCCGTCTGTCGGAATGGGGGCGTTCCTGTCATAAACAGAGAAAGTCAGGCCCGCATACACCTTATCCTCAATGCCGATATTGATAAAAACGATATTGGACGAAGTATCGACTGAAATAATATTACCGTCCGGCTTATAGGCGGCAATATCTGCTTTCGGCCTGGGTTTTAATACATCGAGTTTGCTCAGGGTGTCCTGCAATCTGTTTTGTGTGATGGACAGTTTATTCATTGAATCGAGCAATTCCTGTCTGCTTTTGTTCTTTTCTTCTATCGCCTGGTCCCGCTGCTGCATAAGAGCCTGTACCTGCTCGGTGGTTTTCTTGTCCATAAGGTCGCGAAGCTGGTTATAGCTTTGCTGGACGCCGTTGGCGTCTTCCTGTATGGAGCGGATTTGGGTACGCAGACTTTGCTCCCTTTCCGCTGCGCCTTTTTGGGCCAGCTCCAGGTCGCTGCCGAGGTTATCAACCTGAGCGTTTAACTGGCTGATAAGCTCGTCTTTCTGTTTCGTCTTGTTGTTATAAATATCGACTATTCTGAATATGCCCGGCTTGTTGGTGTCCATAGCGGTGTTGAAATCCTTGGGAAGATTTGCGAGGATGTCCTGATATTTTGCGTCAAGCTCGCCGAACTTTACTTGGGCACTGGTCTCCTGCGGGTCTCTGCCGGTATCCATTTTATACAATTGGTCAAGATAACCCATCAACTGACCGACTCGGCTGGACTTGCTTTCTTTCTGGCCGACGAGGGTATTGATGTTTTGCACTTCCCGCGATGAAGCCATCTCTTCGAGCTGCTGCTGACTTGTAAGAAACTGGTCACGCCAGTCTTGGGCTTTTATGTAAAAAACTACTGCCAGGATTGCGGCAACAATAAAAAGACCGACAAAAGTAATAACCGTATAAAGCATTACATTGCTCTGTTCCTGACGGGCGACTGCCATTTAACATCTCCTGAAATGAATATTAAATCAGTTATGTTCGGTACTTATGTATACAAACAGTGTGGTAATTATCGGCAAAACCGCCCTTTAAGTCAACTAAAAACTTGCCTAAATCCTCATTCTTCTTATGGCATAAGTGCCTGGGGTTCGGTATAGTTATATTGATTTTTTGAAAGTTTAAAATATGGCTGCTGAACGTTTACAGAAAATACTCGCTGCCGCTGGCGTCGATTCAAGGCGAAACTGTGAGCAGCTTATCCTCGAAGGCCTCGTAAAGGTCAACGGCAGGGTTATGGACACTTTGCCCGCGTTTGCGGATGCAGAAAAGGATATTATCACCGTTGACGGCAGAAAAATAAGGCCTGCCGGAAAGGTCTATTATCTGCTCAATAAGCCCAAAGGCGTTATTTGTACAAATAGTGACCCTCAGGGCAGGAAAAGGGCGGTCGATTTAGTCGACAGTAATAGACGGATTTTCTGTGCAGGCAGGCTCGATATCGAGACCACCGGGGCGATAATTCTGACCAACGACTCGGTACTTACCAATCTATTGACCCATCCTCGGCATTGTATTGAAAAAACTTATTTGGTAACCATAAACGGCAGAATAAAGCAGGATGCAATAGAAAAGCTCAAAAAGGGCATTTGGCTATCAGAAGGCAAAACTATGCCCGCCAAACTTAAGGTGCTCAAGTCCTCCGACAAACAATCTTTGCTTGAAATAAAAATCCGCCAAGGCCTTAACAGGCAGATTCGAAGGATTATGGCCAGGCTGGGATATAAGGTAACCGCACTAAAAAGGTCAAATATTGGCAAAATTACGCTCGATCGCATCGGCATCGGCCATTATAGAACGCTTACAACCGCCGAGGTTAATTATCTCAAGAAGGACAATAGGCCTGAAAATCGAAATCCCAGGCAAAAACGTCAGTCGAAGACTTATTAAAAGAGCCTTGTTTTGTCGATATATAAAAGATGGGATAATAAAGCGAAAGGACGATGCTGATGAATAAATCATCTAAAGACAAGCAGGAAAATGACGAAAAACGCAGCGGTAAAGACCGCAGGAAATTTTCCTTCGGCTATCCCGGCTCAGACCGCCGAAAGGGCAAAGACCGCAGAAAGCAAAACGGCACTGACTAAGAACCCTTGAATTCAGCGACAAGGAACGTGTGGTCGCTGGGCTTTTCGAGCATTCGGGGATTTTTGTCAATCCGGCAGTTCGTGCATTTTTTCGCCATCGGCTCGGTCCCCATTATATAATCGAGCCGCCAGCCGTGATTTCTTTTAACGCCGTTCGGCTCGCGGTAGTCCCAGAAGGTAAATTGTCCATCCTCGTCGCAGTTCTTCCTGAATAGGTCGGCAAATCCCCATTCCATAAATTTCTTGAAAATCTGTGAAAGCTGCCGGTTAAAACAAACCGTCCCGTCGAGCCTGACCGGGTCGTAAACATCCCTTGCCTCGAACGCTATATTAAAATCGCCGAGCCATAACAACTTATCCGTCGGCTTGAGATACTTTTTAAAATATTTAAGAAGTCTTTCAAGCCAGTCGAGTTTGTATTGATATTTTTCCGATTCAATCTCGAAGCCCTGTGGGATATAGGTATTGACGATTGTGATACCGCCTGTTTTGGCCTTTATCATTCTCACTTCGTCTTTCGGCTCGCTGTCGAGGCCGAATTCGACATCGGTAATTTTATGCCTGCTGAAGATTGCGACGCCGTTGTAGCTTTTCTCGCCTTTGAAGACGAATTCATAGCCGGTTTTGGCAAAGACATCAACGGGAAAATCCTTGTCCTGCGCCTTTGTTTCCTGCACGCATAGAATGTCAGGCCTATTTTCCGCCAGCCAGTTTACGATTATTTCCGTCCTGGCCCTTATTGAATTGGCGTTAAAAGTGGCGGCTTTCATTTAAGTCATTTCTTCCATATGCAGCAGTGACAGCAGAAAACTGATAATACTTTCTGCACCCTGATTAACATTTACCCCCTCGCTGCCTAACCCATCGCAGCAGCCTTTCGTTTCATTGTCGTAAAGACTGTGGTGTACGTCGTTTTCTCCCAGAAACCAGTTAAAGGCTTTTCTCTGCAGAGTTAGGTACTCCTTGTTTTTTGTTGCCTGATATGCGTTTGCCAGCATTATAATCGTAGTGGAGACCTCGATGCACTGTTGGTCGAACTGTGCCCGTTTCCCACCTTTTGGATACCAGCCGCTTGAGCCTATAAAGCTGAAGTGCTTTCCATTAAATGTATTGGCGAGAAGGAAAAAACAGGTCTTTTCCGCGATATCAAGATATGTCCGGTTATTGAGAATTCTCGCCGCGGCATACATAGCTGCCGGCATAATTGCATTTGCGTAAGATAGAGTGTCTTCAAACCAGTCCCACTCCGGCGAAGAGTTGCTGTTATAATTTTTGGCAAGATTATCAGCGGCGATACTTAACAGTTTGAGTATCTGTTTGTCCTTGGGAAATTTAGTAAGAAATTCATACAGGCCGAAGATTGAATAAGCCGTACCTCTCAGCGGCAGCGATGGAATATGGTTGGATGTGTCGGTGAAAAATTCTTTAACGAAACGCAGATAATTATCGTTAAGAGATGAAGCGATTACCGTACCGAATGCCCAGATAGCTCTGCCCAGTGTATCGTGCTGCGGTTCGTCAATTCTCCAGTTTCTGTTATAGTCGAGAAAGTTACGAACTGTCTTATCCGGTTTCAAGGAATGGTAGAGGAAAGCCAGGTATATATCGAACAGTTTTCTTGCTTGCGGCTCGTCGTGGTTTTTCAGATATTTCGTAACAGCGATAAGGGCTCGGGCATTGTCATCGGTGCAATAGCCGTTTAGACGGTCGGGTATTATGTATTTGGCGTGCTGCAGCAGTCCTGTATCGTCGGTAAGTCGTTCAAGATGTTCTAAGGATGGTTTTGGCAATTCATCAGCTATCTGTTTTGTCATTGGTTGCCCTTTTTTGTCCTATAAAAAGCCAGTTTATTCTATTATCTGCTCAAAATTGTGTCAAGTGGTTAAAAAACAAGGATTTAAATATTATAGAGCGAGTTTATAGTTTTTCATTTTTTTATGCACATTCTTGACAAGATTTCGTAGTGTTTATATAATAGACTACTAAAACCATAGGAATTTAGGAGAAAGTTATGAAGCTTTCAACGAGAACAAGATATGGTATGCGGGCTTTACTGGAACTTGCACTTGCTTACAAGGCAGTTCCTTTGCAGATTAAGGTAATAGCCGAGCGTCAGAATATATCTAATAAGTATCTTGAGCAGCTCGTGGCGATGCTGAAAACGGCAGGGCTGGTCAGAAGTATCAGGGGGCCTCACGGCGGTTATCTGCTTGCCGCTGCGCCTGGCGATATAAAGTTGAGCGATGTCTTCAGGACGCTTGAAGGGCCGGTGCTTACCGTCGAATGCGTCGAATATGAAAATACCTGTCCCAACCATGCAGACTGCGCGACGAGAAAATTATGGATACAAATGAATGACGCTATATTGGGTGTGCTCGAAAACAAGACTTTGCAGGACCTTGTCGCGATGGCAGAAAAAGAGAAACAAGGTATGAGTTATCAGATTTAAATTTGATAGGAGTATATTATGGCGAAGATATATAACAATCTGACCGAGACAATCGGCAATACGCCGCTGGTAAGGATTAATTCTCTTGGTCCTTCTGATGTGCAGGTACTAGGCAAAATGGAGTTTTTCAATCCCTGCGGCTCTGTCAAGGACAGAATCGGCCTTGCGATGATTGAGGCCGCCGAGAACGCCGATAGGATAGGTCCTGAAACGGTGATAGTTGAGCCGACAAGCGGAAATACAGGCATCGGCCTTGCTTTTGTCTGCGCCGTAAAGGGATACAAGCTCAAACTCGTTATGCCGGACTCAATGAGTATTGAAAGAAGGAAACTTCTTGAAATTCTTGGTGCAGAAATAGTTTTAACGCCTGCTGCCGAGGGTATGAAAGGGGCGGTAACCTCTGCCCAGCGTATGGTCAGCAACAACGGTAATATGGTTATGCTCCAGCAGTTCGACAATCCTGCGAATCCGGAAATACACCGCAGAACCACAGCCGAGGAAATCTGGCGTGATACGGACGGCAGCGTCGATATATTTGTTGCCGGTGTCGGAACAGGTGGTACAATTACCGGCTGCGGTCAGGTGCTTAAAAAATATAAGCCTTCGGTCAAAGTAGTGGCCGTTGAGCCTGCCGATTCGCCGATTCTTTCAGGCGGAAAGCCCGGCCCGCACAAAATTCAGGGCATCGGTGCCGGTTTTGTTCCGAGCGTGCTCGACACAAAGATTTTTGACGAAATTATCTGCGTCAAAAATGAAGATGCGATTGAGACCGCAAAGCAGCTTGCCGCTAAAGAGGGT
This sequence comes from Planctomycetota bacterium, assembly GCA_018828825.1. Taxonomy (GTDB): domain Bacteria; phylum Planctomycetota; class Phycisphaerae; order Sedimentisphaerales; family UBA12454; genus UBA12454. The sequence continues at coordinate 14,655 of JAHJUV010000001.1, read as the reverse complement.
ATTCTTGCCGGTATCAGCTCCGGCGCTAATGTTTTTGCCGCTCTGCAGCTTGCAAAGAGAGCGGAAAATAAAGGAAAGGTTATCGTAACGATTATCTGTGATACTGGTGAAAGATATATTTCGACCGAGTTGTTTCAATAAGAGGCACACCCCCACACCAATGTATTGGTGCGAGGGATAAAATTTTAAGGAAAAAAAATGGAAACAAAATATTTATCAGAGACATTGATGTGGTGGTAAATATGGAAAACGACGGCATTAAAAAATTTGTCAAGGCGATTGTTGATACTTATGAAGATGATTCAGGCATAAATTTCATCGACACGACGAATCTACCTCTGCGCGACAGGATACTCGAAATACTCGATTTGCTCACGGAGGTCGTTTTTCCGGGTTATACCGGCGTTAAGGAAGTTACGAGCTCGAATATCGGTTTCGTAGTGGGCGATATTCTCTGCAAGATTCAGAGTCAGCTTAACGAGCAGATTGAAAGGGCGCTGCTCCATCAATGCAGGCTGAAGCAGTGTGACGGCGCCAGTTGTCATATTATGGCTCAGGATATTACCGAGTATCTTTTAAACCGGCTTGCCGATATTCGCAATCTTCTCAAGACCGACATTCAGGCCGCCTTTGACGGCGACCCTGCGGCGTCGAGCTTTGAGGAAATTGTTTTGAGCTATCCGGGCCTGCGGGCGATAACGACCCATAGAATTGCACATGAGCTTTATCTGAAAAAAGTGCCGCTGATTCCGAGAATTATAAGCGAACGCGCCCATCATGAAACAGGCATTGATATCCATCCGGGTGCGAGAATCGGCGAAAGATTTTTCATCGACCACGGTACCGGCATAGTTATCGGCGAAACCGCGGTTATAGGAAATAACGTAAAGATTTATCAGGGTGTTACGCTCGGCGCTCTTGCCCTGGCGAAAGGGCAGAGTCTGCGAGGCGTAAAAAGACATCCGACTATCGAAGATGACGTTACGATTTACGCCGCCGCAACCATTCTTGGCGATATAACTATCGGCAAAGGCGCCATAATCGGCGGAAACGTCTGGATTAAGGATTCCGTCCCGCCGGGCGTTATAGTTTCAATGTCAAAAGCGGAACTTGTTTATATCCAGAAGAAATCAAAAAAATAAATCTATATGAATCAGAGCATCATCGAAAAAATTAATAATCTTAAAAAAAATAAAAATGCAGTAATCCTTGCGCATAATTATCAGCCGGGCGAAATTCAGGATATTGCTGATTTTACCGGCGATTCTCTCGAGTTGAGCCGTAAGGCTGCGAGTACCTCTGCCGATGTGATAGTTTTCTGCGGCGTTTTATTTATGGCGGAAACCGCCTCGATACTTTCGCCGCAAAAAACGGTTCTGCTGCCCGACAAAAACGCAGGCTGCCCGATGGCCGATATGATTACCGCCGTTCAGCTTGAAGAGTTGAAGCAAAAACATCCTGTCGCGGTTGTAGTTTGTTATGTCAATAGTTCTGCCGAGGTAAAGGCAATAAGCGATTATTGCTGCACAAGCTCGAACGCGGTCGATGTCGTAAATTCGATAGATGCCGAAAAGAAAATTATCTTTGTGCCGGACAAAAATCTCGGCCAGGTCGTAAAGGAAAGAACCGGCAGGGATATCGTCCTTTGGCCCGGTTATTGCCCGACGCATATTTTCGCGACCGCTGACGATGTGAAGAAAATCCAGACCGCTCATCCGGCGGCGATTATGCTTGCTCATCCGGAATGTCCCGGCACTGTCAGGGATTGTGCCGATGAGCTTTTAAGCACTGGACAAATGTTAAAATATGTACAAAACAGCGGCAAAAAGGAATTTATTATCGCGACCGAAATCGGCATTATTCATACTTTAAAAAAACAGAATCCGGGCAAGGCTTTTTACCCGGCTTCGGAGAAATTTGTTTGTCCGAATATGAAGAAAATTACATTGGAAAAAGTATTGTTTTCACTGGAAGATAATAAATATATTATAAAAGTGCCCGATGAAACGGCCCAAAAGGCGAAAAAAGCACTTGATAAAATGGTAGCAGTTTTGCCGAAAGGATAAACCCCCACACCAATATGTTGGTGCAAGGGAAAAGCATTTAAGGAAAAAATGAAAATGGAATCTTTAAGACAGAATTCAAATTTTAGTACGTTAGTGTGGAGGTAAAAATGGAAGAGAAAAAGTATCGTATTGAGACACTGGCTCTGCACGCCGGCCAGGAAGTTGACCAGACTACGTTAAGCAGGGCGGTGCCGATATATCAGACCACAAGCTACGTGTTCAAAAGTGCCGACCACGCGGCGAATTTGTTTGCGCTGAAAGAATTCGGCAACATTTATACGAGATTGATGAATCCTACGACGGATGTCCTTGAAAAACGTCTTGCTGCGATGGAAGGCGGCGTTGGCGGACTGGGACTCAGTTCCGGACAATCAGCAATATATGTGAGCATCTTCAATATATGCGGGGCCGGAGGACATATTGTTTCGTCCAGCTCGCTTTATGGCGGAACGGTTACACTCTTTAGCCAGACATTCAAGAAGCTGGGGATTGAGGTAAGCTTTGTTGACCCTAAACAACCTGAGAATTTTGAAAAGGCAATAAAGAAAAATACTCGGCTGATTTACATCGAGACTATCGGTAATCCCAAAAACGACATTCTCGATTATGAAAAAATCGCCGAGATAGCTCACAAAAACGGAATGCCTGTGATATGTGATAATACCGTTACAACTCCGATTCTCTTTCGGCCCATCGAATACGGTATTGACATTGTTGTGCACAGCTGCACCAAGTTTATCGGCGGCCACGGCACAAGTATTGGCGGTGCCATTATCGATTCCGGTAAATTCAACTGGGCAAATGGAAAATATCCTGAATTGACCGAGCCGGACCCAAGCTATCACGGTGTAAAATATGTCGAGGCGGTCGGTCCGCTCGCATATATCATAAAAGCGAGGACGCAGTTCCTCCGCGATATGGGTTCCTGTATGTCGCCGTTTAACGCCTTTTTGTTCCTGCAGGGAATAGAGACGCTGCATCTGCGTATGCCGCGGCACTGCGAAAATGCTCTTGCCCTTGCAAAATGGCTCGAACAGCACAAGGCCGTAACCTGGGTCAATTATCCCGGTCTGGAATCTCACGCTGATTATAAACTTGCCAAAAAGTATCTGCCGAAAGGACAGGGCGCTATACTTGGTTTCGGAATTAAAGGCGGCAGAGAGGCAGGCATAAAATTTATAAACTCTGTCAAGCTTGCCAGCCACCTTGCCAACATCGGCGACAGTAAAACTCTTGTGATTCATCCTGCAAGTACGACTCATCAGCAGCTAAACGAAGCCGATCAGCTCGCGGCCGGCGTAAGCCCCGATTTCGTTCGTGTATCGGTAGGAACTGAACACATCGATGACATAATTAGTGATTTTAAACAAGCACTTGAATAAGTTTTGAGTTTTGAGTTCTTAGTTTGCTTTGTAGAAAACATTAATAAATAACGCTCTTTTTAAAACTAAATAAGACAATCATAAGGTTGTAAGTCAAAACTCTCAGCAGACACTCACAAGTTCTTGATTCATTCGTTCGAGCGGCAAGGGCATTACCCAGGCGACGCTTGAATCTTGAAAAAACTGATTCAATATGCCAACGCTTTCGATAGCTGGCCGCCGGGAATCGCTGTTTCATACGTCGCCGATGTTGACCGCCAGTGCGTCCATACCTGAGATTCCTGTCATTAACCGGTATCACCGTCGAACGAATGCCAAATTCTTCACGGCAGAGTTGATGATTGTATTCAGCATCGTAGCCGGAGTCTGCCAATAGCGTATCTATGGAAACATGCTTAGCTGCTTGTTGGACAGCTGGCTTGAGATAATGACAATCAGTACTTGGTCCGGCGCTGACTATCGCAGAGACAATCAGGTAACTTTGATTTTCACAGACTGCGGTTAACTTTGTCCATTTGCGATATTTAGCGGTTCTACGGCCTTTACGCTGCAAAAAGTGCCTGCTGATATAATGGTTTTCCAGGCCGGTTGAGTCGATAGAGCAGATGTGAGAGCCGCTTGTTTTTATCAGGCGGCAGTCTCTTGCATAATCGAAAATTGTCGCAAGCAGATCCTGAAAGATGTTTTTTTTAGCATCCTCTGCTGAGCCTTTTGCAGAGTGGTAAAGTGAGGCAGCTTGGTCAGACCGAGAGCATCTTTGATATTTTGATGCTCTTGTAGAATTCTGATTATGCCGCGATAGTCGGTCTTGAAAAACTGACGAAGTGTCAATATCGTAAATACCTGGGCTTGTGTGAAATCGTGCCGACTTCGCAGATTGGAGTATGGCGACAAAACCTCCTGAGCGGTTTTCAGGGCTATTTTTGCCAATGTTATTGGCGATTTGGTCATAGCTGGCCGTTTTGCCATTTTGGAATCCTTTCGAGTAAAGGTTGTTTTTTGTTGTTCTACTATTACTTATCGTCATGACTTAAGCCTTTTGATTGGTCTTTTCTACAAAGCAAACTCAAAACTAAAAATTGCCTGCCCTCGGCGGAGCCGTTCGTACCGATAACCGATAACCTAATAGTTGAAGCTATCTTTGTCTCATTGATGGTCTTTTTCGTTCTTGATAGCCTCGATAGATGTTCTGGCTTTGAGGTCCTTTCCAAAATGCCGATATTGTGCCATAATTCCGACTCGCGTCCATTTCCCGATAAAATTATACCACAACCTATGCCTTATATACTGGTCTGATTTTTGGAAAGTATTATAATTTTTACTGGTTTTAGGACGATATAGGGATTAGGACTTGACAAAATTGTAATTATAGGGCAAAACAGCTCTTGTTTGGATAGCTGAAAGGTTGGCAAGGGAAGTTTATAGCGTATGCCTTTGCGAAATGGTAGATGTGCATGGGCGATAGATTTGATGCCTGAGGGCCGCCCGCCTTACAGAACCGAGGGTATTTCGTGCTTGTGTGCATTGTAGTGAAAGTTTGTGGGCAGAGAGTGTCCAAGGGAAAGAAAGGATTTTTCACAGCGGCTGACCAATAATGGGCCAGCCTTTTTTTTATAGACTCATTACTCATTACCCATCTCCATTAAATAAGCCTTTTTTATGGGGGCGGTAGGGAGAATCTTCAACTAATTATCAACCCCTAAATCGGGTTTTTTCAACTCTTAAAAGAAGTCTTTTTTTGTTGACTTATTCGGGCAGGGGTTTAACCTCTATTAGTGCAATTACCCATTCTTTTATGTCTATAATTTCGTAACAAAACATTTTCGGAGGTGAAATATGAGAAATTACGTACTGATAACCATCCTTATGGCAGGATACACTTTTGTAGAGGGCTGCGCAGCAGGCAAGAGTACGGCAAGGACAGATTACGACTTTTCCAAGGTCTCCAAAATAGCAGTTGTCGATGTACTCGGGCCATTGGGGAACGAGGGCGCGAAAAACCAGGTGGCTGATATGCTAACAATGGAACTGCTGCAAAAAGGCTATGCACCCATCGAAAGGGCACAGGTACAAAATATCCTGAACGAACAGAAGTTTCAGCATGACCCAAATATGACAAGCGAACAAGATGTTGTGGAAATGGGCAATATTCTGAACGTGCCAACCATAATGATTATAAACGTCTCGCAGTTCTCGGAAGATATCAGTATGACAATAAAGATGCTCGATGCGAAAGACGGGAGCGTACTTTGGGTTGGCAGCGGACAAGGGTCAACGGAAAAGATACTGAGCACAATACTGGGCGCTGCGGCAGGGGCAGGGGCGGGCGTTGCGGCGAGCGGCGAGGACAGCAAAGATAAAGTTGTCGGCGGGGTAATAGGCGGAGTCATCGGCGGGGCGGCAGGGAATCTGCTGGCGCCACAAAAAGCAGAAGCGACACAAAAAGTTATCAGCAAAATATGCAAAGATATGCCGGCGAGAATACCGGCGGCAAAGAAGAAAGGGCTATTCCATTGAAGATTTAAGATTGAAGATTTGAGGAGTTCGGCCGTTGGCTGGCCAATAAAATAAATAACCGTAGTAGAGATATGGCAGAAGAGAACAAGGAAAAATCGGTAAGTGAGTCAGATTTAGGACAGAAGAATCAGCTTAAAAAGACTCTCGTGAATAGTCCGGAGGGTCGCTGTTTGCTGGCCGGGGTCGCGTTGGCACTTATATTTATCCTTTGGCTTGGCGCCAAACTGCTGCTGGCTCCAGAGGATTCCCAGGCTATTATTGGAATGACCGCTACACAAATTATGTTTGGCAGAGCCGCCGGTCTGGCTTTCGGGTATTCTATGGGCCTTAAAAATAGCACGGTCATACCGGTTTGTATTGTAATCTCAACTATTTTGGTGCTTATTTTCTACCCCCTGTTTGTTTTCAGCTGGCGGCATCTATTAGTAATAAAACAACTCAAGAACATATTCGAGCGTGTCCGCAAGACGGCAGAAGCCCATAAAGACATAGTTATAAGATATGGTATAGCAGGGCTGTTTCTTTTCGTCTGGTTTCCCTTTTGGATGACCGGTCCCCTGGTTGGCTGTGTAATAGGTTTTATGATGGGCTTGCGAACATGGCTAAATATGACGGTGGTGCTGAGCGGAACTTATGTGGCAACCCTCGGCTGGGCGGTATTCTTGCGGCAGTTCCATAGCCATATCTCCTCCTATAGTTTATATGCAATGCTGATATTTCTGATATTATTACTTGTTATAATAATTGTGGGGCACTTACTGCATCGAACACTTCATGAGAACAAGAATAAGGAACAACTGGGAGTTAAATAGCAAAGGTGCTCGCCACCCATACCGCCTGGCCAATAAAGTTTTTTTAGCCTCGCGTAGCGGAGGGGGGACTAAGCACGAACCCCGGCAAAGTATTGGCGGAAACGAAAACGATGCCCCCGGCACACCCGCCAGAGGCGGGTAAAGGTCCGGGGGCTAACCGAATTTAAACTACCCCGCGCTAACGCCCCGATGAATCGGGATCTCCACTGCGTTTCGACTTGTGGCTCTGAACCGATAAACTCCCTGCGCTATCGCTTGGGCTCTGAACTCGCCGTGAAACTGGGGGCTAAATAAATGCGGATTTTTGTTGACTTTTTGTTGGGAATATGGTACAATGCACACAAAATTAGATGATTATCTAATTTTATATATTAAAAATCAAAATGATATTTGGTGAACCCACTCGGCAGGCCGAGGGGCTGAATATTTTTAAATTCCCGATGTGTCAGACGGTATCGACTGATTCGACAGGCTGGGGTAAAACATTATGTTTTTTGTCCTGAGGCATTTTATCGAGATGGATATGGCAGAATTCCTGATGATTGTAGATACTTAAAGTGTGTTCGCAGCCCGGAAAGGCACATTTCCTGTTTACAGGCGAGGTTTTTAACATTTTAGTCATAGTTACTCCTTTGGGTAAATAACCAAAAGAAAAAGCTGTAAAGGAAAGTTTGCTGAGTCTTTCTCTGCGGCCTAAAGATTTTTCAATCTTTTGTGATATACTAATTGTATCAGATTACCGGACATTGTCAAGCTATTTAGGGAATTATTTCAGAGGGCATATTAGTTGATAGTTAGAGGAGTGCAAATCTTATGAGAAAATCATATTTACCATTTTATTATCCGGAATTTATCGGGCGGATGTGCGTGGGAATTCTACTTCGCCGAAGAAAAAAGAAATACGGATATGAATTTCGGCGGATAAAACTTGTCGGGGGAGGATACGCAAAAGTTGCTGCGGGAGATTATGAGAAACTGAGCCGATATGAATGGCTAATCAAAGAATGCAAAAATACTTCTTACGCGTGGCGGGGGGATTACGATTGTATAAGGTTTTGTTTTCCTGCCCCCGCTCTTGCTTTCCCCCTCTGCTTCTTGCGAAGCAAGAGAGGGGGTGGGGGGGCTCGGTATGAAAATAATTGCCCTTTTGCCAAATTTCGTCCGCAAGGCGTTCTATCTGCCTCGGCTCATATACCTTTGATAATTCTTCTGTCATAGTTTATCCGATTGTAGCTTATTTTCCTTTTTTCCAAGGCTTTATTTGAATGACTTTGCCGTTTTTCCACACTGCCAATGGCTGCTTGTCTTTTTTAGCCTGTTTGACAACTTTCTTTACAGCTTCTTTTAGAGCAATTACCGCTTTATCCTGAAGAGTTAACCGTTTTTTCATAATTTACCTTCCGCAGATTGTTTAATTTTTTCAAATAGTACCTGGTTGAAGATGATAACTTGCTGATTTATTCCCTTAGCAATCGGCAACGGCTGAATACTTGTATTATTGAAGAGAATCCAAAAATCCAGTATCGGCATGTACAGGTTGAACAGGTTATATATGGACCTTTTGAAACGACGTTTGACGTCTTGAACTGGAACATTGTGTCCACCCTTGGCGACTCTGCTGTTTATTCGGGCGATGGCTAATTTTGTATCGGGTATCCACAAAAAGAACAAATGTAGTTTATAGCCGTTTTCTTTAAATTTTCTTAGCATCCTGAAATATGTTTTGCCTGCCAGTGTTGTTTCGAAAGCGAAATCAATCTGCTGCTTTGCGTATTCGTGGATTTGTTCGAGCACTAATTTTCCAGCCTTTATATTTGCTTTTTCGGGCCAAAATGGCGCTAATCCCTGTGCGATGAGGTCTGAATTTATGAAATTTGGACAGTGTGCGTAGTTAGGCAGGAATTCCCTCGCAAAGGTAGTTTTACCTGCCCCATTAGGCCCTGCGATAATATATATTCCTTTATTATCCTTCATAATCGTTTTGGCTCATAAACTTTTGATAATTCTTCTGTCATAACTATTCTCTAACAAAGTATTTATGCCATTTAGCTGTAAAGATTTAAAGAAATGATTTTAACAAAAAAGGTTCGTTTAAGCGAATGTTTTTTGTTCTTGATTTTAGTGCTGTTTTGGGTGTAAATTTATCTGGAAACAGCAGAGGTAAAATTAGAGTTATAAGTTTTGAAGGATATAAATTATGGTTTCATTCAGCTTTACTAATTTGAGGAATTTGAAGAACACTAGTAAATTTTTATTTGTCGCGATTTTTATTACAGGTATGTTTTTCTCCGGTCTCTGCCGGGCCGAAGAATCTGTGGCTGAAAAAGAATATATGGCGCAGAGAAAATTCCTGCAAATGCAGGCGTCTGTTGATAATGAAGATTACCTAAGAGCCAAATTTGTTTTAAACGACTTTAAAAGTGAGTATTCCGGTACAAACTTTTATAAGAAATATTCAAAGAAAATTAACAGTCTTGCAAAGGCAATCAGGAAAAACACCAAAAACATTAAATTTGAAGACAAGATTGAATATCTTTTTATTCCTCCGCGGCTGGAAACAAAACAGTGGAAAGAATATATGTCAACGGCAGAAAGCATTATCTCACGAGACTATAACAAAAAAAGTGGAACAGGAATTTCGGTACTGCATGTAATCTTTGAAGATGAAAGCCTTGAGCATCCTTTGGCAAAGACCGACTGGAATTCGAATAATGAAATAAGTATATACGGAACCGGCGGTGGGTATTCGAACGTGAATTATCAAAACTGGGAACAGGTATTTGTCGGCTCTGGATTCCGGCGTTATCGTACATCCGATTCGAATAAAAAAAATATTTCAGCTTTCGGAGATGTAATAATCGGAGGCATATATCATTATCCGACCAAACTTAAAATAGAAGTAAAAAGAGGAAAAGCAATTGCGTATGGAGAGGTTTTTGTCCGTACTATTCCCAAAGAATACTGCGGCAATCTAAAGGTAAATGTTGTAACTGAAGAAGGATTACAGTTGGCAGGTGCCGCGGTGAAGTTGAAAGTTTCCGGCTTTGTTTCAGGAAAAACCCAGCCTCTAAAAGGAGGTTCCTGCCTCTTTAGCTCGATTGGTCCGGGGAAATACAGCGTAGGATTGGCCAAAAATGATATTTTTGAAGGCCCGGATCAATCTGCGGTGGTTGTTACAGGGCAGACATCCGAGGTAACGATAATGGCTTACAGACGCCGAATGATAGAGTTTGACTGGCGTTTCCGCAGAACTGATGGGCCGTATAATTGGTTGAGCGGTCGAAAAACAATGAAAACAGATGAATCCTGGCAGCCGGATGATGAATGGCCGGATGTGCATTATCCTGTAATTGCATTTACCGGCTGGACAGGAGATGCCTGCACAATAAGGAGTTCAAACGGTGATTTAATGCTTATTGTTGCCGATGAATCCTTCAAAAAAATGGACTTTCCGTCAAATTTTAATTCTTATTCTCATAATTATACGGTTAAGGAGGGAGATGTTTTTGCCTGGCGACGGGAAGACCGTGAGCAAAAAGGTAATTTTTTGCAGGCTCTTATTAATATCAGGAAAATTACACCGGTCGGATTGCCACAAGACCAAAATTCTTCTGAGCAGGAAAATATGGTCACTCCATCATGTCAAGTACCTATGAAATAAGGAAAGTTGAAAGCAGACCAGAATAAATACTAATTTTCAAAATTCAGCGATGCGAATTCTTTGAAGTATTTTTTCGCGGCCTTGTCATAGGCCTTGGCGGCTTCTTCTTCACTTGCAAAAGAGCCCAGATATATTTGCCTGTTTTCATAGCCGATAGAGGCAAACCATGTCTTGCATTTAGTGTTTTTTGCTACTCCCTTATATATTGAACGGCTTTTGCAGTGTTTTTTTCTATTTCTGCTGTTTTCCGCCGGTGTCGCCAGTCGAAGGTTGGCCTTGCGGTTATCGAGGCTGTCCCCGTTTTTGTGGTCAACAAAAAGACCCGTCGGAGGCTTCATAATCTCTCGATGCATCGCAATGGTTGTACGCCTGCCCGATGCGCCTCTTGCCGGTCGGCTCGCATAGAGATTTTTAGTGCCGGAAGCATACCACTTGAATTGATTTAGTGCTTCGAAGTCTTCGGGGTCCACTTTCGCGTATCGGCCCCGGCTCAATTCGATTAGGCGGAATTCATACCCGTATTTCCATTTCCTGTATCGTCGCAGAATCGCAACGCGAATCGGGGCGACAAAATCCGGATAATAAAATGATATATACGATTTCTGCATTTCTTTCTCTCCCTTTATTTAGCCCCCGCCGCTTGAGGCGGGGTAGTTTATATTATTTAACCCCCAGTTTTACTGGGGTCTTCCTCTAAATCATTTCATATACAAATTAGATATTCATCTAATTTTATGTACATTATACCATATTTCCAATAAAAAGTCAACAGAAATGACACTTTTATCTTATAAAAAACCGCATTTTGAACTCAAAAATAAGCATATTGTAATCTTCGCGTCTTCGCCTGCCCATCCGTAGCTTTCTTGTCCTCCGTAGTTCTTAACGAAGGAGGAAGCGAAGGTGGGTGACTTTGTGGCTGAAAAATAAAAAACCCCGCTTTTCGGGCGGGGTTAAAAGAGGTTAATAATATATCCCGATTTCCCGATGCGTCGGGATCTCCGCTACGCTTCGGCCTCGGGGTCCACGGTTCTTTTTCTACGGTACGAGAAAAACATCTTTATCGCAGGTTGGCATTTCAGTGCCTCGATAGACCTGCTGGTCCTTAACGGTAAAGATGTCGTCCTGGCCGAAGACTCTTTGCGATGTGAATTTTACCGTTCCATCGCTGAACATAACATTCTGGCCTTTGCCGCGATGGCTGCTGCTGTTGATTTTCAATAATTTCTCACTTAATGTAATCGGGTCGAATTCGCTTTTTGAAATGCAGCCGGGATTTTTGAGACAGGTTTCGAATATCGGGTTAGTGTCCGACATTAAAGGTGTTGCGCTGGAAGGATAAAACGCCTTGTTCGGTTCGCAGATAAGCTTAAAGCTGTAAGTGATATATCGTCTGTCAGGGAAATCGGAGAGGCTGGCGATTTGCGCCCGGTTGAGTTTCATCAGGTTTTCTCTTGTTCCGCCCGGGCATACGAAGACTTCCGGTTCGACGTAATTCTTTTTAACGAGGAGCCAGACGTGTCTTGTATTGGACTGATTTTGGGGTTGGGTTGAGCCGACCTTCCACCAGGGATTTCCCGCCTTGGTAGCGACGGCAGGGAGGAAATTGCTGTTTTCGCCGGCGTATCTGGTTACGCCCTGAGCGATTTTGGAAAGATTTGCCTGACAGGCTTTCTGCCAGGCCATTGCACGCATTTGTCTTGTTACAGGGACGAAAAGACTTGAGAGAATTATAACGCCTGCGGCGACTGCCGCGGCCTCGGCGAGGCTTCGCCAGAAGCTCGGCCGTTTGGTAACAAGCTTTTCACTTTCGGCCTGCAGGAGTTTTTCGAGCTGATTGACGGGTGCGGTTTGGGCGGTGTGAGAATAGAGTTTTTCGAGTGTCTTTTCAACAAGATGATCCGGACAGACCGCGCAGGCTTCGTGGTCAAGATGCTCAAGAGCAGAAAGCGAGTGATTAAGCCTGTTGTAGAATTCGACAGCGCCCTGATGTGATTCAAGAAGCTCTTTGGCTATTTCGCTTTCCCGCTGGTCTGCACACTCGAAGTAATAATCGAGTAGAACGTCTCGCTGGGCCTTGTTAAGTTTATCCATTAAACAATCTCGTCGGTCATAGATTTCCATTTTTTAGTAAAGTGAACAATGGCTGTATGGAGCCTGCTCTTCACCGTCCCTATAGGTATACTCAACATATCAGCCATTTGTTTGTAAGAAAATTGCTCAAAATAGGCCAAAATTAGGATTTCTTTGAGATTGGCGGGCATATTTTCGATAATTTTGCGGACTTTTTCGGCCCGTTCGGACTTTTCCGCTTCGTCATAAGGCGTTATTTCATAAGACTTTAGGGAGTTAAGAACATCGTCGACGTTAAGCTCTGCAGGTTCGGCCATAGCGCCTAACGAGACGGTATCGTGCCTCTGCTGCCTTCTGAGGGCGTCCCTGGCCTTATTTGCGGCTATTGTGAAAAGCCAGGGGCGGAGAGGCCTATCTTTTTCGAAGGTTTTTCGACTCTTATAAAGTTGGAGAAAAGTTTCCTGGAAGGCTTCTTCGACAAGCTGAGTCTGGTTGAGAAATCTCCTTAAAAACGCGTAAAGCGGGTTTTTATATCGGGTTACAATCTGATGAAAGGCGTCCCTGTCGCCGGCAACATAACGATGAAGGAGCTGGCGCTCGTCTATTTTATCTTTATGATTATTATGATTTTTGCCGGTTTTCATTTTTGGCGGTATTATAGAAAAAAAAAGGAAAAAGTAAAAGGTAAAACGGAAATGTGAGGTTTTTTTGTCCTGTTTTTGTCCTATGTTTCGGCGTAATAACTGCTTCGCGTAAACGGCGAAGACATAACCCAGCTAAAGCCGAGATGCTTTGCCCGTGTCGCCCAATAATCGAATTTTTCCGGCCGAATGTATTCGACAACATCAAGAGAGGTTTTTGACGGTTTTAAATACTGGCCTATTGCCACGCGGTCGCAATCGACACTTCGCAGGTCTTTTAAAACCTGTTCGATTTCGTTATCTGTTTCTCCAAGGCCGAGCATAATTGAGGATTTGGTCGTTGTGCGGGGCAAAAGTTTTTTTGCTGTTTCAAGAAGTTTCAAAGAAGCCTGGTAATCTGCGTCGCTTCTGACGGTTTTGTAAAGCCTTGGCACAGTTTCGATATTATGACCAAAGACAAACCCGTTGCAACCCGGTTGCCCCGCGGCAGGCGGCAGGGCATCGGAAAAAACCTCAAGAGCCTTTGTTTGACAGTTTTTGAAGTCGGGAACAAGAATCTCAAATTTGACGGACCCCGCCAATGTATTGGCGGGGCTAACCACGCGAACGGTATTAATGCAGTCTCTAAAATGCGATGCTCCGCCATCTGGCAAATCGTCTCTTGTGACGGAAGTGATGACGAGATATTTAATTTTTAATTGCTTTGCCAATTCGGCGACCCGCTGCGGTTCGGTTTTGTCGGGCGGGGCGGGCGAGCCTTTTGGAACTGAGCAGAATTTGCAGTTTCGGGTGCAGATGTTGCCGAGGATAAGAACGGTAGCTGTGCCGCGAGACCAACACTCGCCTTTGTTGGGGCAGTTTGCGTTGGTGCAGATTGTCTCAATGCCAAGCTGACTGATGGTTGAGCTTGTATTGTTGTAGTTATCGCCGGTCGGTAAGGGGCGTTTGAGCCAGTCAGGCAATCGTCTTTTAATGTTTTGGTTCATTCTCTTAAGATTTTAATAAAAATTGGCCACAGAAGATACTAATTTTTTGGCCACAGAGAACACAGAACGCACAGAGATGTTATTGCTTTAAGGCGGTGTTCTGCGAACACCTTAAAAATTCAAACAAAACCCTCTCTGAAGCAAGCTTCAACCGGGTTTAGTGTTTGACTTTTTCTGCCCCTAAGGGGCTTTGGCTTAAAGCAATAACGAACCCCGCCAAGGTATTGGCGGGGCTAACCATAAAATAATTCGGTTGAGTTTGGGAAGAAAAAGAGTAGAATTTTGGTGAAGACAGAAACACAGTTATCGATTATCAGAAAAAAGAAGAAAGAAAAGAAGGGACTTTGAATTGTTCCCCGCACCGATTTGATGCGAGACGATGTTTTTAATTGCGGATAGAAATAAAATATGTGACTGCGGGGGTGTTGAAAAAGTCACACAAATTTTCCCTAAGCAGCTATTCTCGAAATTACAAAATCTTTCCGCCATTGCAACAAAACACGGCTGTAAATTAATT
>JAHJUV010000017.1 GCA_018828825.1 Planctomycetota bacterium | reverse complement strand
TTGGAAAATTTACCCCGACAATGAAAAAAACAGATTCGCTCGGCACTGGTGAAGTCGGTTACGTCATCGCTAATATCAGAAACCTGTCAGACGTTACTATTGGCGATACGATTACGCTGTTCACCGACCCTGCCGAGAAGGCTTTGCCAGGCTATAAAAAACCTTTACAGATGGTCTTCAGCGATTTTTATCCCGGAAACAATACCGAATATTCACAGCTTCGCTCAGCTTTTGATAAACTTTTCTTAAACGATGCAAGCTTTTCCTTCTTCCCGCAGAACAGCCCGGCTCTGGGCTTCGGTTTTCGATGCGGATTTCTCGGAATGCTCCATATGGAGATTATCCAGGAAAGACTCGAAAGAGAAAACGATATCGAGGTCGTCCAAACCGCTCCGACTGTAACTTACGAGGTCCTTACAACATCGGACGAGGTCCTGAAAATCGACTCGCCCAGCCAGCTTCCGGAACGAACAAAGATACAGGAACTGCGAGAGCCCATCGTCAAGCTCGAAATCATAACGCCCAAAGACAGCATCGGTTCGATTATGAAACTTGCCGAACAACGGCGATGCCATCTCTTGAAAACAGACTACATAAGTACTACCCGCGTGATGATGGAATTCCGCGCACCGCTTGCCGAGATTGTTTACGATTTCTACGACCAGCTAAAGGGTATAAGCAAAGGTTACGCTACAATGGACTATGAGCTTATCGGCTTTGAGGCTGCCGACCTTGTCAAAATCGAAATCCTCATCAACAAAGAACCCGTCGACGCTTTAAGTCTTATAGTGCATCGTTCAATCGCTGAAGCCCGCGGCAGAAAGCTGCTGCTAAAACTACGAAAGGCAATTCCTCGCCATCAGTTTGAAATTCCTTTACAGGCCGCCATCGGCAGTAAAATCATCGCACGCGAATCAATAAAAGCCTTTAGAAAAGATGTTACCGCAAAACTCTACGGCGGCGACGTAACAAGAAAAATGAAAGTCCTCAAAAAACAGAAAGAAGGAAAAAAACGTATGAAAAACATCGGCAGCGTGCAAATCCCACAAAAAGCCTTTATGAGTATTCTTGACACAAGCGACTAAAAACCCTCAAAAACAGCCCAAAATCCCAGTTTTTACAAAAAAATCCGCTTAAAAATAAAAATTCTTGTAAATAACCAGACAAAGTTATATAATTAAAAAACAAATTTACACGATATATTTTTAAGGAAATAAATATGTCTTTAGGCCAGATAATTCGAAAAAGACGGCACGAACTGGACGTAACTCTTGACGAGGTCAGCGCGAAAACGGGTTTTTCAAAACCTTATTTGTCAACGATTGAGACGGGCAAGGTAAAAAATCCGCCCAGTGACAAACTGCTTCGCGGCCTTGAAGAAGCCTTGGAATTTCCCGCCGGCACCCTTCGCCACGCTGCTAATCTCGACAGAACCCCTACCGATGTCCGCCAGCAGTTTGAAGCTTATGAATCCGAAAACCAGCGGTGGCGAAAACTCGTGCAGGACCTGGTGAACAAAAAAGTCAAGGGTTCCGAGCTCAACGACCTGCTCGCCAAAAGCCAGCTTCAGATTGACAAAAATATTTCCAAAACCGAGCCCGGAAGATTGATACCGATTATAAATCGTGTCGCCGCCGGTTATCCTGTCGATTTCGACGACCTCCAGTATCCTGCCGGTTTTGCCGACGATTATGCCAGATGTCCCGACATCGAAGACCCACAGGCCTTTGGTGTAAGGGTTATCGGCGATTCGATGGAGCCGAAATTCACTCAGGGCGATATCGTAATATTCTCGCCCACTATTGAAGTACGCAACGGTGACGATTGTTTCGTCAGATTGGCCACACCCCACGAGACAACTTTTAAGCGAGTATTTTTTGAAGTTGATAACAAGGTAAGGCTCCAGCCGAGAAATGAAAATTATGCGCCTCTGATTATCGAAGGTTCTCGAATCAACGGCCTCTACCGCGCCGTTATCAAATACGAAAAACTGTAGAAACAAAAAAATCCCGCACCTAAAACCCTTTAAGTGCGGGATTTTTGACGCTCGTCCGCCTCATGCGGATTTGTTTTTATGTTCTTTCTGTTTTGTCTTCCTTTTTGGGCACTGCCGCAACGGGAGCCGGTCCTGCTTTCGGCCTTTCTTCCAGTAAGCCCTCGAACTTCAGGCTGTCTTCGTCCTTGACGTCAATCTTGATGACATTTTTGCCCTTGAACTCGCCCTTGAGAATATTTTCGCTTAGCGCATCTTCGATATATCTTTCTATCGCCCTCCGGAGCGGCCGGGCGCCAAATTCAGGACTATATCCCTTCTCGATAAGGAACTCTTTGGTCGGCTCGCTGATATCGAGCCTGTAGCCCTGCTTGACCAGACGCTTGAACACCTTATTGAGTTCGTATTCGACAATAGTAACAAGGTCCTCGCGGGTCAGTGCGTGGAATACGATAACATCATCAAGCCTGTTAAGGAATTCCGGCCTGAAGTGCCGCTCGACCTCTTTCTGCAGCATATCCTTCATCTTTTCGTAGTTGGCCTCTGCGGTGCGTTTGCCGAATCCAAAACCTGCCTGGTTCTTGATAAGCTCGGCGCCGATATTGCTCGTCATAATCAGTATAATATTCTTGAAATCTATATGTCTGCCAAAGCTGTCCGTCAATCGGCCTTCTTCCATAATCTGCAGCAGCATATTATAGACATCCGGATGTGCCTTTTCGATTTCGTCCAGCAGCAGCACTGCGTAAGGCCTGCGCCTGATGCGCTCGGTCAGCTGCCCGCCTTCTTCGAATCCGACATATCCCGGAGGCGCGCCGACAAGCCTGCTGACGTTGTGTTTCTCCATATACTCGCTCATATCGATTTGAATTAGAGCGTCCTCATTGCCAAACATAAATTCTGCAAGCGCCCTGGCAAGCAAAGTCTTACCAACGCCGCTGGGTCCGATGAATATAAACGAGCCCATCGGCCTGTTCGGGTCTTTCAGGCCGCTTCGGCCTCTGCGTACGGATTTGGCGATTGCTGTAACAGCCTCTTCCTGGCTGACAACACGTTTATGAAGTTCACTTTCCAGTTCGAGCAGCCTTTGCGTCTCGTGTTTTTCAAGACGTGTAAGCGGCACGCCTGTCATCTTGCTGACAACCTCGGCTATGGTCTCACTATCGACAACGCCGGTACTATCTTTGTTCTGGTCATACCACGCTTGCTGTATCTTGGATTTCTCGTCCAGCAGCTTCTGGCACTCATCGCGAAGGGCCGCCGCCTTTTCATAGTCGGCGCTCTTTACCGCTTCGTCCTTTTCCATCTGCATCTGTTCGATTTTCTTATCTATCTGTTCTATATCAGGCGGAGCCGTCATATTTCTTAATCTGATACAGGCTCCCGACTCATCGATAACATCTATCGCCTTATCAGGCAGGCATCTGCCGGTTATATATCTGCTCGAAAGTTCAACCGCCTGGTCGAGGGCCTCGTCGCTGAAGCTCACCCTGTGATGCGCTTCATAGCGGTCGCGAAGCCCCTTAAGAATTTCCAGCGTCTCTTCTTTGTTCGGAGGCTCGACAACAATAGTCTGGAACCTTCTCTCCAGCGCTGCGTCTTTTTCCACATATTTTCTGTATTCATCGAATGTCGTCGCACCGATGCACTGCACCTCGCCCCGGCTCAATGCGGGCTTTAAAACGTTCGACGCGTCTATAGCGCCTTCCGCTCCGCCTGCACCGACCAGCGTGTGAAGCTCATCGATAAAAAGCACAACATTTTTCGCGCGTTTGACTTCATTGATAACTGCTTTGATTCTCTCTTCGAATTGGCCCCTGTATTTTGTCCCCGCTACCATCATCGCAAGGTCCAGCGACACGATTCTTCTGTCGCGGAGCAGTTCAGGCACTTTTTTGTCAGTAATCCGCTGGGCAAGACCTTCGACGATTGCCGTTTTGCCCACACCCGCCTCGCCGATAAGTACCGGATTGTTCTTGGTCCTTCTGCAAAGTATCTGGATTAGTCTTTCAATCTCAATCTTTCTGCCTATGACCGGGTCAAGCTCTCCCTCAGCCGCCATCGCTGTAAGGTCTCTGCCGAAACTGTCAAGTGCAGGTGTTCGGCTTTTCTGCTGTTTGGCTGACATCGGGTCCATCTTCATATCGAGCGACGGCATACTGTTTTCAACCCCCGCTCCGAGCAGGTTTAAAACTTCCTGCCGAACCTCTTCGAGTTTAAGACCCAGATTCATAAGAACCTGTGCCGCCACGCCTTCGCTTTCCCGCAAAAGCCCGAGCAGCAGATGTTCGGTGCCGATGTAATTATGATTAAGAGACCGTGCCTCTTCTATTGCGAACTCTATAACTTTCTTCGCCCTCGGCGTATGCGGCAGTTTGCCCATCGTAACCATATCGGGCCCGCTCTTTACGAGCTTTTCAACTTCCAGCCGAAGTTTCTTTATATCGACATCGAGATTTTTCAGAACATTCGCCCCGACGCCCGAACCTTCCTTGACAAGGCCAAGCAGGATGTGTTCTGTCCCGATATATTCATGGTTGAATCGCTGCGCCTCCTGATTGGCAAGCGCCATTACCTTTCTTGCTCTGTCCGTAAAACGTTCAAACATAACTGTCCCTTCTCTATCTTTTGCTCTGTCTATTTTAGCACAGTTGCTTCCGCTGTAAAGCCATTCTAATATTATATGTTCCTGACAAAAATTTGTTCGCGCGTTATGGGACGCAAACTCTTGCTGCAGAAACACCTGTTGACTTTATCGACAAAAATTGAGCCTGCTTTGAGGTCAAAAAGAGAAAAAAATGTATTTTTCGCCTGCAAAAACGCTGATGATTAACCGCTAATCCATATAAATAAATACCGACTTTTTTTAGGACCAATTACCACCCAATCGGATATATCCCCGATTCCAGCCGTATCCTGCTCATAACGGATAATGTATCAGATTTCTCCCCAATTTCTAATCCAAAATTATCTCCCTTCCTTTCACACTTTTCACACTCTTCTTACCTTTCACACCCTTCTCGCTTTTCTTTCTCCGCTTCGGCGGTGCGGGGTTTGCCTTTTGACCTGTTTTCCCTTGATTATCCGTATGCCGCAGGATATACTTTTACCTGATAAAAATCGAGGTTTTAGAAAGGCGGAGTAAATGAGAAAACTAATTCTCGTATTGGCTTGCGCGATAATTGCTGGTTCTACTATCGCAAATGCTGACGAAAAACTCGTAGATTTAGTTAAAAAAGTAAAGCCCTGCGTTGTTTATATAGAAACCTTCGACAAGGACAACACCCCAATCGCTCAGGGAAGCGGATTTTTGCATTGTATATATTTTGCTTCCAGTTCGGTTACTCCTATAAATCTATTCTCTAATGGAGTTCTTCCCTCTTGGTCTCGCCAGATACCAGAGTATTTCCGGTATGTGTTGTTGCCGGCAATTACACCTGTTGCCTCGTATTCGTTTTTGAACAAGTAAGGTCTTATGAATTCTAACAAGGAATCTTTAGATATAAAAACGCCGGAATCGATAAGTTCTTTTCTGAGTTTTTTGTGCTGCGAATTCAATTTGCTGTTTTCGCATTTGGCAGCTAATGAACCTTTAAGAACAAGAAATCCACCTTCAATATCACAGCCCTTAGCGTAAACCTTCTTATGTGAGAAGTCGAAATAATAAGTAATCGGCGACTCTTGTGTTTGGCCTCCATAACGTATTGCATCTAACAAATAATCTTCCGGCGTTCGTTCTTCTGCCTTCATCGCTGGACATAATCGAATTTTCATAATTAACTCCTTAAAAAAAATTTCTTCTACTACCCTACGGCAGCAAACAAGTCTGTCTACCCTAAGCATGAAGTTCGACTATTCGTTTGAACCCCTCTGGCGTTATCCCCTCATCCTTTCTGGCGATATCAGGAAAGCCAAAACCGATACCTTTTTGCCTGCTACTTACCAGCCCCGAAATTACGTAAAAAAATTTCACATTATCCCAATATTTTTCCGTTTTTGTCAAAATTTTATATTATCACCCTTAAAAAACGTGCAAGCATTAGCTATATGTCGTTTTTCACCATTTTATGCCTGTTTCCGGTCCCTGTGTTCTTGGTATATGTCTGCTGAAATACTGCCAGAATACCACCTCCAAAGACATATTTCCTCGGTACTGTCCCCTGTAGGTTGGGATCTCGATTGACTTTATGCCTATCTGGGACCACGTGGATTTTTGCCGTTTTTTTACCTGTTGATTGACTGCCATAAAACGACTACAATTTATGTCGACAATTAAACCTTGACGGGGCATGATGTAGTGGAGCCCTTTTTCATTTGCACCTGAACAACACTGAAATTTGCAGGTCGAAAGGACATAAAAGAAAGGAGATTAGGAGTGCTGCCTGAAACTAAAGAACTATTGAAAAGCATGGGAAAACTGATTGGTTATTCCACAAAGAATATTGCAACAGACTTTTTCAATATAATTACATTGGGTATACCAAAAACACTTCTCGAAGAGCACGATATTCATACTGAAAACCAAGTTAAGGAGGAAATGATGCAAAGACAGTTTCCTCATTTAAGCAGTCTACCATGGGAATGCCAACCATGGAATAAGTTGAAAATCGGTGAGTCAGAGGAAAAAGTCGGTATGCTACTTGGGCGACCATGGGAACTCGATGTAATCGACCTACAGGAAAAGCGAGAAAATAATTGGGAATGTAAGTTTGACAAGAAGTGGGGATATCGGCCAGGTGCTGTTTATTTCAAAAACAAAATAGTGGTGGCATTCATGTATTGCTCTACTCTTAACGAACGAATTGAGGTGGGATTCCCGATAGAAAAGCAAATCGGTGCCCCTGTCCCTCAACCTACTCCACTATCGCCACCATGTCCATATTGTGGTAACCCGTTAACAACTCCGCTGGCCAAACAGTGTTTTGACTGCCACATGGATTGGCACAACCCGAATAACGTCATAAAACACAACGTAACTCCATGAGACTGGTTCATAATTAGGGAAACATATTCGGTTTAGGTAAATACATAATAAGACCGGAAGAATAGGTCGTAATGACAAAAGAATCTGCCTACTGCTGCTAGGATTTGGTGCGATGATGTTTGAGCAAACAAAACTATGGAAGGTTTTATTATGAGCAAGAGAAATACCATTTTCTACTCAGCTCAGAAAGGAACAGTAATGATAAGTCGTTTCTGTCTCTGGTCAGTTATCATACTAATGATTACCACTAATGTTTGGAGCAAAGATGTTAAGAGCAGTGATAATACGGTCATGCCGACAATCAAATGGATAGCAGTCAATCCAAATACGGATTCTCAAAAACTAAAAGTTCCATGCCGAGAAAACGGCAAGCAGACAAGCACGGCTATATTTGACATAGAGTACAACAGAATAATGAACTGTTCTTTGTATTACACTGATGGTCATAGCGTAGAGATGGACTGTGTCGGTGGGCGTATCATTAGAATTGGTATTCTGACTTTCGGAAGAGATGTGAACGAGAGAATTCTCGTGATTAGTGAAGATGGCGGAACAGGTGGAAATGGTATTGATTTAGATGTGGTCTGTCCTCGCTATGAAACCTACACTGGAATTTCTATGTGGTTTAGTGCTAATGTAACGGCAGTTGTGCCCGACATAACAACAACAGATAATTACAACGACAAGAGACTGCACATTGAACGGCAATACCTTGAAAAGCTGAAATACGAATACGGCTTTATATCAGATGATGAAATTTCTAAAAAACAGAACGACCCGGCATATGCATGGTATTTCTGGAATAAAGATAACGGCAAGGTCGTTCATGGCATACTTAAAATTAGAAAGTATAAGGGTAAACCTGAAGAAAGCGGTTCTGTTCTGGATACACTTGTTGATGATAATATCACCTATAAAGCATTGTTTAAAGCTGGTGTGATAGCATATGATTCTAAGACTGACGAACATTATGTGCTCTTTCATCCTGTGTGGAGTTATTCCTGGCCAACAAAACTTGTCAAAAAGGGACCAATTTAAAGTATTGAAACAAGGTATGAAGGCATTGCAGTTATTAACACGAACAGTTTCTTTTTAGACAGAAAAGCTGTTGAGTGAGAGAGACTTTTATTGGACGATGCGGCCCTATGGGCAATTCGAATCTTAATCCTTGGGGAATACTTTATCAGGGGGAATAATATAATAATAGGGAACGTTGGGGCTGCTGAAGCGCAGCGAAAGTCCCGATTTCGACGCATCGGGATTGAATTTAAAAAATCCCGCCGTTAATTTTTTAATTTTGATTTGTCATTTTGCATTTTGATCTTTGATATAAAAAAAGCCTATCTTTTCAGATAGGCTTTTTAATACCTCGCAGCTTGTATATTTAGTCTTCTCTGCCATCGAGCATCTTGCGCAGATACGAATTTTCCCGACGTGTCGCCTCCACATCAAAAACCATATATTTCATTATCAGCCGAAGATAGTCCAAAGATTCGTTAAGACTTCCGCCCTTTTTGGGCTTTTGCCTGGCGGTTTTTTTCTTTTGCGTCAGCAGTAATAGCTTCTTGCCCTGACCCTTGGGCATATCTGAAATCTCGCTGAGAAGTTCATTCAGCCTGGCTTCAAAAGCAGCAGTATCCATTTTAGCACCCTCTCCTAACTTCTTCGTTTAGCTTCCTGCGGTTGCAGCGTGTCCTTGTCGGAGTATAACTGCAAAATATGTGCCATTTGCCTTTTAGCAGGCACCGTTTAATTCAACAGCTCAAAAAACGGCGTTTTGCCGTCTCTCAGCACCCCTGTTTTTTGCAGTGGAAAACATTGCCTATTTTGCGAATTGTGCAGTGATGTTGCAAAAATTATACACAAAAACCCCCACGAGGATTTCCCAGATGACAAACAGACAGACTTTTGGTAGTATAATAACTGGACTTCTGGAGTATCGAATATGAAAGCAAAGCCGCCCAAAACGATTTGGCCTGCATACTGGCATCTGTTCTTCGCGGCCCTGGCCGTAATCGCTATCGCTGCCTGGCTGCTCGCTATTGCTTTTCCAATCCTAAAAATTACCTCTATTGTTCTGCTGCTGCTTACCGCAGCCCTCGGAATATTTATAATCATCCTTTTGCTGAACCATATTATCGAATCCATCACAGCCTATCAGCAAAAGCTCGACCAGATAAACGAATCTGTCCTTATTAACAGAGAACTGCTCGAACAAATAGCCAGCATCGCGAAACTCAGCGACGCCGCAAAAACCATCCTTTATCGCGACATAGACATCCAGCAACTCCGAACTGCCGTTATGCAAAAACTCCACGCTCAGGACATCAAGGCCACTTATGCGATGATTGAGGACCTCGCCCGAAAGGCCGAATACAAAACCCTTGCCGAAGAGCTGAAAATGATTGCCGACAGCTACCGCGACGCCACCGAGCAGGAACGCATCAATCAAATCGCAGCCTATATCGAAAAGCTCCTCGACCAGCGCCAGTGGACAACCGCCTCTACGTATATCGAAAATTTTATCAAAAAATTTCCCGATTCCGAAAAGGCCCTTGCTCTCCGTCAGAAACTTGCCGACAAAAAAGAGCAGCGCAAACGCCAACTCCTTGCCGAATGGGACCAGGCCGTCAAACGTCAGGACACCGACAGGAGTATTGCCGTCTTAAAAGAGCTCGACCTTTACCTCTCCCCCAGCGAAGGTCTCGCCCTTCAGGAATCTGCCAGCGAAGTCTTCAAAAACAAGCTCCACACCCTCGGCGTTCGCTTCGCCCTTTGTGTAAGCGAGAAGCGATGGTCAGATGCCCTCACAACAGGTCGGGAAATCATCAAGGGTTTCCCAAACAGCAGAATGTCCGGTGAAATCCGCAGCAAGATGTCCATCCTTCGCGAATTATCCCAAAAATAGACCTGCCCTAATTCCTGCTTGCAAAACGCACCGATTGGCTGTAAATTAACCCAAATCCCGATTTTTCGAGATGTTGCTTTCTATTGTCGACTTTAGATTCTCGATTTTCTATTCGGGGGTGTAGCTCAGTTGGTAGAGCAACGCACTTTTAATGCGTAGGTCTTGGGTTCGAGCCCCAACACCCTCATTTTTTGCCGCAAGGCAAAAAATAGCTCTCCTGTTCACCTGCTCTCCTGTTCATGTGCCATACGGCAAAAAAATAGTTCACTTGTCACCTGTTCTCCGTGGTCACACATTCCAGCACGTTCACCTCTCGGAGCGAAGCGTAGACCCCCACGCTTAGTTTTCTCGTTTCGTCGAGAAACGGAGGGGGCGGAAAATTCAAAACTGCGTATCTGCCGTGATAAATCTTCGCCGCCTCATCGTAGGCCCTTGCCGCTTCTTCTTGTATTTCGTAGCTTCCCAGGCTTTTGTGTATCCCGTTATATTTTATATAAGCCCGCCATTTCCCTGACTTTTTATCAAGACAGACCCCTTTATATTTTGAGCTTGCGGCCCTGCCCCTTTTTCGGCAGTACCGGTTATTTTCCGCAATCGTCACAATCTGCAGATTTGGCTTTGTATTATTCAGGCCGTTGCCGTCTTTGTGATGAACGATTTGACCTCCTCCGTTCCGTGCGGCTTCAAGAAGCTGTGCCCCCATAATCTCCCGATGCATAGAGACCATTTTTCTGCCTTCAAGCCTGACTGCGTAGCAGGGTTTTCCGGCCTCTTCGACAAGCTGCCAGTGATATTGCGCCAGCTTGGCGTAATCTTCCGCATCAACGACCGCGCATCTGTTTTTTACCGGTTTGTTTCCGACATATAGTTTTATTTTCCGAAACGCCACCCCGTATTTCTTCTTGCGCCGCAGCAGCAGATAATATACCGCCGTTTTTTCGATAAATGCCGGGTACGGAATTTGAAAATTAATTTTTGACATAATTTCCTCTAAATAGCCACTAAGGCACCCACCTTCGCCAAGGCTACGGATGGGCAGGCTAAGACACGAATTTTTAATTTATTTTTCTTAGGGCCTTTGTGTCTTGGTGGCAACACACAAGCCCCTCCGTATTACCTGAGAACTTGCGCGTTTTGCTCAGTTTTTGATCAAGAAAAAAATGTCGGGTATTCGTAAGTGGTTGTTAGATATGAATATAAATTTTTTTATTT
>JAHJUV010000016.1 GCA_018828825.1 Planctomycetota bacterium | reverse complement strand
CAATAGGGTCCCGGTGGGCGCAAAAGGCATCGGCCGTTTTGCTTCACATAGCCTTGGCAATAAACTATTGCTTAAAACGGCGGTTAAGGGTGAAAAAACAGGCTATGAACTCAAATTTGATTGGAAACTGTTCGATAAACATATAAAAGCTACAGACGTAGACGTACCAATGATCACATTCAACAAGAAGAACTCCGAGCGTGGCACAACCCTTGAAATTTTAGATCTGAAAGAAAGTTGGAATGACAATACAAAGCTGAAGCAGTTACTTAAAGATTTAAAATTACTCGTCTGTCCTATTGATCCCCCAAGAAAATTTAAAATAAAAAACAATATCCCGACCGATGATCTTCGTCTTCCAGACATCAAAAAGAAATTTTTTGATCTAGCAGCCTACGAATTTAGAGTGAAGCTAACCAAGAAAAAGGAGCTTCATTACGAGTTTTATAAACTTGGAAAACTGAAAAAAAATGGCAAACAAACGCTTGCTAGAAATTTGACATGTGGAGACGCCGAATTCCGGCTTTTTTCCTACTATAAGGTTCCTGCTATTTGGAAACAAAATACCGGAAAAGAAATAGATAAAACGAGCATGGACTACATTAAGTCAGTTTTAGGCGAATATAGCGGCATAAAGTTATACAGAGATCATTTTCGGGTCAAGCCTTACGGTGATGTCGGCGCTGATTGGATCGGCCTTGATGTCTGGTCAAGAAACCAAACTGATGTTCCCGGTAACCCGCAGGTGCTTGGAATCGTTTCAATAAGCAAGGAACAAAATCCGAAAATTGAAGACACAACCACGCGCGAAGGTGTAATTAATAATACGGAATATTATGATCTTGTCGAATTTGTAACAACATCAATCAGAGAATTTACTATCCTAAAGAACACGATGGAGCCGGGTCGAAAAAAGGGGAAAAGGAAGAAAAAACAACCCAAAACTATTAAAGTTGAAAAGGCCAAAAGTGGTGCTAGCCCAGCCACAAAACAACCCTTTTTGATTGACGTTAAAGGTAGTTATCCAAGTAGCAATTACGATCCAATAGTTTTTGAGGCTAACGAATGCAACGAAAGAAACTATCCAAATGCAGCATTTTGGTTATCCCGAAAAATAATAGAGAATCTCGTCACTCATATACTTAGTAAAAAATATCCTTCTCCGCCCGATTTATGGTATGATCATAAAAAACAACGTGTACTTAATCTTTCTCAATTAATAGATAATCTACATGATAACCGTAATGATTTTACCGCACCGGGGCTCAAACACCAGATAGAGATATTCAAGTCAGATGTAACACCCATGCGCAAGGCGGTAAATTGTATAATCCACAACAATTATGATTTCCTTACAGACAGAGCGGATCTAAAAAAATACAAAATAAACAAGATTGTCCAAAATCTAATAGATATTTACTCTAAGACGATTGCAATGAAAAAAGTGACAAAACCGTAGCCCTTTTTCACTTCTCTTGAATCTATATCGATGTGCATAATCTGTGGCTAAAACCGCGCATAAAAAACCCCCACTCTTGCTTTCGCAAGAAAGCGTGGGGGCTTAAATTTCAAAAACAGTTAAGGGAAGTTAATAGAATAGTCCAAAGACAGGAGGGGGCATGTCGATGTAGCCTCCTCCTGTTAATAATTAAGGCTGTTGAAAAAATTGCCCGCCTAAGGCGGATCCACGGCTAAATTTCCTTTCAATTTTTTACTGTTCACGGTTCCCTGTTTACTGTAAGCTATGCCGGTAGAACTGTTATCAGGATTCAAATTAAGGTAGAAAATGAAAATCACAAGTATGGTTTTGCTGTTTTGTATCGCCTCGACGGGGCTGGGCATGAGTAATCCATCGGTGGAAACATTGTCAAAACCGCAGGACTCTGCAAGCGGGCCGATGGTTGTGTTGAAATGCGATAAAGCCAAGGCATTGATAAATTCCACGCCTGACTTTATGTACTTTGTTCCATTGATATCTCCGACACAGGTAAGCGTCGAGGTCAGCAAAGACAACCAACAGAAATCAGGGCTGATTTCCTGTGTGACAAAATCGGATTCGAAATCTTTTTATGTTTGCGGCGAATTTCAGATGCAGGGAGGCGGCTTTTATAAGAATGTATTCGACCCTGCCGGGATGATTGCCAGAAATATAGATGGATTGGCGCAGGATGAGTCTCTTAAAAATATACTCGGTTATATAAAGTTCGAGGGCGAAGGTTACGGCTGGATAGAGATTACAGGCAAAATCGAGAATGGCAAAGCGGCCGCGACAGAAGTGAAAGTTCATTTCAACGGCAGGGGCTGCGATAGTCCCGTTACAGTCGGATTGTATAGCGTTAAGTCTGCAGGCGGAGAGTATAAATACGCCAACCGTTGTAATGAAATAGTTGCCCGGGTCGATACCCTTACATTCAGCGAAAGCACAGACAAGCCGAAGATGGATATTTCAATATCTGCGCTCTATGCCGCCGGGGGTACAAGCGGAATTTGGGGAAATATAAAAGGAGCCATCGCTAATTTCTTTATAAGTCCTCTGGAGATTGACAAATTAGGCAACGATACGATGCTTGATTTCAGCTGTACATTATTCAAGGGAAAAGAAACGTTTACATTCCCAAGGGCCAGGAATCTAAAGGCCCAGGCAAGTACTCAGGGCTAAGTTCGCCATTGACAACTTATCGTATTTAGCTGATAATCAAGCCGTTAAAGTCAATTATTACGGAGCCGGCTATGTCAGTATGGAAACTGCAAAATATCGCGTTACTCATCCTTTTTCTCTCAATTTGTTTTTGCATCGGCTGTGTGGAAAGAAAGCTTACCATAATAATCGAGCCGAGCGGCGCCCTTGTCGCGCTCAACGATGAGGAAATCGGCATCTCGCCTGTCACTGTCGGTTTTGAGTGGTATGGCGACTACAGTGTCAGAATCACAAAGGATGGCTATCAAACCCTAAACACCCACAAAGATCTCAAGCGCCCGCTTCGTGATGTGGTTTTTCTTGATTTGCTTGACGATACGCTCAATACAAGGGCCGATGAATATACCTGGACGTTTAAGCTTGCCCCTTATCAGGAACCGAACAAGGCCGAGCTGATTGAAGATGCTCTCAAGATGAAAAAACAAACCGCTGAAGAAATAAAAGACCCGTTTAAGAGGAAATCCAAAAAGAAATAGATGACGGTTTAAAGACCATAGCAAAAAAGCCTCCCGCAAGGAGGCTTTTTTTATTTAAGTTCATCGGCTTTTCGACTATTCGTTCTTAGGCCGTTCGTTTTCAGCCTGTCGGTGTCTCGTGTTGATTCTTTGCCGGCTTCTGCCCCGCCTTTTCCTGCTGTATCGCAAGATATACTTCTTTGCGGTGAACGGATATGACTTTTGGGGCGGTGATACCGAGACGGACCTTGTCGCCTCTCACATCGACGATAGTAATCTCCACATCGTCGCCAATCATTATCGATTCGTTTCTTGTTCTGCTAAGTACCAGCATTTTCCGGCACTCCTTTCTCCGGGCTCAGAAAACATTCCCTTCATTTCTAATACGAAAATTCCGGGGCCGATGTTTCCTGACAAATTCTGTTTTAAAAGACTCATTATCCAGCAGCAATACGCATAAGATGTTGTCCTTGTATGTTTTCGGCAAGAAAGAGAGGGCGAAATACTAAAATTTTGACCATTTTATATTTTTTGAAGGATTTTAATATAAGTGCTTTTAAATAAAGGTGTTATATTAAAATAGTGGATGAAAGGGTGAAAATCAGCTTTCGTACTCTCGCCAGAGATGATAACTTACCGCCAGCCAATAACCCCATACCGCCCCCAGGCAGCCAAAGGCGACCATATAGACC
Source organism: Planctomycetota bacterium (assembly GCA_018828825.1). GTDB lineage: Bacteria > Planctomycetota > Phycisphaerae > Sedimentisphaerales > UBA12454 > UBA12454. Next base: position 10,588 of record JAHJUV010000016.1, on the reverse strand, counting down.
GGCAGGACGGCCAAAACAGGCCTTGCAAAGAAAACAGCGGGCCAGGAGGCGCTAATATGCTCCATTATCGGTTTTTTGCTGTAAGCGATTATAGAATATGAGCTTAACAGGGCAGAGGCCGATGCGGGCCAAATGAAAGATGTCCCCAAAAACAGCTTTGCGCAAAAGCCGCAGGCCATAAAGGCAACGATGACGGCAAAGGCCAATTGAAGATTGGCCGGCTGGCCTGTTACCCTGCTGAGCTTAACGTCTGGATAACTGACATCGCCGGCAAGAACATTGACAAGAATATTCCCAATAAGAACCGTCGCGACAACAACAATCGGAATAGCTGAAAAGCTTGGCAGCTTAAAATTGCTGTCGAATTTGTCTATCGGATTCACAGATTTTCTTCTAAACAGTTTGTCGGCAGCAATCGCGCCGACGAAACCGCATCCCGCAATGGCCAGCCAGATAAACGCCTCGAAGCGAAGGCCTGCGTAAACGTTCAATCTGTCCTGTACGGCTGGAGTTTGCTGAAAGACGGTTGATAACGCATCGCTTTTAAGAGCCCAGAAAGCCATACCGGCAGGAGCGGCTATAATTCCAACCCGCAGACCGAAAGGTGTGCATACTGCCGAGGCAATAAAGCCCGCAAGAAGCGAAAGGAAAGCACAAATCAGTAAATCGGCAATACCGATACTGCCGGAGAAAATGGCGAAGACGCCATCGGCAGGCGGACGGAGCAAATCGGCAGGCAAAATGCCCAACAGCACAATGCCGACGGCAAGTGCAACTGCGATTCTAAATCTCATTAGCCAGGTAAGCTCCATACGCCGATATTTTAGCCGCTAAGGGACAAAGACACAAAGGAAATTATGAGTTTTTAATTCCGCCTGAGGGTTTATGGGACTAAGAGAAAATGCTTTTTGCGACTCGGCGATGCAGTGCAGAAATGTCTGATAATAAACAGGCTAAGGGACAATGAGAAACTGCCTTTAAATTATTGCACAAAAAGATATTAAGAAAAACAACCAGATAAAGACTCTGATATAAATAGCCGATGAAAAAAAATGAGTAATAGCGCCGCATCCGTGGAGACAACAATTCAAATTCAAATATATTTTTGAGGAAAGCGAAAAAGGTATCCGATTATGGATAGATTAGGCAAAAAGCATAAGACGCTGCGGTACACGCTTATCACGATATTTATAATAATGTCGGCGGGGATAATTACCGCCGGCTATATCTATTATTTGAATTACAAGACGCAATACAAAACCCAGATAGAAGAACAACTCTCAGCCGTCGCCAAAATGAAAATAGATGGGCTGGTGCATTGGCGGAGGGACTGCCTGGAAGACGGCGAAATTTTTTACAAGAATGCATCTTTCGCGGCTATGGTCGGCAGTTATTTGAACGACCCCAACGACGCAGATGCGCGAGAGCAGATTAAGGTGTGGCTTAGCAATACTCAATCACCTCACGAGTATGACAGGCTGATGCTGCTGGATAATTACTATAATAAGAAGCTGATAGTTCCTGACGGGCCTGATGAGCAGCCTGTTTCGTATGTTTCCGAAGATTCATCAGCGCTCCTTCAGTCGGGACAGATAGCTTTTGAGGATTTTTACTGGAACGAAGAAAACAAGCAAATCTACCTGAAGGTTCTTGTCCCGATTCTGGCCAAAGACAGCGATAAAGTGATAGGCGTAGCGGCAATACGCATCGACCCCAAAGAATATCTATATCCGTTTATAGAAAACTGGCCGATACCGAGTATGACAGCCGAGACCCTGCTTGTCCGTAAAGGAAAGAATGGCGTTCAATATCTGAATGAACTGAAGTTTCAAAAAGGCACGGCTTTGAAGCTGGAGCGTTCTGTTGCGAATAAAGATTTGCCTTCGGTTAAAGCGGTTTTGGGACATGAAGGCATCGTGGACGGAATTGATTACCGCGGCAAGTCCGTAGTGGCCGATGTCCGAGCTGTGCCTGATTCGCCGTGGTTTCTGGTTACTAAAATAGATGAATCTGAAATATACGCATCATTGCATAAGATACAATGGGCGATAATCATTTTCATAGGCGCTCTGCTTGCAGGGATAGGCACCACTATTGGTTTCGTCTATAAACGTCAAACCGCCGGTTTTTATCAGCAAAAATACGATGAAGCCAAAGAATGGAACAAAACCTTTGATTCAATCAGCGATATGGTTTCTGTAGTCGATAAGGATATGAGACTTAAGACGGTCAACAAGGCGTTTGCGGATGTGTTCGGCAAGAAGCCTGAGGAGCTTGTAGGCAAACGGTGCTGCGAACTTGTGCACGGGACAAAAGGGCCACCAGAGAATTGCCCGATGAGAAAGACCCTGGCGACCAAAAAACCGGCCTCAGTGGAGATTTATTACAAGGCCCTTAGAAAACATTTGGAAATATCCACCTGTCCGGTGTTAGATGATAACGGGGAAGTTACTGAGACGGTGCATTTTATGAGGGACATTACGAGGCGAAAACTGATGGAGGATGGACGCAGAAGAACGGATATTCAGCTTCGGGACGCTTTGCGGTTCAACCAGGAGGTCATCTCTGACGCGAGCGTAGGTGTGATTGTTTGCGATGAGCAACTGCGGTACGCCGAGTGGAACACGTTTATGGAAAATATGACGGGGATGAAGAAAAAAGATGTCCTCGGCAAAAGCGCGTTAGAAATTTTTCCGCACGTTTGTGAACAAGGTATTGATAAACTTCTTCAGGGTGTATTGGCAGGGGAAATAGTGTCTTTTCCTGATACTGCGTATCGATACGAACAAACTGGAAAATCCGGCTGGGTAGCCGGTACTTACACACCGCACCGCAACAGCACAGGCAGAATAATCGGCGTCATCGGCATAATACGCGATATCACTGAGCGGAGGCAGACGGAACAAGAGTTAAAGGACTCTGAGATAAGATTGAAAACCATATTCGAAGATTCCACTGACGGGATACTTTTGGCAGATGTAGAGACCAGAAAGTTCCAAATGTATAATAAAGAAATATGCAGTATGTTAGGATACACCGGAGAAGAAATAATGCGTCTTGGTGTAAACGACATCCATCCGGAGAAGGACCTGCCGCAAGTCATAGAGGTCTTTAAGAACCAGGCGCAGCGAAAAATCAAGCTTGCAGAGAGTTTGCCGGTAAAGAGGAAAGACGGCAGTGTCTTTTACGCAGATGTTAATACATCTTTAATTACAATGGGCGGCAAAAAATATCTTATGGGCAGCTTTCGTGATATCACCGAGCGAAGGCAGGCGGAACAGGTCCTGCAGGACAGCAATAAACTGTACCATACTCTCTTTGAGCAGGCGAACGATGCTATTTTTTTGATGGAGAACGAATACTTCACCGACTGCAATGAGCGCACACTTAAAATATTCGGTGTGACGCGAGAGCAGATTGTCGGTCAAACACCGATTCGTTTCTCGCCGGAAACTCAACCCGACGGCCGACGTTCAGATGAGAAAGCGCTTGAGAAAATCCATGCAGCGTATGCAGGTAAACCCCAGTTTTTTGAGTGGACACATATGCGGCTCGACGGCACGTTATTCGACACGGAAGTCTCGCTTAGCTGTATTGATATTGATGGGCGTCCCGTAATCCAGGCAATCGTCCGTGACATCACCGACAGAAAACATGCCCAGGAACAACTCCACAAAACCAGCGCCGCCGCTAACTAAATTTCTCACAACAAAACCCCATCCAAAATATCAAATTCGCTTGTCCCGCACCTATTAAATATTTACCCCGCAGCACGTTGCAGCGGGGTTTAATGGCTCCTATATCACTACGGTATAAAAAACAGGTGCGGTGATTTGGCCCACAATCTCAGAGTTCACCCTGCTTGTCCTGTGAGATGTTTACCCTGTGAAGTGTCTCAACTACTTCATCGGGGACCGCTCTTCTTATGCTTATATAATGCTTTCATGAATAACAATTACTATTAATCGGCTAACTATTTGTAACCCCACAGTTTCTGACTGGAAGCTATTTGGGTTGCGTGCTTAAGCAGTATTGCAAATTTCGGGTCTTGTTTTTTAATAACGTTTATCTGATACACGCCATTCTTTTGATGAATCAAAAGAATGGAGCCTAAAAAAGATAATCCTAATTTATATATTGTTGGAGACACAAATCGCAGTTCACTCCTGTCTTTGACATAATAAATGCGTCTGTTCTCAATAATTATATTTTGTCCCACTGATATCTTGACCTTAATGGGCAAACTTGGAGATTTTGAAATAGTTGTCTTAGGCAACGGCCAGCCCCAAAAGGCTTTATTTCTCTGCATTGCTGCGATCGGTATGAGAAAATATGGATCCCAGCGTTTACCATCAATATCATTTTTCGAAAGAGTCATAATAAATGCGTTCTTTGGCAATCTTACGTTTGGCTTTAGCCCAAATATATTTTTTATCTGATCATTTAATTGGGCAGAGTCGACGATTGGTTTCTCCCCTCGCGGTACCCCTTTTACGGTTGTAAGCTTTTTAAGTCTCGTCTCATCCAAGGCATGACAATAAGGTGAGGTTCTAATTTTTGAATAGTAGTCATCTATTTGAATAATTAGAGACTTGTCTTTTTCTGGCTCTAAAACTAGATGTAGATTACACTCATAATTTGAAAAAAGACCTTGTTTCGTGAAATTGGAACTGCCAATCCAAGCGTAGATTTTGCTGCTTTTTGGGGTTTTTAGCAAATAGCATTTAGGATGGAAGGTGACCTTAATATTCGGATTCCAAAAGACAAAAACACCAATACCACCACATATATCATAGAGAGTGGCCAGCGCCTTAATGGATCTTCGGGAGACTTGATTCAGCCCAACTATGACTTCGACGGTGCCGCCTTGTGAGATTATTTTCTTCAAAGACGCTTTCAAATGCATCATCCCACTATCTGATATATAACCCACAGTAGCACAAAATATGGCATACTTTGGTGCGGAATCAAGCGATTTCCGAATTTCATCACCAATGACTTTTAATCCCATAGATGCAGGATTGGGGCCTTGAATTTCCATAGCCTTTTACTCCCTTGTAAAATACGGCAAATCAAGTTCCTCGAATATTTGTTTTGTGAAATTCTCTGATATTATTCTGTTGCCGCTTTGTTCTATAAATGCCGTATAAAACTTGTCTTGTAGTTCCTTTAAATAAAATTCATATTCCTGAATGGCTTTTTTGACGACCGTTTTGCTTTTCGGCACTTTTATCACAAATTCATTTTTCTTTTGTGCGTAAATTATATATTTGCCCCCTTCTTCGCTTGATACAACCATAAATTCTTTGCCATCAGCAAGGCATATCTGTTGTTTCCCGAAGAAGTTTTCGCCAAGTTTCAATCCTTCTGCCGGTATGGACAATTCTTCATATTCCACATCTGACCAGCTTTTCTTTATAAATCCATCAGGAAATCTTTTTACACCGTCTTTTAAAATTTCTTCCGAAATCTCATCTTTTAATTTTTCATAATCTTGCTGTGCCCGTTTCCTTTGCTGCTTTGTACGCAATTTTGGTATTAAATGACGTTCCTCTATAAGATCATTTACTGCTATGCATACTTTTTTATAATCCTGTTCTGTTAAACCGAGACTTTTGAAGATAATTTTTTCAAATGCATCCCTGTCTTTCTGTTTAATCTCTTCATCAAAAGGTAATACAGTTCTATGAGCTAATTTATTGAAAATTTCCTTTAATTCTTTTTGAGGAAAATCATTTTCATCAATTAATGGCATTGGTAAATTTTCTATTTCTGGCCCATAGGTGGTAAGTAATCCTTCCCCAAGATTGATTCTGCCATATATCTCACAAAATAACGCCATCAATACCGAATTTAAAAATGCACATCCTGAGTTTTTGTTTTTTTTACTTAAGAATTTGCCGCCAAAAACAACATTGCTTACTGGATAATTTTGAGGATTTACCGGAGCATAAAGTCTTCTGTCTCTGAATTGTATAATAATAAATTCAGGATTTTCACATTCTGGTATTGAGTACCAATTTTTTCTTCCTTTTACACTTTCTACTTCCGGCCAAAATTGGCCATCTTCTGTTTTTTTCTGTTCTCCATATTTTATGTATTTTAAAGCATTTGTACCTCTTAATTCATTTTTGTTTTTAGGACATATGAAAATTTTCTTAGCTGTTTCTAGATTATCTACTAATATATTTGGTATCTCCCTTGTGCTTGTTATTATGGGTTTCAAAAACTCATCTTCGATTTGCCAATGATTTATTATATCTGTTTTAAGAAGAAAAAATTCGTTAATACCTGTTTTCATACCATAACGTAAAGTCGCCACTTTCTCCAATGGGATAAATTTATCTGCGCACTTTTCCATAATCTTAAAATATATATCCGGCCCGCGCAAATATTTGCCCCACTTTACGGTTTGCCCCTCTTTATCTGCCGCATCTTTTAAATCACCCTGTTTTATAATCCGCATTCTTATATCTTCATCCTCAAAAGATATAATCTCCGGCTCTTTTATATACTCCGTCTCTAATTTTTCAAACTTTTCACACTTTTTATCCCACGGCTTGCCGTCCGCGCAAATTCCCTCTAATTTTTCAACAAATTGCTCAAGTTTTATCCATCTGTCTTGCGCATCGGTTAGAGCGTTTTCGGGAAACAATTGCTTAAGAGGCTTTTTAAACTTTATAAAACGTGCCAGATTTTCTCTATTTGCCTTTACATCGTCCGACCGTTCAAGGATTGTAAAAACCGTATTAACCGCCGATTGTTCAAACCACGGTTCGCATCGACTCTCGCATATCGCAACAATTTTAAATTTATTCAAAAAGAATTTTTGCAGTTCATATCCGTAAGCAACATCTAACCACGAATTGCTCGTTACAAATCCCATCCTGCCGCCTTGTTTCAGATGACTGGCACTATGGAAAAACATATAAGCATAAATATCTGCTTGTCCCGAGAGGGTTAATTCATCACCCTTAAAAAGTTCTGGATAATCTTTAAGCCAGCTTTCCGAAAGGACCCCAATAATTCTCTTCTTATATCCCTTTTCAACTTTTTCGATGAGTTCCTGTCTTATAAACGGGAAATTCCCAACGAGCGCATCAAATTTCGGGAGTTTTACTGAAATTCTATCCTGTATCTTTGCCCCTTTTTTCGGCGGCGGGAATTCGTACTCATCGCCAACATTTACATCAAAAAAATCTTTTCTTAAAACTCGCGGGAAATTCAGATAATCCCCGAAATCCTGCCTGCAAAGATTTATCGTTGCAAGCTCTGCCGGAAATCCTGCTATATCAAATCCCCATATCTGGTCTAAAAGCTCATGATGGCTTTTTGCTCTGAGTTGTTTCAGCCTGTTATAACTGCGTATAAGAAACGTCCCTGTTCCACAGGTTGGATCCATTACATAATCTTTTTCGCCCCTCACACAAAAAGCCGTTATCAAATCGACAAGATTTTCAGGCGTAAAATATTGCCCTAAACTGTGTCTCGCTTCTTGCGGTATTACGTCTTCAAAAACTTTGCCTACAACGTCCAATGGGGCAAGTTCAAAAGACCAGTGAGTCAGATTGCCTGTAAGGTCGATTACAATATCAACTGTTTGATGTGACAGTTCTATTTCGTCTGTTATATCCGGCTCAAATATGGCCTGATAATCTACTTCAAGTGCTTTTTGAAAATAAATTCTTAATTGTTGTCCTGCCTGCTTATAATTATTTTTGGTAAGTTCAAATTTTGGCAGTTCAAGCCTGCTTCGTCTCAAACTCATATAAAATAGAATCTTGCCGATTATTCTGTATGCGATCTGTCGGCTAAGTGCCTGCCAGTATTCCTCATCATATCTGCTTATGCCTTGTTTTGTCCCCCAAATCTTGAGCTTTTTTTCAAAAGTCTTGTTGCTTCTTTGCCGGTTTAAATCTTTCAGTAACAAATCGCTCATTTTATTACTTGCATGGGATACGATACTTACAAAAATTGTAGTATCTGCCGTATGCAAATTTATTTTTTCATCATTATACAATTGATGTAAATCAAGCAGAAGACGTAAACACATTTCCTCAAGAAGCAATGCCTTGACTGGGTTGCTGATATCATTCACATCTGTTATTCTTGGGTCGGTTCTTTCGTGTATTTTATATTGTTCGGTTACTGTATCCCTGTTTTTTTCCGGCGTCCGCCATATAATGGCAGTCTGCATATTCCACGTTACGAAATATTTCGCTTTTATTGTTTGTGCTTTTTTAACTGCATCTTTTAATAGTTTGCTATCTCTGATACCTGTTTTTGGTGTTTTTAATTCCCATCCGCAAAATGGATTTCTGCCTTCAAAATCAAGGTTTAATAATACATCTGGGAATTTAGTAGTTTCTAAACTGTATAGACTTGCATCGTTTGTTGCATTTTTAAAAGGTAAACCACCATGACCAATTTGGGTTTTTATCCAGGATATTACCTGTCCTTGGAATACTCTTTCATTTGCTCTTATTTTTGCCAATCCTAAAAACCTCTCAATGTTGTCATTCCCGCGAAGGCGGGAACCGTGTCTATTTTCTTATTCTGTCTACTGTATTCTGAGTTCTGTATTCTTAATTTATATCCCTTAAATCGTTATAAATCAAGAAACTAAGGACTTTTCGTAACCTCATTCCTATAAAGCACTTAAAAAAACCTCAAAATTATCGAAAAATTATGTTTGACGACTCGATTAAAACGCATTACCATAGCAAATTACCCAGCGGACGAGTGTGTCGCTACAATTGACGGCTCGACCGCTTTATTTTCGGCCTGCCCTGCGTAGTCCCTTAGGGACGAAGCAGGGGGCTCTTTTAAAAGTTAAAACAGTTGTACCACACAAAAAGCAGCGAGAGTGTTGCTCTATTTAACCGCTACGCAGCGGCAATAGCAGCATTAATTTTTGGTGTTTGGCCCGAAAGGGCCGAATTTCAACAACACTTTCGATGCGTAACGATTGTTGTTGAGCTTTAAAAAACGATTCTCCCCCGCGCTTTCTTGCATGCCGCTGCGACTCACGTCGCAAGACGGGGCAGCAGGCGAAAGCAAGAGCGGGGGAAGTCGATAGATCAACTTGAAGAGTTTGATCCTGGCTCAGAACGAACGCTGGCGGCGTGGCTAAGACATGCAAGTCAAACGGACTAATCAATTGAGCAATCGAGAGATTAGTTAGTGGCGAAAGGGTGAGGAACGGACGGGTAACGTACCCTGTGCACCGGAATAGCGTCGTCCCGAGCAATCGGGACTACCGAAAGGGGCGGTAATTCCGGATAATGTGATTTGTCGCATGACAGATTTCCAAAGGATTTATTGGCACAGGAGCGGCCTATCTCCTATCAGCTTGTTGGTGAGGTAATGGCTCACCAAGGCTATGACGGGTACCGGGACTGAGAGGTTGGCCCGGCACATCAGGACTGAGACACTGCCTGGACCTCCACGGAGGGCTGCAGTAACGAATATTGGGCAATGGGCGCAAGCCTGACCCAGCGACGCCGCGTGTAGGATGAAGTCCTTCGGGATGTAAACTACTGTCAGGGATATGAAAGTCCCGTACCTATTGTATTGTTCGTAATATAAATCAATATTGGTTCATTAAGTTGTTTTTGAGCCGATATTGCGATTACGATAAAACAAAACAATAGGTGCGGGATTGATCTAACCCAAAGGAAGTCACGGCTAACTCTGTGCCAGCAGCCGCGGTAATACAGAGGTGGCGAGCGTTGTTCGGAATCATTGGGCTTAAAGCGTGTGTAGGCGGACCAGAAAGTGTCTTGTGAAATCCCTCGTCTTAACCGAGGAATGGCTCGGCAAACTACTGGTCTTGAGTCAAGTAGGGGTGCGTGGAACTCTTGGTGGAGCGGTGAAATGCGTAGATATCAAGAGGAACGCCCGTGGTGAAAACGGCGCACTGGGCTTGAACTGACGCTGAGACACGAAAGCGTGGGGAGTGAACGGGATTAGATACCCCGGTAATCCACGCTGTAAACGATGCCTACTTGGTGTTGGAAACTCTGACGTTTTCAAGACCGTAGCGAAAGTGTTAAGTAGGCCGCCTGGGGAGTACGGTCGCAAGGCTAAAACTCAAAGGAATTGACGGGGGCTCACACAAGCGGTGGAGCATGTGGATCAATTCGAAGCAACGCGCAGAACCTTACCTGGGTTTGACATGGTTGGATACCTTTCTGGAAACAGAGTAGGTTGCCCGCAAGGGTGAAACTTTCACAGGTGCTGCATGGCTGTCGTCAGCTCGTGTCGTGAGATGTCGGGTTAAGTCCTATAACGAGCGAAACCCCTGCTGTTAGTTACCATCCCCGATTTATCGGGAGGGACTCTAACAGGACCGCCGGTGTTAAACCGGAGGAAGGTGGGGATGACGTCAAGTCCTCATGGCCTTTATGCCCAGGGCGTCACACGTGCTACAATGGTAACTACAAAGCGTCGCAATACCGTAAGGTGGAGCAAATCGCATAAAAGTTATCTCAGTCCGGATTGAGGGCTGCAATTCGCCCTCATGAAGTTGGAATCGCTAGTAATCGTGAATCAGCCACGTCACGGTGAATGTGTTCCTGAGCCTTGT
>JAHJUV010000015.1 GCA_018828825.1 Planctomycetota bacterium | reverse complement strand
GCCTCGGCTCGATTCCAATTACCCCAAGGTCGATATCTTTTGCTTCTTTTTGCGGTTTGATACTGGAGCCGAAGAGGATAACTTTGTGCACGCCGTATTGACGAGCGAGAAGCGATATAGTATTTTTGTCTTTTTCTGCAATCATACAATTATCCTTACCCCCAATTCTACCCGAACTGAATTCTTTTTCAATAGCAAAATTCTTTCGACAACTCGGCTATTAAACGAGTAAAATAAGGTTGCTATGGGCCAGATAAAGGTACTTGACCAGAATACGGTTAATATGATTGCCGCCGGCGAGGTTATCGAAAGACCTGCCAGCGTCATCAAGGAACTTGTCGAAAACAGCATCGACGCCGGCGCGACCGATATAACCATTCACATAGAAGACGGCGGCAAAAGGCTTATCCGGGTAATAGACAACGGCTGCGGTATGGACGCCGAGGACCTTTCCGTTGCTTTCGAGGCCCACGCCACGAGCAAGCTCAAATCCAGCGCCGATTTGCTGAATATTTCCACTATGGGTTTTCGCGGCGAAGCTCTCGCCAGCATTGCTTCAGTTGCGAACGTTTCTATTGTCAGTAAATGTCCTGATGCGATAGAGGCTTATAAGGTCGAAGTAGATTGCGGAAGTAAGGATGAAATTAAGCCGTGCAGCGCCAATGCCGGTACGACGATAGAAGTACGAAACCTTTTTTACAAGCTGCCTGCCAGGAGAAAATTTCTGCGAACCGCAAACACGGAAATATCGCACATTGTTGAACAGTTCGCCAGAATTGCACTTGCTCATATCAATATTTCAATGGCTTTGTTTCATAACGACAAGGAGCTTTACAGATTGGCCGGCGGGCTGGGCACAAGAGGAAGAATTGGAAGTTTATTTTCCGCCGACCTTATGGACTCTTTGCTCGAATTGAACAGCACGGAAAAGAATCTTGAAGTCTCCGCGCTGCTTTGCAGGCCTGAAAACGGCAGGGCGAACACGAAATTCCAGTATTTTTTCCTCAACGGCAGATATATTCGTGATAAAATTCTTTCGCATGCAGTAAGGGAAGCATATCGCGGCATGATTGAGCCGAATAGATACCCCGTAATTTTTATCTTTTTCAGGATGCCGTCTCAGGATTTTGACGTAAATGTTCATCCGACAAAAATAGAGGTCCGGTTCGATAATCCGAACCTTATTTACTCGCAGGTTCTTGGTTTGGTACGGGAAAAATTGCTGTCAATCGACCTCGACACTAAGGCCAAATTACCGATTGCTGATAATGTATCTCTGGGTCAGGGTCAGGAAGCTAAACAGCAGATTGTTGAGGCGATATCTGGGTTCTTCGACCGGAGCAAATCCGCGGCAGTTTCCCAGCAGCATCTTGACTTTTCAAATATCACAAAAAGAAGCGATTTTTCTGCCGCCCGGCAGCGCGAGGATTTTTACGGTAATACTCCTTCACAGTCCCCGGCCGGAGCGGAGTATTTTCAGATTCACGACAGCTACATAATAGCCCAGGTAGAAGATGGATTTTTAATTGTCGACCAGCACGCTCTTCATGAACGGATAATATATGAAGACCTCTGCAGGAGGCTGGCCGGAAATGAAGCGGCAAAACTTCAATCGCAAAAACTCCTTATACCTGAGACATTTGAAATAAATCCTGCCCGCCGGGAGACGCTGAGCAGTGCGGTCGAACTTCTCGACCGGCTCGGCATAACCATCGAACCTTTCGGGCCGGGATTATGGGCGATACAGTCTTTTCCCACTATGCTGGCAAAAGTCAAGCCGGTGGATTTTGTAACGGACTTTCTCGACATACTTGCCGACTCTGCGGAAAAACTCGATGCCGAAAGACTTCTTCATAAGGTTCTCGATATGGCCGCCTGCAAGGCCGCCGTCAAGGCGGGACAAAAATTAAATCAGGTTGAGATGCGCCAGCTTTTAACCGATAAAGAGGCGATAGAGCGAGCCAGCAGATGCCCCCACGGCAGACCGACAACCATAAGATTTTCACTGGCAGAGCTTGAAAAACAATTCAAAAGAACATAAGCCCTTTTAGGAAAAAGGGTTATAATTTAAATAAAATGACTTGCAAACAGTTGGGTCGCTGAATATAGTATTTGCTCTTTAAATGTGCGGTTTTCCTGTATGGGTTTTTACCGAAGTCAGGGAAACCGGTTAGTGACAAAATTTTTTCTACGGATACAGAGGCTGTGAAAAAGAGAGAAATTGTAAAAAGAAAATCGCCTTCAAGCAGGAAGAGTGCAAAAAAGAAGGCTATTCCTGTTTATACAAAAACAAACGAATATCTTACCCCCGAAGATGTAGAGCATTTTCAGCACTTACTTGTTGAGAAGATGCAGGAAATTGTTGGTGATGTAAATTCCATTGAAGATGAAGCTCTGAAGAAATCCCGTCTTGATGCGACCGGCGACCTTTCGAGTATGCCTATACATATGGCCGATATCGGCACTGATAATTATGAGCAGGAGTTTGCGCTTAACCTGCTCGACAGCGAAAGAAAAATCCTGCACGAAATTGCCGAGGCCCTTCAGCGCATCGAGGATAATACATACGGCATCTGTGAAGTTACCGGCAGAGGCATATCAAAAGCCAGACTCGAAGCAAGACCATGGGCAAAATACTGCATAGAATATGCTCGGCTGATTGAAAAAGGCATCGTAAAACAGGGCGACCCTGTACCCGAAAATGTTGAGCTGGACGGATTGGCATAAACGCCCCAATTAGGGACTGTTTTGCCCCATTGTTAAATATTTTGTGCAGCAGGCAAATCTTGCGGCAAACCTTTTTCTATTTTATAATATTCGGCTATGAAAAGGCGATGTCCAGTATGCGGAAAAACCGTTCCTGATCCCTCAAAAACCAGGGGTCAGGCGGGCTTTCCCCCTTTCTGTTCGGAAAGATGCAAACTGGTTGACCTCGACCGCTGGTTCCGAGGCGAATATGTTATATCTTCGCCGGTCAAAGAGCAGGAAAAAGACGATGAAAACGGCCCGGAAAATATGCTGGAACAATAACTTAAAGAGTGATAACATGTATAGTTTGTAAAAATCATAGGTCTGTCGTGATTTTTGAAAGGGCTCAGGGATGACAGAGCAAAAAGATTTGAATCAATACTGTGGAAATTTTCTTTTTCCGCACATTTTTAAGCTGTTCAGAATATCAATTCAGCCGGGCAGAATTTTAACCGCTTTTTTGGCAGTGGGATTAATTTTTATTGCCGGCTGGTTGATGGATTTCAGCAAAACCGTAGTTGCTTCCGGCAAGCTTACTCAGCGGCAGCTCAGGACTTCGACGTTGACTGGTTCAGTAACCTGGCCGACGGAACTGCATTGTTTTGTAAATAATCCCGAGAGAACAGAAAACTTTATCAAGATTTACAAAGACAGGGGGGAAAAGCAGGGCGTTTTTAAGGTGTGGTCGAACTTTTGCCTTGTGAATTTTAACCAGGCGATTGTTTCGCTTCTGCAGTTAAAACTTGACAATGTAACGACGGCAATTTCAGGTTGTATCCTGTCCTTTATATGGCTGCTGAAATATCACACTGTTTACGGTGTTATTTTTCTTTTAATTTCTTTCGCAATTTTTTCCGTGGCCGGCGGCGCAATATGCAGGGGGGCCGCTTTGCATTTTTCAAAGGGTGAAAAAATTGGCATAAGACCGTCTATAAAATTTGCACTTAGAAAATTTCTTCCGCTTTTCTTTGCTCCAACAGCCCCGGTAATGTTGGTAGCTATTTTAGGATTGGTAATAATTTTTGTGCTCGGCCTGGTAACAAATATTCCATGGATTGGAGAACTTGTTCTGGCTCTATTTTTCGTAATTATCCTTTTTGCGGGGCTGGTGATGTCTTTTACGGTTATAGAGGCTGTCGCAGGGGTCAATCTTATGTTTGGTGCGATTGCTTATGATAATTCCGATACTTTCGATGCTATCAGCAAATCTTTCAATTATGTTTATTCAAAACCCTGGCGGCTGGGATTTTATACCCTGCTTGCCGCTGTTTACGGAGCAATAAGTTATTTATTTGTAAGATTTTTCGCCTTTGTACTGCTTATCATAAGCAGATGGTTCCTCCAACTGGGTATTTTTACCCACAGCAGTAAAGCCGAGCAGCTTGATAAACTTGTCGCAATCTGGCCCAGGCCCGAATTTTTCAATTTTTTGGGAAACGGTATTGATATATCGAGAAACCTGACGGAATCGATTGCCGCATTCATCGTTTATCTTGAGATACTTTTTATCGCAGGATTGGTAATTTCCTTTGCAATTAGTTTCTATTTTTCAGCCGGCTCCGTTATTTACTGTCTCCTGAGAAATAAGGTAGATAATATTGCTCTTGAAGACGTTTTTATAGAAGCCGAACAGATAATCGTGCCGGAAAATGCCGGACAATCTGAACAGTCAAATCAAACTGAAAACAATGAAGAAACGGAATAACTTTTAGACGGAATTTGTGAATAAAATATGGCCGAAGAAAATAAAAACATTCAAATCCCTGAAAAATCTGACGAGAAAAGTAATATAAATATACCGTCTTCGGTAATGTTGCGATTTCGCAGGCCGCTAATAATTTTTGCTCATATCCTGGTTTTTGCCGCAAGCCTGATGTTGGCTTTTTTGTTTGTCAGCAATATGCAGTTTGGTGAATGGTTCGTTCGACAATACCCCAAACTTTTGCTGTGTTTCATAGTGATAAAAATTCCGGTTTTTGTCTATTTTAGACAGTTTCAGGGCTGGTGGCGGTTTGTAAGTATTTCCGACCTGTTAGCGATAGTTAAGGCTTCTCTTGTCAGCACATTGATTCTGGTAGTGTTGTGGTTTGGGCTTCTATCTGCCGAGCCATTACGAAGACATTTGCAGAACTTTACCACTTTTAGCCAGGCGATTTTCATTCTTGATATGTTCGCGACGATTGTTCTTCTTGGCGGGCTGCGAATGGCCGTCAGGCTTTATCACGAAGAATTTCACACTGAGCAGGCAATTAAGCTGAAAAGATTTCTCATTATAGGCGCCGGCAATGCCGGCGAAGCGCTGCTCCGCGAATTACACCGTATGCCCATTGAACAATATGATGTGATAGGTTTTATAGACGACGACCCGGCAAAAAAGGGTGTCAGTATCCATGGCATTCCCGTACTGGGAAGAGTTGACCAGCTGGCACAAATCTGCAAGCAGCAGAATATTGACGAAATCGCTATTGCGATGCCAAGTGTAACGGCAAAACAGCTGCGAAAGGTGGTGCAGATCTGCGAAGGCGCAAAAGTTCACTTCCAGACAGTGCCTTCTGTAACAGATATTGCAAGCGGCAGATACAAGGTTTCGCAGATTAGAACTGTAGATATCAATGACCTGTTGGGACGTGAAGCCGTTCAGCTTGACCTTGATATAATAAAGCAATATCTCCAAGACAAGGTTATCCTTGTAACAGGTGCCGGCGGCTCAATTGGCTCGGAAATGTGCAGGCAAGTTTGCTACTTTAATCCGAAACTATTGCTTCTTGTCGAACAAGCTGAAAATGCCCTGTTTTTTATCGAGAGGGAACTGAGAAAGAGCTTTCCACAGGTTGCAATGGAAACACTTATATGTGATATTACCGATAACGTACGAGTTGGACAGATTTTTGAACATTTTAAGCCTGATGTTGTTATTCATGCCGCTGCCCATAAACATGTGCCTTTGATGGAAATCAACCCGGGCGAGGCGATTAAAAATAATGTGGTCGGAACAAGAACTGTTGCCGATGCGGCTGATAAATATGGAACTGAGAACTTTGTAATGATAAGTACGGACAAGGCTGTGAACCCGACAAGCATTATGGGCTCATCCAAACGCGTCGCTGAGATGTATATTCAGGACCTTAACAGGACAAGCAAAACGCATTTCGTAACCGTTAGGTTCGGCAACGTCCTCGGCTCAAACGGCTCTGTTGTGCCGATATTCAAAAGCCAGATTGCTGCCGGCGGCCCTGTAACCGTAACACATCCGGAAATGAGAAGATACTTTATGACAATACCGGAAGCCTCGCAGCTTGTTCTGCAGGCTGCCGCGATGGGAAAAGGCGGCGAAATATTTGTGCTTGATATGGGCGAACCGGTGAAGATTGTCGATCTTGCAAAAGAGCTTATAACTCTTAGCGGTTTTCGGCCCGGGGAAGATATAGAGATTATCTTTACAGGTACCCGACCTGGCGAAAAACTTTTTGAAGAGCTCTCCATAAAGGGTGAAGATATGATACCTACCCGCCATTCCAAGATTGGAATCTGGGGAACCAATATTACTATCAGCAGGGAGCAGCTCCACCAAATGATTGGCGGTCTTGTTTCAACAGCGGATACTCAGGATTACAAGCAAATCGTTACTGCCATTAAACAGCTTGTTCCGGAATTTATCGGCGACAGGACAAGTAATAATTAAGGCAGAAAAAAGCGCATAAAAAAATCCCCTCTGCTGCTTGCGCAGCAAGCGAGGGGGTTTTTTTGTTGGTTTAACTGTTATCGTTTTTATCAGTCTGCTCGTCACGCGGATGGGCGCCGTCATAGACTTCTTTTAATCTTTTGGTTGTCAGATGTGTGTAAATCTGGGTCGTTGACAGGGACTGATGGCCCAAAAGCTCCTGAACGCTTCGCAGGTCGGCACCGTTATTAAGCATATGTGTTGCAAAGCTGTGTCTTAACGTATGCGGGCTGATGGAGGGGTCGAGACCTGCCATCTTCAGATATTTATCCATCTTTCTTCGAACGCTCCTGGTGCTCAGTCTTTTGCCGTGTTTATTGACGAACAGAACCTTTGTGTCGAAATTGCCATTACTTTGGGCCCGTCTGTTTCGAAATTCCATATAATGCTGTATCGTCTGCAGCGCCGATGAGCCGATCGGCGATATTCTTTCCTTTTTGCCTTTACCTCTTACGTGGAGCACCTCGCCGAGGAAGTCCACATCTTCGATATTCAAAGCGACCAGCTCGCTTACTCTTACGCCAGTACCGTAAAGCGTTTCCATAATCGCACGGTCCCTGGCTCCGAGCCAGTTGTCGGCTGGAGGAGTTTCGAGAAGCCTTTTTACCTGGTCATATTCGAGAAATTTCGGAAGTTTCTTATCCTGCTTCGGTGTCCTGACTGCCGTAACAGGATTACTGTTGATATGTCCTCTTTTTACGAGGAATTTATAGAAACTTCTCAGGGTTGCCAGTTTCCGGGCGGTTGTGGATTTGGAATATTGTTTGTCGTTCAGATGTGCCATATAGACTCTGACACTATCGGTAGTCAGCGACAGAAGAAGCTGTTCGATGTTCGTCTTCGTCTGCGTTGCTACGCCGCCAGATTCCTTATGCTGCCAGTCCGACGAACCGGTTTCGCTGCCGGACAGATGCCGGCAGAACTGTTCGAGGTCCGCATGATAGCATTTGGCGGTGTGCTCTGAAAAATGTTTTTCAAAATTCAGATAATCCAGAAACTCATGAATAATCGCACAGTTTTCCATATTTATAATCTCCAAATCGCCTCATTAACGAGGGTGACCAGTTTTTCAATCCTGCTGTTCAAAAGTCTCGAACATTACCTGCGGAGCCTGCTCGTTTAAAAGCCTGTCCGCTTCGCTTATCAGCGATTGGGTCAGCTTAAAACTCAGAACCGCTGCGTCGAACCAGTCGAAGCCGGTTCGGCTGTCTTTTGCCTGGGCGACAAGTGCATCGAGCAAAAGGTCTTCGGCGCCTGATTCATAACGAAATATGAACTTTTCGGCGCCTTTGCTGAGAACGAGTTGTTTCAAATTTTGCTGCAAATGTCTGTCCATAATTTTATTCATTAAAAATATTGCTGTTTTATAGTTATCGGCCTGATTTACCGGACCGATAACCTGAATTTTTAATTTTTCCAAATTTACTCTTTAATTACAGAATCGATATATAGAAGTTATCGGCCATTGATAAATATTTACTTTAGGAAGATAGGCAAAAGATTTGAAATAAGTGCTTTTAATAAAAGGTAGTTAGCTAATTCTCGCCGACCCCGGCACCCCCAAGAAGTGGGGTATCTTTATGGCCGGAAGACACTATGGGTTGTATCAGTATTGTTATGGCCAAAAAAGCAATTAAAGACCCGTGTTGTCTTAATTTCTTATGGTTTTATAGATTTTTTGGCAGTTATTTAGCAAATTTTCTACCCATTCAATGGGCAAAATTGTTGTCGCATCGGATTTGGCCGTTTTGGGGTCTGTATGGACCTCGATAAACAGTCCATCGGCCCCGGCCGCGACAGCGGCTCTGGCCAGAACCGGAGCCATATCTCTTGCTCCTGCTGTGGCATTGCCCAATCCGCCGGGCTGCTGGGCACTGTGGGTAGCGTCAAAAATGACGGGACAGCCGAGTTTTTTCATAGCCGGTATTGATGTCATATCATTGACAAGGCGGTTATAGCCGAAAAATGTCCCGCGTTCGGTGAGCAGTACCTTTTCATTGCCGGTTGAACGGATTTTTTCAACGGCGTTTTTCATTTCCTCAGGAGACATAAATTGTCCTTTTTTGACGTTGACCGGCTTGCCGGTCTTGCCGCAGGCTGTAAGTAAATCTGTCTGGCGGCAGAGAAAAGCAGGGATTTGCAGGCAATCAACGACCTCGGCTGCTGTGGCAGCTTGTTCGGGCGTGTGAATGTCCGTCAGCAAGGGCAGTGAAGTTTGCTTTTTGACGTTGGCCAGAATCTCAAGACCTTTTTTCAGGCCCGGCCCGCGGAAGCTGTCAATGCTGCTGCGGTTGGCCTTGTCAAAACTTGCTTTGAAGATTATTGGTACGCCGGTCTTTTTGCTGATTTGAACCAGTTGCGAAGCGATGTTCAGACAAATTTCTTCGGTTTCAATAACGCAGGGACCGGCTATGACGAATAATCCGCTGTCAGGTTCTATTTTAATGTTTCCTATCTTGAACATATTGCTTTCTGGCCTCATTCAAAAATTCTGAATATTCTCGTTCTCATTCCGACAGGTTTACCTTGCGGCGGGACAAGAACCTTGACCGCCTGCGGAATAATCGTAACTTCCAACGGTAGCTGGGGGCCCGGGTCGCCGTCAAGCTCGGTCATCATCGGAGTTTCGGAGTATATTTTAATCTTTTTGCACTGTTTGTAGAAGACACTTTTTCTTCTGCGGTGGCTTTTTAATACCGTCATCAGCGAGTGGAGTAAAAGTGTCGCTTGATTGGAGCATTTATATACACACACATCCAGCAGGCCGTCGCCGAAATCAGCTGCCTGAAGTATCGGTATGCCAAGGGCGTATCTTGATATATTGCCGAAGAAGACAAGGCCGCGGTCTGAAAAAACGATTTTGCCCTCGACCTCAACGGTTATCTTCGGAAAATTATAAGCCCAGAAGGTTTTCCATATAGGCCAGAAGTAATGCAGATGCGTGATATTTCCCTGTCTTTGGGCATCGACGAGTTTTACGACGTCGCCGTCAAAGCCCACGCCGCCGACCGAAGTGAAAAATTTATCGTTCGCTTTGCATAAATCCAGCGGCCGTATAACCTGGGCCTCAAAAATACTTATAATATTTTTAAGCGTTGTCTTATAGCCGAGCTCGTTAGCCAGCAGATTTTCTGTGCCGCACGGAATAATCATCATCGGTTTGTCGCTGCCTTCGAGTCCGTGAGCTACTTCCCTGATTGTGCCGTCGCCGCCGGCGACTATGACCATCGAGCAGTCGTATTTTACCGCAACCTCCGCCGCCAATGACTGGGCGTGCGGCAAAGACTCGGTATGGTTAATCTTTAGCTGGAAACCTTTCTGCTGCAGGTATTCTATGAATTTTTTCACGACCAGTTTTTCGCTGGACGGCCCCGCCTTTGTATTTATTATCAGAAATATGTAACCGTTTTCTGGTTTCATTATTTTAAATCGAAAGATATCCTTCTTTTCTTTGAGCCGGTTTTCGCAATCGCTTCTTCCATAAGATGCGCGTAACTCTGGGGTGTGTGTTTGAGGTTTCCAAGTCCAAGTTCTTTCTGTGCCCGTTCGATCATATTGTCATTTGGTCCTTCGATTTCCACGAATTTTCCCAGCATCGGCAGCTCGTCCAGAGCGACCTTGCAGCCGCCGAATTCCCAGAGTCCCCTTTTCTTCTCGAATGTAAGTTTTTCCTTATAGCCGAGCTCCTGAAAAAGTTCTGCGAGTTCTTCGGCTTTTTCTACTTTTAAGCCGATTTCACGCCGGCTTTTGAAACGATGATTTTCCCTAGCGCCTTTGTAAGTAAGCTCAATTGCCTCGCCAAGGTGATTTTTATGTTTTCTTATCCGCAGGCACCTGTCGGAATTAATAAGCGAATCTTCGCAGTCATCGTAATAGGCGTCGGCCTGAAAGAAATCACCCTCGAATTCGGCGCCGAGCTGTTTAAGTTTTTCCTTAATCGGCCCGAAATCATCAACTTTGAGTTTCAGTTCTATTTCTAATGCCATTACTTATCCTTTATCATAGCCACGGAGAAATACAAATAATTTATAGCCACAGAGCGGCTGTGTTTAATTTCAAGGATTTTTTAGAATTATTTCTTCTGTCCATAATGTCTGATTCCTTATCATCG
>JAHJUV010000014.1 GCA_018828825.1 Planctomycetota bacterium | reverse complement strand
ATCGAGCTTATGCCGATAGGCTATCCGGCTGACAAAGAAACGCGCAGGCCGAGAGAAAATATCAAAAAAATAGTCTGCTTTGAAGGATGGAAATTCTAATGTTCGGGGATGTGGTGTAACGGGAGCACACCGCGGTCGCATCGCGGAAATAAGGGTTCGATTCCCTTCATCTCCAGTCTTCGTTCGATGCTTGCAGAGAACGAAGGCTGCCGCGTCGAAGTCCTGTTTAGGACGAAGACGGGCAACAATAAAAGTTATGTTCTTTAACGCATCGAACTACGACTCGGCAGGCCATTAACTATGGTATTTTATTATGTTTATATTCTTCAATCTATAAATTATCCTAATAAATATTATTCCGGACACACTGAAAACTTAAATGATCGCCTTAAATATCATAACCTCGGCAGATGTAAATATACTTCTAAATATATTCCATGGAAGATAAAAACAGCTATTGCTTTTACGAATCGTGGAAAGGCACTCAAATTTGAGCGATATTTAAAAAGTCAATCCGGCCGGGCATTTGCCAAAAAGCGATTGTGAAGATTCATTTCCTGTTTTTGCAATATAACTTTTTTATTAACAAGATGTTAAGTTTTGTTGCAAACAGGTCTATGTTGTGGTAAGGTGATTTTGTATATGGCTAAGAAGGCACAGGTAAATCTTGAGAAATGTAAGGGTTGCGATTTATGTATCGGCGTTTGTCCGACAGGGGCGATACACAGGAGCGGCACAAGCAATAAAAAAGGCTATAATTACATCGAAATAAATTTCGAGAAGTGCAACGGCTGCGGGGCCTGTTATATAATCTGTCCCGACTGCTGCTTTACCCTGATTGAGACCACAGGGTCTGCAAGATAAACTTAAATGGCTGAAAATAACGATACAGGTTCGGATACCAAAAGAGTATTGATGAAGGGCAATGAAGCCGTCGGCGAAGCCGCCATCAAGGCAGGATGCCTCTGTTATTTTGCATACCCAATAACCCCGCAGACTGAAACGCCTGAGTACCTTGCCAAAAGAATGGAACAGGAAAATCTGATTTTTCTCCAGGCTGAAAGCGAAGTCGCAGCGATAAATATGGTGTTCGGCGCCTCGGCGGCAGGGGCGAGAGTTATGACTTCATCATCTTCGCCGGGAATCAGCCTTAAACAGGAGGGTATAAGCTACATCGCAGGCGGCGAACTGCCGTGCGTAATCATCAATGTTGTTCGAGGCGGTCCGGGACTCGGAAATATTGAGGCGGCACAGGCGGATTATTTCCAGTCCACCCGGGGCGGCGGACACGGCGATTATCGATGTATCGTACTTGCGCCGAATTCCGTACAGGAATGCTACGATATGGTTATGAATGCGTTTGACCTTGCCGATTTCTACAGAGTGCCGGTGATTATCCAGAGCGACGGCATTATCGGCCAGCTTGTCGAACCGTTCGATATGCATCCTTATAAGCCGATGT
This sequence comes from Planctomycetota bacterium, assembly GCA_018828825.1. Classification (GTDB taxonomy): domain Bacteria; phylum Planctomycetota; class Phycisphaerae; order Sedimentisphaerales; family UBA12454; genus UBA12454. The sequence continues at coordinate 3,893 of JAHJUV010000014.1, read as the reverse complement.
TTGAAAAACTTCCGCCTAAAACCTGGGCGCTTACCGGCTGTGCGGGCAGAAAACCGAATGTCGTCAGAACGCTGTATCTGAATCCGGCCAACGGTTTGGAGATGCACAACAGGAAACTGGAAGAAAGATACAAAAAGATTCACTCAGAACTCCGCTGGTCTGAAACATACAATTGCGATGATGCGGATATTATCGTTATAGCTTATGGCGCTACCAGCCGAATCGCCAAATCCGCGATTAAGAAACATAATACCAATGGCGTAAAGGTTGGTTTGTTCAGGCTCAAAACGCTTTGGCCGTGGCCTGATGTCGAACTTGTTGAAATAGCGAAGAAAAATAAAGACGTTAAATTCCTCGTTATCGAAATGAGTATGGGCCAGATGCTCGAAGATGTGCAGCTTTCGCTTATGGACGTTGTGCCAAAAAAGGATATTCTTTTTTACGGTATGGGCGGCGGATGGAACCCCACGCCTGATGGAGTTTACGAAAAAATCAGTGAGATAATCAATAAATGAATCCCGCACCTTCTAAATATTCAGTTTTTCATATATCTCTTCCTAAAAGATGGAATGATAATACAATTATTAAAGTCTTAAAGAGGACTAAATATAGAGAAGGTGCGGGATGAATATCATAAAAACACAGCCTAAATCCATTACGACGGACTCGACGAAATACTGTCCGGGATGCGGACATGGGATCATACTGCGGCTCATCGGCGAAGTTGTCGACGAACTGGGTATAAGAGAAAGAATGATTCTTACCGCTCCGGTCGGATGTGCTGTTGTGCTCTACGATTATATTTTCTGCGATGTTGTCGAATGTGCCCACGGCAGGGCGCCGGCGGTCGGAACGGCTATAAAACGGGTGCATCCGGATAAATTTGTTCTGATTTACCAGGGAGACGGAGATTTAGCGGCTATCGGCATGGCTGAGATAATACACGCGGCAAACCGCGGCGAAAACATGTCGGTCATATTTGTCAATAATGCTACCTATGGAATGACCGGCGGACAGATGGCGCCGACGACACTAATCGGACAGAAAACCACTACCAGTCCGTCCGGCAGGACGGTCAAAGGGATGGGCAAACCGATAAGAGTATGCGAACTGTTGGCGACGCTTGAAGAGACCAAGTATCTCGAAAGGACGAGCATAAATTCCGTAAGGAATATAAACAAAACAAAGGCGGCGATAAGAAAAGTTTTCCAAAACCAGCTCAACGGCATAGGTTTTTCGATGGTCGAGGTACTCTCGATGTGTCCGGTCGGCTGGAAAGTTCCGCCGATTGAGGCTGTTCAATTTATCGAAGAGCAAATGCTTAACTATTTTCCGCTCGGAGTGTATAAGGACACGGAATAAAGATGTCCGATAAGGAAATAAACATATTAATAGCGGGATTTGGCGGCCAGGGCGTGATTCTTGTCGGCAATGTGCTTGCGTACTCCTGTATCGACGCCGGCAAAAACGTCTGTGCTATGGCGTCATACGGGGCGGAAGTGCGAGGCGGAACCGCAAAGGCCCTTATATCCATTTCCGACTACGAAATCGATTCGCCTATCATCGAAAGGCCAAACCTTGCGATAATAATGAACGCACCGTCGTTCATAAAATATATAGACACCATTCTGCCCGGCTCGCCGGTGATTATAAATTCATCGATGATAGATATGGACAAGGCTCCGAAAAGCAAACATGATATCGTTAAAGTTGACGCGACAAATTTTGCGATAAGAATGGGCAATATCAAGGTCGCCAACATAGTAATGCTCGGGGCAATGATAAAAAAAACTGGAATTCTGGAGCCGCAATCCGTTACCAATGGGATGAAACGCGCATTTTATAAGGGGAAAAAAGGTCTGTATTACATCAACGAGAGCGCTTTCAAAGCAGGCTACGATATGATAGCTTGATTAAGGTTTGTTAATCTGCTAAAAATAGCGCAGTTTGCAGAAGGGCCGGGCGACTGATTTATTTGAAACATTTCAAAACTGGGGATAAGTCAGAGGTGTTTATTCTTGACAAATTGTTCTATGAATCATAAATTAAATGTTTCCGGGCGGTTAGCTCAGTTGGCTAGAGCGCCTGCCTTACAAGCAGGATGTCGTAGGTTCGAGTCCTATACTGCCCATTTTTAAAACCTTGTTGTCAATAGTTGACGATAAGGTTTTATTGTTTTAGCAATTATAGGATTAAACCACTTAATTTATTTTGCCTATTTTAACAAATTGTTTAACAGGCATAAGTCTGATATTTATGATTTTTCGACCAAACCATTTTTTCTCTTGACATCACACCATGACAGGTAACAATCTGTAAAGTATAGGGTGGCACAGACTGTGAGAGTATGAGACGTTTGCCAAGAGGTGTGCTTCATCAATTTTAATATGCCGCCAAGAGCGAAGAGTATCCAACCGAAGTTTATCAAGCAGGTTCTGATATTTGTAGACTGGGCAGGTTATATGCCTGTCAGTAAATATAAATCGTGCTTTCTATCTATTAACTTGTAATAAGTGAAACAAAATTATGGAGGACAAAGAATGAACAAAAAAACCAAGAAAATAGTTTGTGCTTTAGTTTTGTCGATAGTTCTGCTTGCCGTGTTTGCAGAAATATCCCAAGCTGCCAGGTGGCAATACCATGCCTGGCGCAGGGGTTGGGTAACCGTCTGGGGAACACGGAATTGTCGCAGAGTTACCAGGCCTTTAGTTTACCGCCGTCCTGTATGGCGATGCCGAACACTCAGCGGTTATTTGCCCTGGTATTGCAATGACTGGCTGGTTAGGCACGAATGGGGATATCCTTGTTATAATATCACATGGAGAAAATATGTGGCAAGGCCGTGCCCCAGGTCCTGCTGGCGAAAACGCTGGATAATGGGACCGCTCGACGACTACTTTGTTGATTACATGCCATATAGATATGCTCGGTCGGAGATAATGATGCCCAGTTTAGGAGACCCCAACGGTCACTTAACTGGTAATAGGGGCATTTATATCTTTGCGGATCTTGGGGTGTGGATGGATGCGCTGGATAGCGGCTCGGCATCCTATACACCGCTGGGGGATGGAGGGGATCCTAATACGAGGTCCTATCATTTCACTGATGGAAACAGTCCGGATCTGCCGGGATTTCTTGTATTGAGGTTAGATGACCCTAACATGTCAGTAGAGCAAGTAAGCGATCTCATTACGTTTAATCCTGATGCCGACCCCTGCGATTATCCGTTTGTGAACAACCGCCCGGACCTTCTATTCAGCGGAGAACTCCGTCTGTTGAGTGAGGATAGTTTCACCAGCGAAGAGTACAACGGGTATTTGATGGCAGGTGACGGTAACCGCGATGGCACGGTAAATTATCTTGATTTTGCCCAAACGGCTGATATATGGCTCGATGATGTAAATACTGCCGGCCCACTGGAATAGTTGAAACTTTGCTTTAGAACCAAAGGCTGCGGATGTCTTATCCGCAGCCTTTTTTATATTGGGCAAGGTATCTGTTTACAATTCTGAATCTATAGGTTATTTTTCAGGAAAAGAAATGAACGATGTCCTATTGGGGGTTTAGATGGATATTATCAATTTAATCAAAACCCGGCGTTCCATTAGACGTTTCAGTCAGGAAAAGCTCGACAGGAATTTACTGATTGAATTAGTCGAATCGGCCCGATGCGCACCTGCCGGTGCTAATATCCAATCGCTCGAATATATAATTGTAGATGAGCCGCAAATCTGTGAAAAACTCTTTGAAACTCTCGCCTGGGCAGGGCATGTAAAGCCCAAAAGAAATCCCTCTCCAAATCAAAGACCGACAGCTTATATCGTTGTGCTTGTCGATACGGAAATTAAGAAAAATGCCGCTGTCGATGCCGCCGCGGCGATTGAAAATATCCT
>JAHJUV010000013.1 GCA_018828825.1 Planctomycetota bacterium | reverse complement strand
GGCAATTTTGTGCTGTTTCTATCACTTGAAAGGACATAACCAAGCCTTAACCAAATTTGTTTTATCAAATCCGCCGCTTAATATTTTTTCTGAAAACCTGAACCAATCCAGCTTTTTTGTGAATAAAATCACATTTTCAAGCTTGACAGTTACTATAATCTTATATATGCTTAACGTATTAGCAGTTTTTGGCGCACAATTGAGGTGGTTAATCTCAAAAACCATATTTTTATTTGTGGGAAGGTGTAAAAATGGCCAATAGGACTCGGATATTGAGGTTGTCGAGGTATAAAAACGCGGTTTTGAGGCTGAAATCGCTGAATTTTTTGAAAGTTTTCTCGGATAATCTTGCAGATGCTACCGGCGTAACGGCTTCTCAGGTTCGCAAGGATTTTTCGATATTCGGCATTTCCGGCAACCGACGCGGCGGATATCAGATTGATGAATTATTGACTCAATTGAATAAAGTGCTTGGGAAAGACAATCTGCAGAAATTTATCGTTGTCGGCGTAGGAAATATGGGAAGGGCGTTGATAAATTATCCCGGTTTTGCCAAGAGCGAAATCAAAATCGTCGCAGGCTTCGATATCGACTCTGCCAAATACAACCGCAAAGCCGATGCTCCGATTTTCCCAATGGACGAACTGGCCGGATTTGTAAAGACAAATGAAATAGAACTCGGAATTATCGTTGTGCCGGACTTCGCAGCGCAGGAAGTATTCGAAAAACTGGTGCGGGCAGGCATAAAAGGCGTGCTGAACTTTGCGCCGATAAGATTAAGAAGCGATAATACTGATGTCATTGTGCATAACCTCAACCTTGAAACGGAGATAGAAAATCTTATCTATTTTGTAAATACAAAAACCAGCCCGACAGAGTAGCAAGATAAAAAATCCTTACTCCGGGGAAATTCCTCAATTTTTGTCTTTTATTTTTTAATTTTTATCCTGTATTATATGGGCTGAAAGGTTATTGTAGGCAGGAGATATGTTAGGCAAATTATACAGCGTTACGCTCGAAGGCATCGAGGGGATAATCTGCGAAGTTGAAGTGCATATAAAACGCAGCGGATTTGAGAAATCACTCATCGTCGGCCTGCCGGATACGGCTGTAAAGGAAAGCATCGAACGAGTTCAATCGGCAATCACAAATTCCGGCTATATTTACCCCAAAACCAAAAGTGTAATCAATCTGGCCCCGGCAGATGTTAAGAAAATCGGGCCGGCGTTCGATTTACCCATCGCGATTGGAATACTGCTCGGCACCAGGGCGATTGAAAGCCCTGTTGTAAAAGACTTTGTCGTCGTCGGCGAACTTGCACTGGACGGCAGGGTCCGGCCGGTCAACGGTGTTCTGAGTATGACTATGGCGGCGCAGGCAGCTGGATTCAAAAGTATGATTGTGCCGCTGGGAAATGTCCGCGAGGCCGCTGTTGTCGATGGCATCGAAGTTTTCGGAGCTGGTTCGCTGACGCAGGCGGCATCGTTTCTGGCAGGGCAGCTTGCACTGGAATCTGCTTATGTCGATATCGATAAACTCTTAGAGCAGGTGGGGGTTTATGATGTTGATTTTGCCGATGTCAAAGGGCAGGAGACGGTCAAACGTGCGCTGACAATCGCCGCGGCAGGCGGGCATAATATTCTGATGCTCGGTCCGCCGGGGGCGGGAAAGACGATGCTTGCCCAGAGGCTTGCGACAATATTGCCGCCGCTGGGTCTGATTGAATCGCTGGAGACGACGAGAATTTATTCATCTGTCGGTCTGCTTGACAGCAAGGGATTGATAGCGACAAGGCCGGTTCGTACGCCTCATCATACCGCTACGGGAGCGGCTCTTGTCGGCGGGGGAACTAATCCGCGATGTGGAGAATTGTCGCTTGCGCATAATGGAATTTTGTTTCTCGATGAGTTTGCTGAATTTCCGAGGCACGTTTTAGAGATGATACGCCAGCCCTTAGAGGAAAAAAAGGTTACAGTCTCACGCGCGAAAGGCTCGGTTACGTTTCCGGCCAATTTTATGCTCGTCGCGGCGACTAATCCGTGTCCGTGCGGGTATTTTGGCTCGATGCAGAAGCGATGCAAATGCACGCCGAACCAGATTGAACGGTATATGGCGCGGATTTCAGGGCCGATGTTAGACAGGATTGATATTCATATCGATGTGCCGAGCGTAACATTCAGCAAATTGCGTTCGAAGCAAAGCACTTATGATTCGGCAGCGATACGGCGGGAAGTTATGGCCTCGCGGGAAATCCAAAAGGTCCGGTTCGGCGAGAAAAAGACGACCACAAACGCCACGATGACGCACAGGCAGGTAGGCAAATACTGCCAGCTTGACACGCCTGCTGAGATGATTTTGAAAAACGCAATGACGGAATTTGGCCTCTCGGCCAGGGCGCACGATAAAATCTGCAAGGTCGCAAGGACTATCGCAGATTTGGCGGGGCAGGAGAATGTCGGCGCTGAACACATCGCAGAAGCGGTAAGTTATCGAAAATTAGACAGAAGCTTATAATATCTATTATAACGGCAATTAAGCTATTCCTAATCGTTTCGTTTTTCTTTTTGGCCGGAAGATTCAGGATACGTAATATTTTTGGTACGCTGATAAATCGAAGGTTTTTCCCTCTCGAATTTCATACCTCTTCCGGTATGAATCAGGTTTTCCTCAGTTACAAAATTGACATACTGTAAAAGCGCCCAGGCGGTATTGTGCCAGCTCATCTGATAGCCTCTCTGGTGTGCCTGTTTCTCCATAAGCAGCCTTTGTGTCTGGTTAAAGACCAGATAATCAAGTGCCTGGGCAATTTGTTCGACGCTTTCCTCGCCGGGGTCGACTAAAATGCCTCTTGCGTGTCTGCCGATGACAAGGCCGCCAGGACAATTGTGATTTGAGAGAATCAACTCAAGCGCATAACGGAACTTTGTCGCTATGGCGGCTCTGCCGGAACCGAGAGTATCGGCTAAAATGCCGCTGGAAATCTGTTGCATATTGAGATACGGCAAAAGCATAACATTCGATACCCCGTAAAGCTGGAGCAGCAGCTTTTCCTCAAGAAAGGCATCGAGGAAAATCACGTCGTATTCCTCGAATCGGATACCCTCCAGGCTTTTCACGGTGCACCATCGGGTGTTCGCCTGTTTGACAGCATCGTTAATAACCTGCTGAAATCGCTTGAAATCCTCGCCATTGCCGGATTTGACAAATTCGGGATGATACTGGCCGGCGATAAGGTAAACGATGGAGTTTTTCTGATTCGGCGTGCAGGATTCAGCAAGAAATTTACCAAATCCTCTTATACCGTACTGAATGCCTTTATCGGGAGATAAAAGTCCTATTGTAGTTATAAGAAAACGGTTCTCGATGCCGAATTTTTCTTTTATCGCGAGCCGGTCGAATTGAGACGGATGGCTCATTCGTATGCCGTGGTCGATATGCTTTAATTTGTCGTGCTCGATTCCGTAGAGGGAGGAATGGAGAATCTGGATTGCGCTTTCAGTTGTTACGATAAGGCCGTCGCTGTAATGAGCAAGGTCCTGTATCACTTTTTTCTGGTGATCATTGGGGTTGTCAAGAACGGTGTGCAGGTAAACAAGTACAGTCAGACCTTTTTCGGAAAATGCCTTCGCCGTATTAACAAAGTTCGTACCTGCGCCGTCATTGCCTTTGTCGTCCGGGTCGAGACCGAATTCGTGCTGGAGAAGTATAATAGTTTTGTTTGTGCTTTCTTTCGCACGGGTGATGATATCAGTTGTGGCGTACCGCCATGATTGCGGGTTGTACTGGTCGATAATCAAATCTACCGGTATGTGATAAGGAAGATTGTCCTTGTCAATAACAGCTACCCTGATATGACCGATTTCACCGGTGAAATGCTCGAGCGCATTGGCGAGGTCTCTGCTGAACGTTCCGATTCCGCACCTTCTCGGCGGATATGTACTGACTATTCGAATATTATACGGCATTGTTTACCTTTCTTATTTCGTCAAAGAACGGAGTTTTTCTCTGTTCGACGCAACAGGCGGCATAAAAATACATCGCAGCCGACCAGCTTTGCCAGTCCTGGCCGCAGGCTTTGCCGTCCTGTGCCCTGTGCCATTCGTTAAAACCAAAATCAACCTCGGCGACTCTACTTTGCCTGATTAAGTGTGTAAGAGCAACAAGTTTTTTTTCTGCGAGCCTGCATCTATCTGCGGCGACGAGAGCGGCGATATAAAAACCGCAGATAAACGGCCAGATTCCGCCATTATGATATTCGCCCGGCTGATTATATTTCTCGTATCGCTTCATCCAGTCAGGGTCACCCGGCCGGGTATATGGAAAGAAATTCGGCGGCAAATCCACAGCAAGGTCTTCATTGGTCTTCAAATTTTTACATTCGGTTTCTATCCATATTACAATTTCTTTCGCTCTTGTTTTCGATGCTATGCCGGAAAGAATCGCTATACTATTGCCGAGCAAATCAAAACGTTCACTTTTGTGCACCTTGTAAGACCAGAAGGCATAATACGGCTTGTGTTTCAGGACAAGACCTTCGTGGACGTGCCGTTGCTGGCGTTCGGCCATTATAGCGAATCGCCCCATCTCTTCCTGAATCCGATTTGCCTTTTCATCAAAGCCGAAGAGTTTTAAATAAGTATAGACAATAGTATTGACATAAAGGCCGTAGCCGAGAACCCACTGCTCGTCTCGCCAATCGCTTGTCGGAAGCTGGGCGACGATAAGCCTGTCGGAAGGGCTCTGATATTCCATCCACTGCATCGCTTTGCCGACGGCTTCTTCGAGAAAAGGTTCATCGCCGGTCGTCTTTCTGTATAAAGCGACAGCCATAAGAAAAAGCGGAGTAGTATCGCTTGCGCCGCGGTCTTCTTTGTCGTGAACGAGCGATGGAATATGACCGAGCCGGGTCTGGTTCTGCGCAAGCTTTTCAAGTACGCGTTTGAGGGTTTTTAGAAGTTTTTCTTGTCCGGACACCAAAACGCCCAATGAGCAAATCATCATATCGCGTGTATAAGTTTCGGGATAACCCCAGCCGGCGGTTCTCGGCAGACCGCGATATGGGCCATGATTGTTGTGCAGCAGAACTTTTAATGCCGCTTCTTTGGCCGCGGATACCAGTTTTTGGTTTTTTCTTTCCATCAGTTAATGCCGAGCCTTTCGGAGACAATCTTTACGAATTTTTTGGCGACTAATTTGTAGTCGAAATTTTCAACTGCTCTTTTACGCCCGTTTTCGCCCATTGTTTTTCGCAGTTCGGGATTGTTCATAAGTTCAAGAAGATACTTTGCGATATCGTGAATGCTTGCGCGGTAATCGACGATTCTCGGTCTTTTGAAGACGACCTTGCTGCCGGGCTGGTGCCCCGATTCGGTGTCAGCGGTAGTTTCTCTTAAACGTATTTCCTGAGCAACATCAGCGAGAAACGCGGTTTTGCCTTGTATCATAGTATCGAGCAGGCCCATTGCCTTTATACCTATTACGGGTTTGCCGCAGGCATTTGCCTCGACCTGAATCATTCCGAAACCCTCGAGCCTTGACGGAGCGGCATAGATATCGCAGGCGGCAACAAGATAAGGCATAAAGTTTCTCGATATTCTGCTTGCTGTGTAAATTACGTTTTTTTCAATTCCGAGATGAGTCGCAAGCTGCATATCAGAAAGATTCTGCTGCTCGGTTCGCGGCTGGGGCCAGACTTTACAGACATATTTCCAGTCTGGTGCCTTTGTATCAATAATGGCAAGAGCCTGCATGACTTCCTGCGCACCTTTTGAGGCGGCATCGCCGCCGATAGTAAGTATCATAATCTGGTCATCAGAGACTCCGAGAGCTTCACGTACAGTACGTATTTTCGGGTCTTTTTTGTCACGGGGGCAAAACGAATCCGTATCACAGCCAACAGGCAGGACCTCGATGTTTTTACCGCTCAGGCCGTCGCGTTTGTAAACTTTTTTGACCCAATTGGAGGTTACGAGTATCAGAGGCAAATCTTCGAGTATTTCCCTGTAATTAGCGATATAGCCGTCTGCTACAAGCCAGGGAATCGGCGTAACGCCATAACGCTGCGGATGCATAATAAGATGAGGCGTATGTCCCCAGTAACCGATGCCCACCACAACGTCTGGCTCGAACCAGCGGTAATACCATTCCTTTTCCTGGGCGGATTCGAAGTTTACCGCATAGGCCTCAACACCCATTTCCTTAAGACCTCTGTAAAGCAAATCTCCCTGCGTCGCCAGCCCGCCCGGCGAAGGCGGATAATCGTAAAGCATAAGCACCTTCATTTTTCAGCTCCCGTTAAAAAACCTTTTTTGTATCTTCAGGTTTTTCTACCAGCCAGAAAGCCTCGGTCTTTGAGACTGCCTTTGCCTCGAAACTGTCTGGCGAAAAACCATAACTATTAATTATAATATCTTTTTTGCTCTGCAAAACATTTTTTGCAGGCTTAATTACAATATCGGCGTTTTCAATCGGCCGGGGCGGATATTTCCTGCCGCCGTCTTTATACGCAAAGAGCAAAAGCCGCTTTGCCTTTAACTTGCCCTTGCTCCAGAGGCTAAGGACCGCCTGAGAGGTTTCTTCGTGACGAAGATGCCTGGTATATTCACCTTTGGGACTATGGGTGAGGATAATATCAAAACTTTTTTGTGGTAGTGTACTTAGGATTGTCTGTTGAACATCGGATTGTTCCAGAGGTCTCTGGTCTGGTCCGTCGTCAAGGTCGGCCATAAAGCCTTTGGCGCCGAGGATATTTGCGACCTTAAAAAATTTAGGCGCCCTGTCAGGGTCGGATTTTCGGCATAGCGTTAATATTGTCCAGTTGATTTGCGGATGCGAAAGTATAACCCCGCTTGCCCAGAGGGTTTCATCGTCCGGATGAGCGACGATTACCGCCCCGGTTTTTGCGTTAGTAAAAACGTCTTGTTTATTAGTCAGATTCAAAACCCCTCTTACTTGTCCGCTGGACAGTTCAGAATGTAATCAGTTAAATCCTGCAGTTTTGCGGTTGCAAGACCTATGCAGGAATCCGCTGCGCCGTAGTACATATAAACCGTGCCGTTTCTGTTAATCCAGCCGCAGGGAAATACCACATCATCGACATCGCCTTCACGTTCATAACGTGCCTTTGGGCCGAAAATCCATTCGTCAGACCTGTGAAGCACTTTGGCCGGGTTTTTAAGGTCGAGCATTGCCAGACCGAGCCGGTAAATTGAGCCGGAGGCAGTGGTTCGCACACCGTGATAAAGTATGAGCCAGCCGTGTTCGGTCTCCATCGGCGGCGCGGAAAGGCCGATTTTCACCGAGTCCCACCAGCCGCCCATTCTTGCGTAGATAATTTCCTTATGGTCGCCCCAGTGCCTGAGGTTCGGCGAAAATGAAAGCCATATATTTGCCTGTATAGTCATAGTTTTTGCTACCGGTCTGTGCAGCATCGCCCAGTAGTCTCCGAAGCGAATCGGAAACAGGGCTGCGTCTTTATCCTCCGGCGGCATAACGGCGCCGATACGATTAAACGATTTGAAATCTTTGGTTGTCGCCAGACTGACAAGCGGGCCGCCTCTCGAATAGGAGGTATAAGTAATCGCCCATTCGTTAATCTCAGCCAGCCAGGTGATTCTTGGGTCTTCTATGCCCCAAAGCTCTTCAGGATAGTTTTTGGCGTCGGGCATAAGAGTAGGCCCGGCGTCAATCTGCCAGTTATCTATTCCGTTGTCGCTGCAAGCGGCTGTAAGATGCGACATACCCCTGAAATCTTCAACACGGGCGAGAAGAAGCACCTGGCCGTTTACTTGTGCCGCGGCGGCATTGAAAACCGAGTTGGCTTTGTAGGGCCAGTTCTCAACCGAAAGTATCGGATTGCCGGGATGTCTTGTAAAGAGTTCATGCTCAGGTTTTTTAGACACGACTTTTATCCCCTTAAATTTTGCTTATTTCCCTTTTCTGAACGGACGAAACATACCGTTAAGTACGTTGGAATACCATCTATGTTTGACGGCAAATACCCCTTTTTCGACAAAACCTACATCTTCGATTGAATAAAAAGCGGCTGGGTCGAATTTGCTCACAACACCCACTGCCTCAGTAAGGTGGCTTCGATGCATGATGGAGAAGACCAATTTTACCGGGCCCGTTGAGCCTTGGCCGTCAAAGCTTGTTACGCCATAGCCCTGTAATTTGAAATCCTCAATTAGACTTGCAGTGTCCTTTTTGCTGATTACTCGCAGAAGGGCCATACCCAGCGACAGTTTTTCAGCTATACACATACCTACGAAATTGCCCATCGCAAAACCGCCTGCGTAAGCAATGTAGCAGAGCGGGTTGGACAGATTTTTCATTATTTGGCCGATTGCCAAAAGCCAGATAAGGACCTCGAAAAATCCCATAACAGGAGCGAGATATTTCATACCCCTTGATACGAAAATTACCCGAACCGTACCCATACTGACATCTAATATACGGGCTATAAAAATCAGCAGCGGAAGGATAAACCACGAATAAAGCGGGCCAAGAGAACTCAGCATTTTTATTTCCTATCTAAACCTATTGCCTAAAAAAGAGCGATATTGGCATGCCATTCTGCGTTTTGCCGTGATTTCAAGTATGGTATCTCTGTCTGCGCTTTTTTGCAAGGTATAATGTTATATATATCATATTTGATTTGAGCCGAGAACACGGGCTCTGTATATTCAGCTGTATTGAAAAAATGTTAATTCACTGAAAAATTTAAACTTATGATTAGACTTAGAGACATAACATTACCCTTCGACCACAAGGAAGAAGCCTTGGCCGGCAGCATTTTGGAACGTCTGGGTATTCCAGAACACCAACTCCTCAAGTTTACTATAGTCCACAAATCCATAGACGCAAGGTGTAAAAACCATATTGTGGCTGTTTATACAATAGACGCGGAGCTGGAGAATGAGCCCGAACTGCTTTCCAGATTTTCTCAAGACATTCGGATTTCCGCCGGGCCTTGTATGGATTATCATCTGCCGACAATTGGCAATATACACGGCCCAAGCCCTGTTGTTGTTGGAAGCGGTCCTTGCGGTCTTTTTACTGCCTTGATTCTTGCCCAACTGGGCCTTAAGCCTTTACTGATAGAAAGAGGAAAGGAAGTCAGCTCAAGAGTAAAGGATGTCCAAAACTTTTGGCATAAGGGACAGCTTGATCCGGAATCCAATGTGCAGTTTGGTGAAGGTGGGGCGGGCACTTTTTCCGATGGGAAACTTACTACCCAGATAAAAGATAAATATAACCGTTCGAGAAAAGTTCTTGAAGAGTTTGTAATGGCCGGAGCACCGGAAGAAATACTCTATCAGGCCGGGCCCCATATCGGCACAGATAATCTCGTTAAGATTGTAAAGAACCTTCGCAATACAATTATATCGTTAGGCGGACAGGTTCGCTTTGAAACAAAACTAACAGGTATTAAAATAAAAGACAGCAAAGTCGCCGGCGCAATTGTTAACGACTCTGAAACTATCGAGACAGAGACCATAGTGCTTGCCCTGGGACACAGCGCAAGAGACACATTCGAGATGCTGGGCCAACTGGGCATACCTATGGAAGCAAAGCCGTTTTCAATAGGGGTTCGTATTGAGCATCCCCAAAGCTTGATAGATAAGGCCCAGTACGGCAAATTTGCATCGCATAAGCTTCTTGGCCCGGCTGGATATAAGCTGGTCCATCACTGCGAGAATGGCCGTTCTGCATATACTTTCTGTATGTGCCCCGGCGGAGAGGTGATTGCTTCTTCATCTGAACCCGGAGGCATAGTAACAAACGGTATGAGCCGTTATTCTCGAAATCATTTTAATGCAAACAGCGCCCTGTTAGTCGGTATCACCCCACAGGATTTCGGAAGCACAAGCCCATTGGCCGGCATTGAGTTCCAGCGGAAATGGGAGCGAAAAGCCTTTGAAACTGGAGGCAGTAACTACTTTGCGCCTGTCCAGCTTGTTGGTGATTTCTTCTCCGGCCGGCCTTCAAATTCACTGGGCCAGGTTCACCCATCATATACTCCGGGAGTCACGCCATGCGACCTTGCAGAATGCCTGCCTGGATTTGTTATTGAAACCCTCCGTCTGGCAATCCCGCAGATGGACAAAAAACTCAAAGGTTTTGCGAGGAACGATGCGGTTATGACCGCAGTAGAATCGAGAAGTTCTTCACCAATAAGGATTGTCAGGGATGAGACTTTACAAAGCCCCGCGGTTAAAGGGCTATACCCCGCCGGTGAAGGCGCAGGCTATGCTGGCGGAATAATCTCTTCAGCCGTCGATGGGGTCAAAATGGCTGAAGCCATAAGCGGCAAAACATTGAAATTAGCCTAAAGTAAAAAACTTATACGTATCTATGGGTGGCCGATAAAAATGCCCCTTACCAGGCTGGTAACAAGGCTTTTATCATCAAAACGGCAGTTGTGTTAATTTGGTTAATTTGCCCTTAATGACTGCCGATAAAGAGGATATGATGAAACCCTGGTTTAAGGAGAGTCAAAATGGGAATTCAGGATTGGTCTGAAAATGTAATATTGGTAAATATCGCGACTGAGCCGGATATGTGCGATGAGCTTAAGGCTGTGACGGACATTATTCGTCAGCGGAAAGACTGCAGCGTCGTCATCGATTTTTCAGATGCCGATATCGTAACATCTTCCAGCCTTGCGCAATTGCTCAGGCTACAGAAGGTTCTTGACGACAATAATCAGCAGTTCGTTCTTTGCGGCACAAGCCAAAAAACCAGAGGTATTTTCGCGGTTACAGGTCTGGACAAAGTTTTCGAATTTGTGGATGACAGATTTGTCGCGCTGGCTGGCCTGCAGTTAACTCACAAATAACCGCGGTTGACCCCGCACCTATTGTTCCGGGTCGTCACAAGCCCCAAATCGTTTCGACTGGCACCTGTTGAATTTATTTTTTTCTTTATTTTGGCACTGTACAATAGGTGCGGGGTTGACAGCGGCATCGTAAAATGCTAACATCTCACTCGGCAGCAAAAGCCGCGGCGTGATAACAGGAAGCATTTATGAAAAAACAAATCGCCCAGCGAATCGAGAAAGCACTTCAGTACAATTTTTCCGACCATACCATCCTGCAAAAAGCCCTTACTCATTCTTCCGCCGCCTCCGGCAAGCTCGACAGCAATGAAAGGCTCGAATTCCTCGGCGATTCCGTCCTCGGCATGGTAATCTGCCAGGCGCTTTTTGAAAGATTTCCCTCCTATCTCGAAGGAGACCTTACGAAAATTAAGAGCAAACTCGTTTCCCGCAAGATTTGCTCGTTTCTGGCGAATCAGTTGGACATTGACGATTTGCTCGATATAGGGCCGGGTATGAAAAAGAGCAAAGCACTGCAGGGTTCGATATCAGCCGCTACACTCGAAGCTTTGATAGCGGCGATATATCTCGACGGTGGATTCGAAGCGGCAAAGGATTTTATCCTGAGAATTTACGCCCCGCTAATTGAACAATCCAACGCCAACCAGCACCAGGAAAATTATAAATCGCTTCTCCAGCAGCACGCTCAGCAGAATATGAACCGTTCGGTGGGTTATGAAATCCTCGACGAAAAAGGGCCCGACCATAACAAATGTTTCGAAAGCGCCGCTGTCATAGACCACAAGCGGTATCCAGGCGCATGGGGGACGACCAAAAAAGAGGCCCAGCAGAGCGCCGCCTACAACGCGCTTGTCGAACTGGGCATAATCAAACCCCAAAAAGACTGAAACCTGATGCCGAAGGTGGGAATCGAACCCACACCCGGGGTGAACCGGACGGGATTTTGAATCCCGCGCGTCTGCCAATTCCGCCACTCCGGCTGAAAAATCAGAATTATTTACAACTTTGACTTTTTGTCAATTCAGTAATCGAGAAAAACGATATTTTCCGGCGTTGCGACAACGTCTTTTTTATTTTCGCCGAGAATATTTTTGATTTCGCTGCTGTGCCTGCCCGCGATTTTCTTCAAATCGTCGCTGCCGAAATTCGTAACCGCCTTGGCGATATTGTTAATCATCACCACGTCGCCGGTGCTGAAATTTCCGATGACCGATTTTATGCCTTTCGGCAGTAAGGATTTTTTCTTCCTTATGGCATCAGCCGCACCGTCGTCTATCGTAATTATACCGCCCGAGGCGCTGTTCAAAAGCCATCGCGAGCGGTTGCTCAATTTCCTTTTGGGCATAAAGACCGTACCGATATCGGCGCCTGCGATGATTTTTGTTATAACATTTTTTACCCTGCCGTCGGCAAGAACGATTCGGCAACCGGCGTTAGAGGCAATTTTGACCGCTTCGAGTTTGCTCTTCATCCCACCTGTGGCAAACGTACTGCCTTTGCTGCCGGCACTTTTCAAAATTTCAGATGTTATTTCATAAACGGCTTTTACAAGTTTTGCGTCATCGTGTTTCTTCGGGTCTTTATCGTAAAGGCCGTCGATATCGCTCAGCAATATCAGCACATCCGCATCGAGCTTGCTCGCGACAAGGGCGCTTAGTTTGTCGTTATCGCCGAAGGCTGTACCGATTTCGGCGGTTGATACACAGTCGTTTTCATTCAGGATTGGCACGACGCCGAGTTTCAAAAGCGTCTCAACGGCGTTTTTCAAATTCAGGTAAGTCTTGCGGTTATTCAAAACTTCCGTCGTCAAAAGCACCTGAGCACAGGTAAGGGCAAATTTATCGAATGCCTTTCTGTATTCAGTCATAAGCAAAGGCTGTCCTACTGCCGCACAGGCCTGGCGCATTTGTATTCCGCTGACCGATTTGGTCTTTTTCAGTCTGCCTGCGCCCATCCCGATTGCGCCGGATGTTATAATGACAACCTCTCTGCCGCTCTTGGCCAGTTCGGCAACCTGCCCGGCGACAGAACGGATATAGCCGCTGTCAACTGCACCGCCCTTGCTTAGCGTGTTGGTGCCGATTTTTATCGCTATTCGTTTTGAATTACTAAAATTTCGCATTATAAGTGAAACTCACCTTTTATTTTCTTGTGTGTAAATGGTTTTGCATCTGGGCCGGTATAATCAGCAACGATTTGTCCGCTTCCGAGCAGTTTCCATTTATATATAACCAGTCCTTCAAGGCCGACAGGCCCGCGTGCGTGTATCTTGTTCGTGCTTATGCCGACTTCGGCGCCAAGCCCGTAGCGATAGCCGTCGCTGAAACGCGTGCTAACGTTTAAAAATACATTCGCCGAATCTACAAGGGCCATAAATTCAGCGGCGATGGTTTTGCTTTGTGTAACAATTGTGTCCGTATGATGAGAGCCGTAAGTGTTTATATGGTCTATAGCCTCGTCAATCGAATCCACGGTTTTTATCGACAGAATTTCCGCAAGATACTCCGTCGACCAGTCCTTTTCTTCTGCTGGTTTTATGTCTATGATTTTTCTCGTTTTTTCGCAGCCGCGAAGCTCAACACCTTTCGTTTCAAGTGCGGTCTTTACCGCAGGCAGAAATTTTTCCGCGATATCCTTATGAACCAGTAGCGTCTCTGCCGCATTGCAGACAGCGACATACTGAGTCTTGGCGTCAACCGTTATTTTCACTGCCATATCAATATCAGCCTGGTTGTCGACATAAACATGGCAAATGCCGTCCGCGTGTCCCATTACAGGTATATTTGTATTGTCCATAATATAGCGGACAAACTGGTTCGAACCTCTTGGTATCAGCAGGTCGATACACTTATCCAGTCCGAGCATAGCCTCGACATCGGAGCGTGTCTGCAAAAGCTGAATCCAGTTCTCAGGCAGTCCCGCTTTTATGCTCGCATCGTATATGGTCTCGTAAAGGATTTGATTTGTATTTGCCGCTTCTATGCCGCCTTTTAAAAGAACAGCATTTCCGCTTTTCAAACACAGCGTCGAAATCTGCACCAGAACGTCAGGCCGTGATTCGAAAATGACGCCGATTAATCCTATCGGACAGCTGACCTTGTAGAGGTCGAGTCCCTTGTCCAGTTGAATTGTGTAAAGCGTTTTTCCGGTAGGGTCGTCCAGATTTATAAGATTCTCAATACCGCTGCATACGTCATTGATTTTGTTTTCATCGAATTTGAGCCTTTTAAGCAGGGCCGAGGGGGTATTTTCATTGGCGGCCTTGTCCATATCCTGCTTGTTTGCCTCGATAATCTTCGCGGCGTTTTGCTGCAGGGCCTGGGCGATGGATTTAAGGGCGCTGTTTTTCTTTTCGGCGCTTACAGCTGACAGCCGAGCTGATGCTTTCTTGGCAGATTGTGCAAGTATTGTTAAATCCATCCCGTTAGACTTTCTTTCAGATATACACCAATATAAAATAATTCCTGTATTTTTCGTATTTTAAAGCACATATACAAATCCAACAAGTCTAACGGGATCCATATCTTAAACCCTGTTTTACCGCAATAGTCGATTTAAACGAGATATTTTAACAAGCAATCTGTAATTAAACAATGATTTTACCCCCACACCAATTTTTCAAATTATTGATTTATTGGGGACTATCTAATGATAATTCTTTCGGATGATTTTTGAACAAATACCAGCGATGTGAAGTTGGTGTGGGGGTTAAACTCTTTATATTTGACAAATCAGCCGCCCCGGCTAAAATCTTAAACGCATAAGCGGGCGTAGCTTAATGGTAAAGCTCCAGCCTTCCAAGCTGGTCATGTGAGTTCGATTCTCATCGCCCGCTTTTCGTATAAGCATTTCTGGTAAATTAGGTAAAATGAAAAGACTTTGCGGGGAGGGGTTTATCCACGTCCTATAAAAAAATTTGATAATTTTTTCGAAAAAATTCGTTTGTTTGTTGACAAGTGGGAACAAGTGGCAATAATTGGGTCATAAGTTTATGAAAGTGGGAAAGGTTCCATGCTTTTACTAACAGGCGAATATGAAGGCACTGTGGATGAAAAGGGAAGGGTCTTCATCTCCAATAAGATTCGCAGCCAGATAGATTGCGATGAACACGGCAGCAGTTTTTATCTTGCCGCTGGCCCTAATGGGGTATTGTGCCTTTATCCTGAAAAATATTTCAAGCAGATTGCACTTGCCGAATCGCCGGGGACAGTAGCGCCCGATGAAGCAGTGGTATTCGAACGGATGAATTTTGCTTTAGCCAGCAGGGTAGAGCTGGACAGGCAGGGCAGATTATTAATCAATGAAAAAATAAGGAAACGGGCCAACCTCGGCAGCAATCTTACGCTTATAGGTGTTCGCGACCATATCGAGTTCTGGAATGCCGATGACTGGGAAAAATATGTCGCGGACCATTCGGCCCAGTTCCAGCAGCAGACAATGCAGGCCAGACAGTCAGTACTTCAAAAACAGGGAAAAGAATTATAGCTTAAAATGCTTTAAGGAGAGAGCGATGTATACGGATATCGATTACTGCGAAGTTGTCAGCCAAAGCCTGACAGGCCAAAGACCCACAGACGAGCAAACCTTTAATTCAATAAACCTTTTGGCAGACAGGCTCCAGAGTGTTCGCAAGGCATATCCACGCCTGGCGGGTGTGGAGTTCTCGCCGCAGGTACAGGCTCTTATCGAGCAGGAATCTCTTCTTGCGATAAGCTGACGGATTTGGCCTCTGCAGTGTTTAAAGCTGTTTGTATTGGAAACAGTGGGAGTGAAAAGTGAATAATATGCCGGCTGAGCACAAACCTGTACTTGCCCAGCGGATTCGGGACCAGCTGAAACTGAAAAGCGATTCCGTAGTTGTTGACGCGACTATCGGTTTTGCCGGACACAGCAGGATGTTCGCCGAATCGCTTGGCAGGGAAGGGGTGCTTATTGGTCTCGATGTTGACCAGAAATGCCTTGAATTTGCTCGGCAGAGTTTGAGCAATTTGCCCTGCAAGGTTTTGCTGCTTCGCCGGAATTTTGCCGAAATTGCCGATTGCTTGAATCAGGTCGGTATCGAGGCGGCTGATTTGATATTTGCTGATTTGGGCATCTGTTCAGGTCAGCTTGCGGATATCGATAGAGGTCTGAGTTTTCAGCAGGATATGAAACTTGATATGCGGCTGGATGACAGGTTGGATGTTACCGCCGCGGATATCGTCAACGGCAGGGATGAAAAGGATTTGGCAGACCTGATATTTAAGTTTGGGCAGGAACGGGCATCACGGAGGATCGCCCGTTCCATAGTTCATTACCGCAAAGCCGCTAAGATTAAGACAACTACGGGACTGGTTGACGTTATTTGCCGAGCTCTCGGCTGCAGCCCGACGTCGAGAAGAAGCAAAATTCATCCGGCGACCAAAACATTTCAGGCATTGCGGATTGCGGTCAATAATGAGCTTGAAAATCTGAGCGAATTTTTGGAGGCTATTCCGCTATTGTTGAAGAAAGACGGCCGAGCGGCAGTTATAAGTTTTCACAGTCTTGAAGATAAAATGGTAAAGGAAAATTTCCGGCAGAATAAAACGGCCGGCGTTTATAATATAATTACAAAAAAACCAATAATGGCTTTGCGGCCCGAAGTTCTTGAAAACCCGCGTTCGAGAAGCGCGAAATTGAGAATAGCCGAAAAGCTTTAGTATGAAAAAGGAGTTTCATCTATGACAACCGATGCGAAAATTGGATTACTTTTAGCGCTGGTTTTTATTGTAGCTATTACTTTTGTCATCAACGGCCTGCCTGATTTTCTCAGCAAAAAGGACAAGGACCAGGATACCATAAGTTATGTGAGTCATTATAAACCTGCCGCCCCGGGCATCGTCGGCCAAAGCAGAAATATTGCTGTGGCCCTGAACAAAAAAGAGGTTGCTCCCGCCTTTGAAGAGGAAATCCAGCCATCTCCTCAGATCCCCGCATATCAGACGATTCTTCCGGCGGCCAGTGAAGTCGTCAAGAGCGTCTTCGAACCTGTCCCCGCGCAGCAGACAGTTGTAGTTGAGACTCCGGCAGTTCAAAGTTCTGCGACAATTTATAAAGTTAGCCGTGGCGACAGTTTGGCACAAATCGCTCAAAAATTTTACGGCCCGCAAGAGGGAAACAGGCTTGTCAATATCCGAAAAATTTACGAAGCGAACAAAAGGACTCTCAAATCCATAGACGAGCTTCAGATTGGCCAAAAGCTGATTATTCCGCCGCTGAACGCAAAGCAGCAGGCCCTTCTCAAGACCGGCCTGTTTGAAAAAGTCGATAAGGAAGCAGTCCCTGCCGCCTCTTTGAAGGAATACGTTATAAAGGACCAGGATACTCTTTGGCAGATAGCCGCCAAATATCTCGGCGACCCCAGCAGGTACGAAGAAATAGCGGCGATGAACGAATCCATCGATACTGATAACCTTATTGTCGGGGCAAAAATAAAACTGCCTGCCAGGTAATTTTTGCGACTGGCGCCAGAGCGGATAAATTTGACTTCATATCGTTACATTTTTGTTGTTCTTGTCATCTTCCTGGTTTTGATATCCGCCGTTTATCTCCGCCGAGAGGAAAATACCGCTTTCTACAGATTCAGAAGCAGCCAGGTCAAAACGGCCAGGCTGAAACAGCAGCTCTGGCAAAAGCAGCTTCAGCTCGAAAACTATATAAACCCGGCCTCGGTATCCGAAATCGTCAAAGACAAAACCAATTGATTAACCTTTGCCTTGTTTGAGGTTTAATGCGGAACAAAACAGCTTTAATTTTTCTTTCGCTTATCGGCATCGGCTTCATAGGCATCGCTGTCCGCTGTTTCTATCTGCAGTATTACAGAAACGATTATTACCAGCAGATTTCGCTCAAGGCACAGCGTTCCAATTTCACCCAGCAGCCCCAAAGGGGGGCGATACTCGACTGCCGTGGCAGGACCCTGGCCGCAAGCTATGTTTCCGACACTGTTTTTGCCGAACCCCGTGCAATTGCCGACATCAAAAAAACCGCCGAAGACCTGGCGGGCATAATCAATATAACTCCGATTGAAATCAGCAAAACCGTTCTGACGGCAAGGAACGCCGGTTACGCCCCGATAGTCAGCGATATCAGACTGACCGACGCTCAACGAAAACAGGTATCGTCCCTGCAGGGCATCGGCATCGAGAGCAAATGGAAAAGATACTATCCGCTTGGCGCCGCCGCGGCACATTCGGTGGGTTTCATCGGCACCGACGGCCAGGGCCTGGCAGGCCTCGAACTGCAATACGACAAAATTCTCAGGGGCGCTTTCGGCATCAGCACATTTTTTTCCGATGCCGCAAGAAGACCGGTAGGTTTGAAAAGTTTTGGCGCTTTTGCGCAGGACGGCAGCGATATCGTTCTTACGCTCGATTCGGTCATTCAGGAATTTGCATATTCAGCACTTAAAAAACAGGTGGCCGAATTTCAGGCCCAAAGCGGCGTGGCGATAGTAATGGACCCGTGCAGCGGGGCGATACTGGCTTTTGTTTCGCTGCCGGATTTCAACCCGTCGAATCTGAAAAACGCCGACCAGAACAGTCTCGGCAATCATATACTTTCAGACCCTTTTGAGCCGGGCAGTATTATCAAGCCGATTATTGCTGCCTGGGCGATTGAAACAAATTCTATCAATCCGGACGATACGATTTTCTGCGGGAACGGCCGTTACAGCGGCAAAGGATTCGGCACTATCGGCGAATACCATGAAGGAGGTTATGGAAATCTTTCAATCAGCGGGATTCTCGCCCATTCGAGCAATATCGGAATGGCGAAAATCGGCCAGAAGATGGGCGCCGCGAAACTTTATGAAGGCCTCAAGCTTTTCGGCTTCGGCAGAAAGACAGGCATCGACCTGCCCGGCGAGGACAGCGGTGTTGTCTGGCCCCTGAAATTCTGGACAGGCTATAGTATCGCACGCGTACCGTTTGGCCACGAATTTTCCGCCACATCTATGCAGATGGCCGGTGCGTATTGTACGCTCGCAAATCACGGCAGGCCGGTAAAGCCTCACCTTGTAAAGGCCGTAG